>NZ_JBNNXT010000018.1:0-93717 GCF_052873815.1 Photobacterium sp. DNB23_23_1 | reverse complement strand
AACTAGACATGGGAGCCTCCTTGGTTTTCTCTTCAGCTGAGTATAGGTAGCTGAGGGAGGAGCAGACCATCCCATTAGGCTACAGCTCTCTTGATGTCCGACTCGCTGAACAATTCTCGCTAGTCGAGAAACTCAAGCAGAGCCACACTGTTTCTACACTTTGTGATGTGTTCAGCATTCATCGAAGCAGTTACAAGTATTGGTCTGGCCGCCCTAAGACAATTAACCCTGACTACATCGAGTTGTGTAGCGAAGTTAAAGCTGCTCACCGCATCAGTAATGGCTCTGCGGGTGCCCGAACTATCGCAGATATCGTGACGACAAAAGGAATACCATTGAGCCGGTATCGTGCTGGCAAGTTCATGAAAAAGCTTGGCTTAGTAAGTTGTCAGTTGCCTAAGCATGCCTATACGAAAGCTAATCAAGAACATGTTGAAGTAGCCAATAAATTAGACCGCCAGTTCGCCGTGACGGAGCCGAACCAAGTATGGTGCGGTGATGTCACGTACATTTGGATCGGTACGCGCTGGGCTTATTTAGCCGTGGTGATAGACCTCTTTGCAAGAAAACCTGTCGGTTGGGCAATGTCATTATCACCCGATACCAACTTAACGGGCAAAGCTCTATCGATGGCTTTTGAAGCCAGAGGAAAACCACAAAATGTTATGTTCCATAGCGATCAAGGCTCGCATTATACCAGTTTGAAATTTCGACAATTACTCTGGCGATATCAAATTGCGCAAAGCATGAGCCGTCGAGGAAACTGTTGGGATAATAGCCCGATGGAACGATTCTTTCGAAGCTTGAAAACAGAATGGGTACCATCAATAGGCTATGAGAGTTTTGCCCAGGCACAGCGTTCAATCACACAGTACATCACAGGATATTACAGCGAGATCAGGCCACATCAATATAATGGTGGCCTGACGCCAAATGAGTCAGAACGGTTATTCTGGAATGACTCTAAGACCGTGGCCAATTTCACTTGACCACTTCACAGTAAGCCGTAAGCACATCGTAATAAATATATAAAAACACCGCCTTCTATCGGCGGTGTTTTTTTAGTGCGTTTGGTATAACTGAAACATATAGAGCCCGAACTGTGCCAAGCTTTATATGTGTATACCCACTTAGTAATAGAGACTTAAGAATAAGCGTCTTACACGTAGTAGACTTCTACAGTACCTTTTAGAGTGATAAGAATCGGCTGGCCACGACGATCCAATGCTTTTGGTGAAGGAATTTTAACCCAGCCTTCACTGATGCAGTATTCTTCTACATCTGTACGCTCTTTGCCGTTTAGGCGAATACCGATTTGGTGCTCAAAGCACTCTGCCACATGGTGTGGGCTACGAGGGTTGCACGCTAGATGATCTGGCAAAGCTGGTTTAGAATTAAAATCGCTCATGTTTATAACCTGATATAAATAAAAAGTGCGTCATTGTAGACAATGCGAGCTTGGTGCTCAAGAACTGTAAGTGTAGTTTAAGCTGCAATTTTGACCTACTAGTCATAGTATTAGCTTTTCTACACGTTACTTTTGAACACTACGTTTTTCTACAATAAGATAAGTATGCAACTCGGGGTATTGGTCAAACTCAAGGTGCCTAATTATACAACCCAGCTCAATGAACAAATTCAAGAAGCCATTAGTGCCAAGCGTTGAGTAATAGACTTCTGGCCCCATAAAATCATCAGTATGACCGCCTTCTTCTTCCGTTCCGCCGAAAGAAAAGATAAACACGCCCCCGCAGTTAAGGCTGTCGATTATTTTGGTAATAACCTGCCGTTGTTCTTCCAGCGGAATATGCCAAATACTGTCCCATGCGGTGATGAAATCATAGGTATCATCAATTTGATACTCACAAATATCCGCATGAACAAACGTAATATCAGGGTAGCGTTGGCTGACAATCGATAGCATGTGCTCTGATACATCAATACCAGTGATGCCCTTCGCTTCAAAGCCCTCACCTTGCAATAAATCAATAAATCGCCCCGTACAGCCACAACCTATATCAAGAGCTTTCCCTTTGTTCTTGGCAAAAGTTAGTGCCCGTTGATGTGCTTCAATACCATTGTTACGATTGAAATCACTGCTTTGCCATAGGTGAGTTATTTGATCGTAAGCTTTACCGATTTTGTCAGGCTTCACTCGGTACCTCCATTAACATAAAATATTAAAATTAAACTCGCTCAGTAACATTACACCTTGGCACTCCAATTAATTCGTAGTCAAATATTATTTCCTAAAAAGGTTTCACCCTAATCATTATCAATCGCGTTTTAGCACAAAAATGACTTTATGCTGTATTTCAATATACTTCCTTTTGTCGTAGTCAAGATATTTTATATAAATATTAATTTGAGAACAATATCACATTATTATCTCAGAAGCCCTCCCTTCTTAGTTAAAATTAAAAATTTGCTTCGAGATAATAACTGCACTGATTAAGGGCAGTATCACCAAAAATGTGACTTGCAAAGAACAAATGTGTGAATTTTCACCCACCAATCATTAATTAACGCCCTTTTTTTAAAGGTAATAATACCTTAGGTCATTTAACGTAATTAGGCACAGGAACATATTTAATCATTGTTCATAAAAGGAATGATTCAAATGATAAAATCAATTGTCTCTAAAGCCATTAAGTTTGCACTTGTTGGATCAATGGCATCTTCAGCACTTGCTGCAGCAGAACCACCTAATATTGTCTTTATTCTTACCGATGACTTAGGATTTAACCAAATTGGTGCCTATGGTAACACCCCGATCAAAACACCAAACCTTGATAAATTAGCTAATCAAGGAATCCGCTTTACACAAGCTTACGCAGGTAACACGGTAAGTTCACCTTCTAGGGTTTCACTGTTTACTGGCAGAGATAGTCAGTTAATGACAAATAACTCTAATACCGTACAGCTAGGTGAACTAGATATCACGATGGCTCACGTCCTTAAATACGCAAACTATGATACCGCGCTATTTGGAAAATACTCTATTGGCTCTCAAATGGGGGTTACTGATCCTTTAGCAATGGGGTTTGATACTTGGTTTGGACTGTATTCAATCACTGAGGGGCACCGACAATACCCTCAAGTCGTATGGCGTGATGGTGTAAAAATCAGAGTTGAAGAGAATGAAGCAAATAATAAAGGTGCGTATGCCCAAAAGATGTTTACCGATGAGGCTATCGACTATATAAACGAAGATAGAGATAACCCCTTCTTCGTAATGCTTAATTACTCCTCTCCTCATGCAGAGTTAGCCGCGCCGGAAGAATACATTAAGCTTTATGATGG
Source organism: Photobacterium sp. DNB23_23_1 (assembly GCF_052873815.1). Lineage (NCBI taxonomy): Bacteria > Pseudomonadati > Pseudomonadota > Gammaproteobacteria > Vibrionales > Vibrionaceae > Photobacterium > Photobacterium sp. DNB23_23_1. Next base: position 90,414 of record NZ_JBNNXT010000018.1, on the reverse strand, counting down.
TGTATTTGAAGAGGAGCCCTACCTAGGAATGTCTTCTGGCGTACCCAGTGATAAATATGCCGCATATTATCCTGAGAAAGTCGATAACCCCAAGGCAACGCTTGCTGGCATGGTAACGGCGTTGGATGATTATGTCGGCATGGTTGTCCAAACATTAAAAGATAAAGGCATTGAAGATAATACTGTCATCTTTTTTACCTCGGATAATGGACCGCATGACGAAGGGGGGGCTGACCCTCATTTCTTCAAAGCATCAGAACCCTATCAAGGTATAAAACGCGATCTATATGATGGTGGTATCCATGTACCCATGATCGTTTCTTGGCCGGAACACATCACAAAAGCAAGAGTCGACGAAACCCCGTGGCATTTCGCCGATGTATTACCAACGTTTGCAGCCCTCGCCGGGGTTTCAGTTAACGATATCCCAAGATACAAATCTAATGGTGTATCGATTAAAGGGATATTAAATGACACTCCTGAAGATATAGCAGAACGAACACTATATTGGGAGTTTGGCAAACAACTAGGTGATCCTAACTCTGGTATTGTTGGTGAAGTATTTCAGGCCGCAAGAAGAGGAGATTGGAAAGCTGTTCGCTACGGGGTTGATGGTCCGATCGAGTTATACAATATCATGACCGATCCCGGGGAAGTTAACGATGTAGCGCAAGAGAATAAAGAGGTAATGTCTCACTTCACACCACTATTTAACAAGTAACAATCTATTAGGTGCTCAATACAACATTGAGCACCTCTTACATAAAATTTCATTCATAAATATTAAAATAGGTAAAACTTGGGAGGTTGTATGAGACATGAACCGTTGATGAAAGGGGCCAGTATCGAACAATTTAGTGCCGTCGTTAAACCAACTGGCTCTAAATGCAACATGAAATGTCAGTATTGTTTTTACCTCCACAAAAATGATTTACTCAAACAAAGCCCTCAGCCAAGAATGTCAGATTTCATTCTAGAATTACATATAAAGCAACATATAGAAGCTCAAAGTTGCAGTTACGTGGATTTTATTTGGCAAGGAGGAGAACCGACTCTCCTTGGGCTCCCCTACTTTGAAAAGATAATTAAACTTCAGCGCAAATACAAAAAGAAAGACCAAGATATTTTTAACTCTCTGCAAACTAACGGAATATTAATTGACGAAAAGTGGTGTAAGTTTTTAAAAAAGAATAACTTCTTAGTTGGGTTATCGATAGATGGGCCTAAAAATATCCATGATAAATACAGGTTAAGCAATAGTGGAAGATCTACATATCCCAAAATAATGAACGCTGTTAAGTTACTTAAAAAGTATGATATTGATTTTAACGTACTATGCGCTGTAAATGCTGACAACTCAAAGAAACCATTAGAGGTATACCGCTTTATAAGGGATGAAGTTAAACCAAATGTTATCCAGTTCACGCCTGTAGTACAGAAAGTCGATTTCAAAATAGCGCCTCCCATAGCCAACAATCAGCACCTTAAGAGCGATTCATTAGAAATACCAAAAGAAACACACCCACCGATAGTGACAGACTGGTCGGTGAAACCAGACTATTGGGGTAGCTTTCTTGTAGCGATATGGAAAGAGTGGATTGAACATGATTTTGGTAACGTTTTTATTGACAACTTTGAAGATTCCGTTGCTATTTTACTTGGATTTGGTAGTCAAAAGTGTACCAGTAATGAGCTCTGCGGGAAGGGACTTGCCATCGAACATAATGGTGATGTTTATTCTTGTGATCATTTTGTTTATCCAGATTATTACCTCGGAAATATAACAAAAACACATCAAGCGGATATTATTTCATCTATTAAGCAAAGGAGGTTCGGTCTCGACAAGCGAGATAAATTACCGACAACATGTAAGCAATGCACTTACCTTAAACTGTGTGGGGGAGAATGCCCAAGAAACCGTTTTACTAAAACACCAGATAATAAACCCGGGCTTAATTATCTTTGCAAAGGACAACAGACGTTTTTCAAACATGTTATTGACGACATAAACATACTAAATAATAAATTGAAAAGATCTGTTTCATAAATAGTTGAGCACACTTTGCACTCTAATCGTCACAATATATTTATGAAATTTTAACTAAGACTTTACGTTAACAATAAGGAATATTTATGAAAAATATGCTAATTGCTGCATTATGTATAATGACCCCATTGTGCTTCGCAGAAAACAATAATAACACACAAAATGTAATTAAGGATGAAACGACTATCGCTACCACCGGTATCATAAATCCACCAAATGGGCGTTTGGCGGTGGTTAGTGATGGCAACTCTCCTGATCCAGATGATATAGCTGCTAATAGTGTAATACTTGGTATTCTTAGTGGTTCTGGATTAACAGACCGACTTGTTCACTTTTCTCACTCATGCGATATTGATCCTTTTAAAAACCCTGGAATACAAACTATTGACGCCATTAATGAGCTACGTCGTCAAAAAATATTACAATATGTGGCTGATGAAGGAATCGAACTATTTGGACCATTCGATAACCTTCGTAAAGACTACAATTGCCGTACAGAACAAGCCGGAGCGACACAAGATCTAGTCGACGCTATCAACGCTTCTTCAGACACAGATCCATTATGGATTATTGAAGCTGGCGAACCCGACCTTATTGGCTACGCCCTTGAAGCGGCTAATCCCGCATCTCGTCAATATGTCCATGTCGTCTCACACCACCCTTTTAACGATAACAGTGGTGACTTCTTTACTTGGCAGCAGATTCTCGACTTTGGTGTTGTCGAACATCAAATTGGAGATCAGAATGTTAAACTTCAAACTCCAACCGATGCCTGGGATTGGGCCAAAAACCATGATAATAAAGGCTTTGCTTTCATATGGAACATGTTAGCGTATGTCGAACATGACAGTGTCGTAGACTTTCAAACCAATAAGTTTGATTGTTCTGATGCGGGTATGGTCTATTGGTGGATCACTGGTGCCAACAATGGAGGAAACAAATTATCGACCCCAGAAGATATGAAAAACATGCTATTAGGAAATGTTAAGTAAATAAAAGACAGTACCTTAGCTATTAAAACTAATACTAAGGTACTGTTTGATTTTTAACTGTAATAATCGTTATCATCAAGGTAGGAATTAAATGAGTAGTCGTTGTAATGAAAAATAATTATATCTGTGAAAGGCTGATTAATATTTTATGTAGGATGATATGACGTAATTATTATTCTTACCCTATGCTAAATATTTACTTTATCTTTAACTCTTATATCCATATGTCTTACGTCTCGAGGGGGAAAACCAATCATTTGTTTAAACTTGGTAGAAAAATAATTGCTATCTTGATAACCAACATCAAATGCGACTTCGGTAATAGATTTATCGGTGTTGTTTAATAATGCTAACGCTCTGCATGCTCTGGCATAATGAAAATAGCCACTGTAACTCATCCCGGTCAAACGACGAATAGTTTTTGATAAATATCGAGGAGACAGTTCAACTTCCTTGGATATCATCTCGATATCCCAACCTTGGACATGATGGCAACGAATCATATTGAGCGCTAAGAGCACTCGATCATCTTTTGACAATGTACAACAATCACGAATACGTCCACGCCACAATTCAACTACCAACTGCTGGAACAATATCTTAGCCATCAGCTTTGATTCCGGCGTATTTTCATGAGACTCTTTATCTAATTTATCAATGATCTCTTGCACACACTGTAAGGTAAAATTATCGATAAACCAACCTTCATCACCATCATCAGGGATACAGCCCCTTAAGTCCGCACCTAGATGTAGCTTATCCGTATCATAGAGGATATTACTCAAATAAAGATCTTCGACATCTTCAAACAAATGGCTATCATTACGGTTTACAAAACATACATAATTTTTACTGAGACTCATTGGAACACCATTAAGAACATGGCAACCATGCCCTTCTGATACCACAATAATCTCACTAAAGGAGTGCGAGTGTTCAGGAAACGGCTCTTGAGGGCTACGCAACTCTGTTGTAATTGCGCAACTTGAATCAAGAAAAAACTCCTTAGCTTCCAAATGTATCATTCCCACTCCTTATTATTTTAATCATCAAGCAACTACATTTAATAGTAAAGCAATAAACTCACGCACAAACCGTGACTACTTTACAATTTAAAGGTCTCTTTTAGATTCTGCATATCTTCGTCGCTAACGCCTTCAGGCATAAAGCCAGCACTTAAACAACCAAGGAACAATTTGGCACCTTTGTTGGCAACATCGATAAAATCGAAGGCTTGTAGTGCGTCCACTCCAGTGGCCACGGCCCCATGCTTCTCCCATATCGCGACATCATGGTTTCGCAATTTTTCTGTCGTCCCATCCGCAATAGCCTGACTACCTGGCATGCAATATGGAACAATACCAATCCCCTTAGGAACAAATGCGCGTACTTCTGGTAGCATTTGCCAACACATCTGGGTGTAAAGCTCATCGTTATGCGCATAATCAGGGTGGTGGGACAGTATAATCAATTCCAGCGGGTGCGTGTGGACCACACAACGATCGGCCATACCTCGTTGCTGCTTATCCATAATGATCTCCACATGAGATATGAATTCACTCGTCGGTGAATAGTTATCCTGCTGCCGCCCTCCCCAAAGAATATGGTAACCTTCCGCTTGATCATCGATCCGCAGTACACAACCTGCTTTATCAGGTTCATTTAGCTCACGAATGCGCTCTCCTGTACCTTTAACAAAAAAGATATGTCCGGCACTCTCTGCTGGAAAGCGAAACTCACCCACCGATTGCAGTTGGCAATGCGGAAAGACTGACAGATCAGTAGGCAATTCTCCAAAAATCTCGGTTAAGTCAACAGAGATATTACCACCGTTTCTTTCCGCCCATTCTCGACGCCAGAGGTAAGAAGCGACCTCGGAGACTTTATCTATTTCGTGCTGCACTTGTTCGTTTAGTGCGATGTTATTCATGACCTCAACCCTTATCATTTACTTTGCTAGCATTGTTTTAAAAATCAGCATTAAGCTAAATAAAATACCGAACTTAACTCAATCGAACATGGTGATGTATCAGGATTCGTTTCCATAATATCCTGCATGTAATGCCACCACTCTTTACATACTTGAGTTTTAGCGATCTGCTGCCATTGAAATTCCGACTCAATTTCAACATATGCAAATAGCTGGTTTGTGTTTTTATCAAGAAAGATGGAATAATTACTTGCCCCATGTTGACGCAAAGTCGCCGCCAACTCTGGCCATATTTCATCATGCCGACGCTGGTATTCTTGTTCAAATCCAGGGCGTAATTGCATTATTGATGCCTTTCTTATTTTTTCACTTGCCATACATTTCCTCCATAAATAAGTAAGATGCTGAATTAAACACGTCGTTTTTCGGCAAAAAACTTAATTAAGGTTGGAAGTGCGATTACACCGATCAACATGGAGCCAATAATAATCGACATAATAATGCCTGGTATATTCAACAACCCTAAGCCCACAGTGACTAGCCCCATTAAGAAAACTGAAATCACCACACCAACAATTGTGCCAGAGCCACCAAGAATACTGACCCCACCAAGTACGACCATAGTAACAATATTTAACTCCCACCCTAACGCAATCGTAGGGCGGGTACTGCCTAAACGGGACGTCAACATGATTGAAGCAACGGCACTAAAAAATCCAACCAGCGTAAATAAAATCAATTTGTGGTTCGCAACATTAATCCCTGAGTAAAACGCAGCGGTTGGGTTATTTCCTATTGCATAAGTGCGGCGGCCAAAGTTTGTTTTCTGCAACAACACATAAAACAACACCGCCAACAAACAGAAAACCACAAACTCAAAGCTAAACACGTAAAATACATAACCCTGACCGAAATATTCAAATGCCGGAGGGTAGTCACGGATCGCTTGATCACCCAGAAGAATGTAGGCAATACCACGAAATAAGCTCATCGTACCTATGGTCACGACAATAGAAGGAATATTGAGTCGCGTAACTAATAGGCCATTAAACAGACCGCAACAAACACCTACCGCTAAACCCACTAAACAAATGAGCTCTACACCAACCCCAGCTTGCGCTGTATACCCCATCGCCACCGAGCACAACGCAATAATCGACGCAACGGAGATATCTATCTCTCGAACAATAATTACTAACGCTAACGGAAGAGCAATGATCGCTTTTTCGGTGAAGTTAAATGTCGCATCCGACAATGTCCATGGATCTAAAAAGTACGGAGAAGCCATACAATTAAGTAAAAACACCACCACCGCAGTTAGTAATAGCAATGCTTCCCAGCTCTTCGCCCACGTAGGTAAATGCCACCCCGCCTGCTTAGCACTATTTTCAATCACAGCCTTATTTACGCTATCCATTGTTATTCTCCTTTTTATCACTAAGGTGCGTTTTGCACGGCTTTTTTGAGGATAATCCGGCCCAACTTCCTCTCAGAGCGTGAGTTTGCGACCACGGCAATTATTATCACGGCACCTGAAATGGCCATCTGCCAGAATGGCGATACCCCAATAACGGGCAAGGCGTTATTAATCACACCAAGGAAAAGCGCCCCTAACACACACCCCAGCACCGTGCCAGTCCCACCAGCAATACTAACCCCACCGATGACACACGCCGCAACGACCTGTAACTCAAAACCATTTGCAATGTCGACATACGCAACGGCATAACGTGAAATCCACAAATAGCTGGCAATACCAGCCATAAAACCGGCGATAGAAAAAGCAACAAATTGCTTTTTACCAACATCAATTCCCACATAATGAGCGGCTGTTGGACTATTTCCCGCCGCATAAATATTACGCCCCATACGACGATGACGAGCAAAATAGTAACAACACGCAATAACCACTACCGAACACCAGCCAAGCACGGGTAGCCCAAATATTTCTGTTCGAGGGATAGCAATATAGGTCTCACTCATTTGGTGGGCGTTAATCCATTGCCCGTCACTAAGTAAAAACACACAACCTCGATAAATACTCATGGTACCTAATGACACGACAATGGCTGGGATCTTGGCTTTCCAAACCAAAAAACCATTAAACATACCCAGCAACGTACCTAAGCCGGCACAAAGGAGTATGATCAATGGGACGGGAAATTGCGGATAAGCGGCATTAATCATTGCTCCAACCATGCCCGTTAAGGCCACATTTGCAGCAATAGACAGATCAATGCAGCGGGTAATAATGACGAACATTTGCCCCAGTGCGAGGATAATCAGAATAGATGTATCGTTATATACGTTAAATAAATTCCCCACCCCCACAAAGTCGGGGACAATTAATCCAATCGCGGCGATCAGTAGCAGAATGACTCCCCCTAATAATGCCTCTCGATTCTTTAATAATTCTTTCATTACGCGACTCCCGTTAATCCCGTTGCGGCACTGACGATTGATTCGGCACAAAATTCGTGGCGTGCATATTCCTTGACCATTAAGCCTTCACGCATCACGATAATACGGTCCGCCATACCCATCACTTCCGGTAATTCCGACGACACCATAATCACAGCAAGCCCTTCCCGGGTTAATTCCGACATGAATTCATGAACCGCCGCTTTTGAGCCAATATCAATTCCCTTCGTGGGTTCATCTAAGATGATCACTTGAGGCCGCGTTGCAAGCCATTTGCCGATCACCACCTTTTGCTGATTGCCACCAGATAGATTCTCAACCTTTTCATACCAATTCGGCGCCTTTACCCGTAAACGGTTGGCATACGTCTCTGCTAGCGCATACTCACGCTGTTCATCCAGCAAACCATTTGGGTTGATTTTCTCGAGCTGTGGTAAACCGATATTTTGGAAGATTGGGAACTCAAGCACGGTACCCTGAGCTTGCCGCTCCTCTGGTACGTAGACGATACCCGCCTTAATTGCATCACTGGGGGATTTTATCTTGATACGTTGTTTATCGAGCTTTACTTCGCCATTAGCAAGATTACTGACGCCAAACAACGATTGCATAAGCTCAGTACGCCCAGCCCCCACTAAGCCATAAAAGCCAAGGATTTCGCCTTCATGTAACTCAAAACTGATATCGTCAAACTCTGTAGGATGCGAATAATGACTGACTGACAACACCGTATCGCCAATCTCGTTGTCTACTTTTGGGTACGCATTTTCAATTGAACGCCCGACCATCATAGTAACGAGCTCCGATTCTTGCGTGCCACTGATCTGCCCAGCCCCGACATAACAACCATCCCGAAATACGCAATAGTTATCTGCAATGCGAAAAATCTCGTCAAACTTGTGGCTGATAAACAAAATCGCACAGCCTTTTTGCTTAAGGCGTTCAACGATGGCGTAAAAATCTTCAATTTCTCGATGCGATAACGCAGCGGTAGGTTCATCCAAAACCACAACACGCGCATCAAAAGACAAGGCTCGGGCAATCGCGACCATATGGCGTTGACCAATACTAAGATCTTTCAATATGGCTCGTGGATTTAGTGGCGCATCTATCTCTTGCAATATTTCGACGCTACGGCGTTCCATTTCTCGCCAATTCAGTCTTTTTGAAGAGTGCATCAGGTGATGGCCAACAAAAATGTTTTCAGCCACACTCAGTTCATCAAATAACACCGTCTCTTGATGAATGGCTGTGATCCCTAACTTGCGCGCATCGTCAGGGGTGGAAAGCGTGATCTGCTCGGCGTCGAGATAAAGCTGACCTTGTGTTGGGGTATATATCCCCGTCATTACTTTTACTAAGGTTGATTTCCCCGCCCCATTTTCACCAACAAGGGCTGTAACCTTGCCGGCATAAAGATCTAACTTCACGTTGTCCAGCGCCTTGACCCCAGGAAAGTGCTTACTTATCTTACGCAAAGAAAATACTGGCTGATTTGCATCCATTCTCCATCTCCTCATTAAGCCTACGTTGGTATTAGAGCGGGAAGCTTCCCGCTCCTGTACCTTCTCAACGATTAGAAAATACTCGCAAATTTATGAACATTAGAGCTGTCATAAACAAACGGCGCAGCCATTGCAGCATTGCCTTCATTATCTAGACTTGCTTTACCCAAGCGCCCCATATTGACTTGCGTTTTTGACGCAGTACCTTTTACCAGGTCATAGCTGATCATGGTTGCGGCGTATCCAAGATCAATGGGGTTCCAAATAGCAAAACTCTTAACGACCCCCGAATCGACGTGACCCGCTAGCTCTGAAGGTAAACCAAGGCCAGTCACATAAACTTCACCGGCTTTGTTCATATCTCTAACTGCTTGTGCCGCAGCCACAATACCTACCGAAGTTGGTGCAACAATCACTTTAAGATCTGGGTAGGAATTGATAAGCCCTTGAGTTTCACGGTAACTCTTGTCAGCTAAATCATCCCCATAAACAATAGAAACTAGGTTCAAATCTGGGTACTGAGGCAGTACCTTCTGCATCTCTTCAATCCAGATATTTTGATTAGTCGCCGTCGGCGTTGCACTTAACACCGCAATATCACCCGCCTTGCCGCCCACTTCTTGTCGCGCAACCTCGGCGAGTTCAATGTTCATTTTCCCAATCAACTCATTACTTGACGGGTTGAGGTGTACTGCGCGCCCAGCAGGTGCAACGCCAGAGTCGAATGACACCACTTTAATACCGCGTTGCTGCGCTCGCTTTAACACTGGAACTAATGCATCTGTATCATTAGCTGAGATAGCAATTGCATCTACGCGTTGGGCGATTAACGAGTTAATAATCTCAATCTGACCTTCTGCTGTTGGTGTCACAGGACCGGTGTAGATAATTTTCACATCACCAAGCTCACTAGCCGCTTCTTTAGCGCCTTCATGAGCAGCCTCAAAAAAGCCATTTCCGAGAGATTTAACCACAAGGCCAATACGTACTTCGTCAGCCTGTACCATACCAGTAGCGAAAACACTTAATACAAGTAGGGAACTTTTCATCACGTTTTTCATTCGGATATACTCCGTGTCTAGTTATTATTAAATAATTAATTTTCTATTGCTTACGATGCGTATAGAGCACACCGACACACGTCTGTGCCCATATCTACGCACTTATCTTCTTAGTAATACTTCTGCTTCATATTGTTTCACTTGTTCTAACCAGGCACTCCCAACCGGTACGCCTTGCTCCATACAGTAGTAATCCCATACGGCCGTCCAAGGCAGTGATTTGCTCTCCTCCATCAAGGCTAAACGGGTGGTGTAATCACCATTCAATTCCGCTTGTTTTAGTTGGGTATTCGGCTCGAGTAATGCTTTAAGTAGGGCTTTACGCATATTGCGAGTACCAATGACCCAGGCAGCAATACGGTTGATTGACGCATCAAAGAAATCCAAACCGATAGTGACGCGGCCTAAAAGGTTATTACGAACAATTTCATTAGCAATGGCCTGCGTTTCATCATCAAGTAGCACCACGTGGTCACTATCCCAGCGTACTGGACGACTGACATGCAACAGCAGCTTTTCGACATACAGCGATGCCGCTGAGATCTTATCGGAGATCACTTCGGTAGGATGGAAATGCCCTGCATCCAGACATAAAGCAACATTGCGCGAGGCAGCATAACCAAAGTAAAACTCATTGGAGCCTGCGGTATAAGCTTCAGTACCAATACCAAACAACTTCGATTCCACCGCATCAATGTGATACTCGACTGGCAAGGGTTCAGCGATGATTTCATCCAAAGCCGCCATCAAACGCTTACGTGGAGCCAAACGATCGGCTGGCAAATCTTTGTAGCCATCAGGGATCCAAATATTCATCGTTGAAGGCGAACCCAGCTCTTTACCAAAATATGCTGAGATATCACGACACGCCTTGCAATGGTCAATCCAGAACTGTCGGATTTCATCATCAGGATGAGTAAGAGTGAAATTGTCAGCACTCAATGGGTGTGAAAAACAGGTTGGATTGAAGTCCAAACCTATTTCGACACGCTTGGCCCATTCAACCCAATTCGCAAAGTGCTTAGGTTGGATTTCATTGCGTTCTACGGGTTGATCCGCTTCAAGGTAGATCGCATGTAAATTGAGCCGCAGTGAACCGGGGATCATAGTCATAGCCTCAAAGACATCACGACGTAGCTCCTCTGCCGAAGTAGCTTTACCCGGGTAATTTCCTGTCGCCTGAATACCGCCAGTCAGTGACCCTTCTGGATTCTCAAACCCAGCCACATCATCTCCCTGCCAACAATGCATTGAGATAGAAATGTCATTAACCGTTTTTAATGCTGCATCAACATCGATATCCAATTGCTCAAACTGACGCTTAGCCAGTTGATAAGCATTCAATATGTTCTCTCGCTCGTCCATAATTCTCTCTCTTTGATTATCTCTCACCGCTGCTTTCTTGCTCGTTACTTAACATGTTCGAAATAACGACGTGATACAGCAACATCCGTATTTACCCTTCTGCACAGCAAACATCTTGCTCTACGAGCTCTGCATTACACAGGGCTATAAACCTTTGCCACTGTTCAGAAAACAGGGCCTCTCCTTCCGGGTGGTAAGTGGTTATCGTGAATGAATCACGAACCAACCGCCGCGCAGCATCAACGCCACTGAGTGCTTGTAGAGCAATGAGTTGTCCACACAAGTTGCCCACCACTGAAGCTTCAATCGGACCGGCCCACACCGGACAACCACATGCATCGGCACACCACTGGTTTAATAAGGCGTTCTGACTTCCACCACCAACAATATGAATACCTTCTAGCGGTTGTTCACTCAGTGCATTTAACCCCACCCAGACACTGCGGTACTGCAACGCCAAACTTTCTAATACACAGCGAATTAACGCCCCTGGTGATTGCGGAGTTGGCTGTTCGGTTTGATAGCAAAAAGCTTGTACCGCCTCTACCATGGAAGGTGGGTTAAGGAACATGGCATGATCAGGATTGATCAAGCTGACAAATGCTGGCGCAGTTTCGGCCAATGACACTAAATCTGAAAAGCTGTAGGATTCAAGTTCGTGCTGAATGCGCTGTACAATCCACAGCCCCATAATATTTTTCAGTACACGAAAGCGCTCTTCAGCGCCACCTTCATTCGTAATATTGAGTTGCTGCGCCTGAGCATTAACGAGTGGGGATAGGCTCTCCATCCCCATTAATGACCAAGTCCCTGAGCTAAGATATGCCGCCTTACGACAGTCAAAAGGAACTGCAAGAACCGCAGAGGCGGTATCATGGCTTGCCACCGACGCAAAAGGAATTTCAACATCAAACCTTTCACTACGATAATGACTAATTAATCGATTGGGTGCTTGAATAGGTAATAACCATTGGCGAGGAATAGCTAAATCATCAAGTATCGACGACCATTCACCTGTATGACAATCAACCATTTGTGATGTAGTGGCATTGGTGAATTCACAATTTTTTTGTCCAGTTAAGCGAAAACCTAAATAGTCAGGAATAAACTGCAAACAATCAACGTCGTCGAGCCAACACGGTTGCTGTTGTATTAGCGTCACAAGTTGATAAAGCGTATTAAAAGACAGAAACTGTATACCGGATTGCTTATAAATCGCATCACCACCAATCTGCGCTATCACCTTATCCATGACACCTTTGGTACGCTCATCACGGTATGTAACGGGTAAGCCAAGCATTCCACCATTTCTATCGGTTAAGACAAAATCTACGCCCCAACTGTCAATAGCAATACAATCAGGTAGAATACCGGCTTGTAATATATTATCTATACCCGTCTTTATTTCTTTAAGTAAACTCTCAATGTCCCAACAAATATGATTTTCACACTTAATAGGGTTATTTATAAATCGGTGATATTCACTCAGAGATAGTTTTTTTCCATCATAAACACCCAGAATTACTCGCCCGCTCCCAGCGCCCAAATCAACTGCAATCAGATTTTTCATGCTGCCTCCTCAAACTATATATTGAGGATAATTTTTTGCTGTTTAGATAACCTTTAGAGTATTTACCGTCCAAGTACGATAAGTAGTCAATAATCAAAGAGAGCCCATATCCAGGTCACAATATTAACTTAAAGCGACGTCTCTAAAATCTCTGGACTTGGATTAGCAATAACGCAATGATTACAAAGAACCCCCTTATCTTTAACCCGTTCACACGCAATCTCCACCGCCGATTGCACAGCAGAAACATCTCCGTTTAGTGTCACAACACCTTTACCACCAATCGCCATTGCCAATTGGATATCCATTAACTGAACATCACTGGCCTTTACTGCTGCATCAGCAGCTTCAATCACTGCAGCTATAGAGAAGGTTTCAATCACACCTAATGCGCCGCCACGAGGTATCTCGCTAGTACCTGAAATGGCCAAGAAAACATCCGGATGGATATTAGAGATGATGGCCTCATCAATCACATCACCACCTCCGGCTTGTAGTCCATGCTCAACCGCTGCCCTTACCGCGCCAATATCACCATTGACTAAAACAATAAATTTACCGGGACAGGTAGTGCGATGAAACACGATACTCACGTTAGCCGCTTTAACCATGGCATCAGCGACCTGATATCCCCTGGCAATGGAGTTCAATTCAATACAGCCTATTGCGTTGTTCATTTTCACTCTCCCGTCCCCTCAATGACAATTTGATCAGAGACGCTTATGACTCGCCCATCAATGCTGGCATGCATTGCGACACTCAAACTATCTGCCGCTGCACGTGCCACCATATCTCCTTTCTTAACCTGCTGCCCAACCTCAACAATGGACTCCGCTGGACGTCCAATATGTTGCTGCAGAGAAATAGAAACCTGTTTAACGACGGGAAAGTTTTGCAAATATTCGGCTGGACGCTGGTAGTAGTCCAACACTTCTAGACGACGCATCAAACGAGATGTTGCAACACCACGATACGCTTTAAGAGGGTGAACTTGTAAAGTATTAGCCTGAAGTTGCTGTGGGCTGCGCATCAAGTTTTGCGCGCCTAGTCCTTGCTTAGCAAGGCGACAAATACGCTGAGGATCGGCGCCTTCGGGGCAAGACCACATGGTGCACAGATTACAGCCGCAACAAGGTTGCGCTGCCTGAGCATGGTTCGTATCGGCCATAAGGGCAGCACGCATCGCCTTTCTCGGATCAACCGGGTAACCAAGCAAGGCCCGAGGACAAAGTGCAGTGCACTGTCCACACTGATCACAGGCTGAACGGGCAATTTTCACTGCCTGAGCATCGCTACGCTCCTTAATTTTTGCCACACGGCTCTGCGCTTTGAGTATCAACAGTCCACTCGAGGTTTTGGTCAAAGGCTTAAATACATCACGGGTAACACTACCCATCATCGGCCCCCCTTCGATGATCACATAATCGTCGCAGGTGATACGCCCGGCAAGAGCGATGGCATCTGCATAACGCATACCAACGGGGAGGCGCGCGGTGAAGGGACGCTCTACTTCTCCATGTACAGTAACCATGGTTTCCGTCACTGGCTTATCCTGACTAGCCCAATAGACGTTGATTAATGATTCGACATTATTAACCACGATACCAATATCTTTCGGAAGTCCACCCGCAGGAATACGCTGACCTGTTGCACGATAAACCAATTCAACCTCATCCCCGGCAGGATAAGTATCTTCCATTTCCAAGATTGAGATTGAAGCAGGCAATAACGGACGCAACGTGGTAATTGTTTGACTATTTTTTTTCTTGATGCCAATAATCCCACGCGACGCCCCCACCTGCGCCATGACCATTTCCATTCCTTTTATCAAGGCCTGGCTATCCTGCAGCATCAGACACTGATCCTTATTGAGTAAGGGTTCACATTCCGCGCCGTTGGCTATCAAGGTATCAACGTGACAGTTAAGTTTCATATAAATAGGAAAGCCTGCGCCGCCCGCACCTACCACACCTGCACTTTGAAGTTGTTGCAAGAAAGGATTCATCCATAACCTCCGGTAACACATCCAATCTACATCTGCTCTCTTAGGGCTATAAGCGTCGCCCTAAGAGAGAACAAGTCATCAGAGTGACTGCATGTACAAGGCGAGTACTTCATCAGCCGTCATTGCGACTGGGTTACCCCCAGCACACGGGTCAGCCATGGCACTGGCCACCCACTGCTTAACATCTTCCTCTGTCACACCCAACTCACTAAACCCGCGCGGAATACCAACCCGTTCGTTCAAATCTCGAATGGCATTGACCGCAACAATACTCGCTTCCTCGTCGCTCATTGCACTAACATCGCAACCCAATGCCACCGCCAACTTGGCAAAGGCGGCAACGCGATGTGGACGGTTAAATTCACACACAATCGGCAACAAGATGGCATTACACACACCATGAGGGAGGTTCTTATGTGCACCCGCCGGGTGTGCCATTGCATGTACCATACCCAAGCCCGCACTGTTAAATGCCATGCCAGCAAGAAACTGTCCCAGCGCCATCATTTCGCGCGCCTCAACGTTTGAACCATCTTCGACAGCATGAGGCAGATATTGAGCAATTAAGCGCACCGATTCCAAGGCTGAATGATTAGTTAGAATATGCGCACCAACCGACACATAGGCCTCAACGGCATGGGTCAATGCATCCATACCCGTAGCTGCTGTCACATCCGCAGGCAAACCAAGCATAATGCTCGGGTCATTCACCGACACATCGGGGATAATATTGCTGTCGATAATTACGCATTTCACTTTATTCGCTTCATCAGTAATTACCGCATTACTAGTCACTTCAGCAGCCGTACCCGCTGTAGTATTGATCGCGTATAGTGGCACTCCGGCATGCTTAACCATGCCGACACCGGTATAATCTGTTATTGGTCGAGGATTAGCCGACAATATTTTTACTGCCTTCGCTGTATCAATTGCACTTCCTCCACCAAAAGCGATGATATAGCTAGCACCACTCTCCATAAAATATTCATATGCTTTATCAACAACAGCGACTGTAGGGTTAGGAATAGTGTCATTAAAACACGTGTATGAAAGACCACTTTGATCTAGTTGCTCACACAATGGCTTCAGAAGACCTAATTTCTCTAATGCAGAATCAGCTATAATCAATCCATGGCCCGGCTCACTGCCTGCCAACTTCATGACCATTTCATTAATTGCATTTTCACCAGAAATATTGATTTTTGGGAATGCGAGTGTAAACGCCATAATATACTCCATTAATACATAAATTATTATATTTAAAAACAGTCGGCTTTAATTAAGATCAAAAGCCAATCAATTCAATAGTTTCTCTTGCAATCATTCGTTGCTCGTCTGTATTGATAACCATGACTTTGGTATTACTGTCTTCAGTATTTATAAATAAGCTATCATTATTATTTTCTTCTTCATCAATACTAATTCCCATAAAGCCGAGAGAATCAGTAATATTTTTCCTAATTATTGATGAGTTTTCACCGATTCCCCCTGTAAAGACAAGGATATCGATACCATTTAGAAGAGCCGCATAAGCACCAATCGTCTCAATAACTCTACCTTCAAACATTTGAAGTGCTAAAGCAGCTCTAGAGTGCCCTAACTCACCCGCTTCTTCTAACACACGGCAATCATCTGACATCCCTGAAACCCCCAGCAAACCAGAAGCATTGTTCATCATTTCACTGACATCTCGATTGCTCATCGGTGTATTAGTGGCTAAATAAATCGGTAAGGAAGGATCGATATCACCGCAGCGTGTCCCCATCATTAGTCCTGCTAAAGGGGTAAAACCCATGCTCGTCGCAACCGATTTTCCTCCTTTAATAGCGCAAATACTCGCACCACTGCCAAGATGGCAAGATATCACCCGAGTGGGTTTATCTGCGGAACAATGCTCTGTGACATACGTACTGATATATTGATGACTGATACCGTGAAAGCCGAATCGACGAATTCCATAACGTTCATACAATTCATACGGCAGAGGATAAAGGAACTGCACTTCGTCCAAAGTCTGATGATAAGCAGTATCAAACACAGCAACATGTACAGCATTAGGCAAAGTGGCTTCAAAAGCCTCAATACAAAGAAGATTAATTGGATTGTGAATCGGGGCTAATTTGGTCAACTCTGCTATGGTATTTTTTACCTGGCTATTAATAATTACAGGCTGAGAGTAATGCTCACCACCATGCGCAACTCGGTGTCCAATATAATCAATGTCTTCTAAGGAATTAATAATACTTTGCTGGATAAGAAAAGTTATCAAGTAATCAACAGCATAAGCAAAATCACATTCAGTGAGTGTTTCCTCATACTTTTTTGTGCCTATTCTGACGATAAATCTCGTTGACGAGGAGCACACTCCATCAAAATACCCAGAAATTAGGCAGTGCTCTTCTGGCATATTAAATAACTGAAATTTCAGTGATGAACTTCCACCATTCACTGATAAAACATTTTTGTTCATTTATCTTCCTTGTGGATATTTACTGATTTAACTATGTAGATATAAACATCAGTTATTGAATATTTAAGTTCGAGTTAAAGGGCAAACTGCAAAATTCATTACCCCACCTAATGTTTCTCTTACTTGCTCTAACGCATACTCGACGGAGGACATATCTCCTTTTATCACTACCGAACCATTACCTTCATCGATTTGTTCTACACTAACTGAACCTGATTTAGTTGCTAAATCAGCCGCAATAATCGCTGCCTCGCTAGGAGAAATAGTAATCAAACCAATTGCGTTACCTTCAAGACGATAATTCAGTGCCTTTACCACCTCAATGCCGGGATTTGCAATTAAGTGAATTAAGGATACTTCTTTCCCAGGTACATATTCCTGAATGACCCTTTCTTGGTGGCTACGCATTATTCGTTCCTTCCGGTTTATTATGCTATTTATATTGCACGGATAATTTCGCAAATCTCTTTAACGTCGGGCCGAACAGGGTTTGTTTTTAGTGTGATATCCTGCTGTGCTTGGTTGGCTATCGCGAGCAAAAGGTGTTCATCATTTTTGGGGATTAAATTTAACCTTGCACCCACTTCGGTTATCCCAACAGCATCAATTAAGACCCTTGTTTCATGGATCAACGCATCAGCACCAGTCTTACAATCGGCTCCCCGGGGAACGAAACCGAGACAGCGAGCCAACCGCGCATACGTCGCTTCCGTTTTATTACATTTTCGATTGAACTCCATAACAGAGGTCAGTAACAGCGCATTAGCCAAGCCATGAGGTATGTGTAATGTTGCACCTAACTGATGCGCAATGGCATGTGTGAGCCCCAAGCCAGCATGATTGAATGCCATTCCGGCAAGGCATGACGCATTATGTAGTTTTTCACGAGCTTCAATATCGTTACCATCAATAAAAGCTGGCTTTAAATACTTAAACACTAACGTTATGGCCTTTTCTGCAAGAGCATTACTGAAATCGTCACTCTTAGCCGACACTACGGCCTCAATAGCATGGGTTAGAACATCAATGCCTGTATTTGCCGTTACCGCTGGCGGTACAGTCAACGTTTGACTTGGGTCAAGGATTGCGATGTCCGGCAAGAGTTCATCATCAACTAACGGCACCTTGATCTGGCGCTCTGGTTGAGAAATCACACTGATGTTTGTCACTTCAGAGCCCGTTCCGCTCGTCGTAGGTATCACAATAAAGCAACCACTGTGATACCCTCTCTTTTGTCCAACGAAACGAATTGCTTTGGTCAAATCAATCGCTGATCCTCCACCGTAAGCAATGACGACATCTGGCTCAAAAGCCTCCATTACCGACACACCCTTCGCTACATCTTCCGTCGTAGGATCAGGCTTAACGTCTGTAAATAGCGCAACTTGATTACGCTGACTCAACCCCGTAACAATTTGCTTTAACGCCTCAGTTTCGGAAAGAAATGGGTCGCATACCAACCAGATACGCTTCTTACATAGCTGATACAACGCAGCAAGACTATTAGGACCACTTATTAGCTTTGTCGGAATAGAAAATGGCTTCATGGCAGTCAGTCTCTCAGCGAATATTAAAGGCTTCACTCAATACGCAACGACGTAGCCGTGCGAAAGATCGTGCAGAGGTCGTCCCCTCGCCCGTAGGGGTTGCAATGGTAAAGGTTGTAAAGCCCTCAGCACCCACACCAATCCCGGCAAACGATGGAGCATTCTTAACAAAGATGCTGGTACGCATCACTCTTGCCGCACGATTAAGGTTATCAATATTCTTCGAATGCATGATCGCGGTATGCAAATTACCACCCTCAACACGCAGTGCCGCTGACAGTGCGTCATCAAAGCTTGACGCCACTGCAACGGGAAGAAGAGGCATCAATTGCTCAACCAGCATTAACGGATCGTCAGCACCAACCTCAACCACCACCAGCTTAGGAGAACCATTGAAGTCTATCCCTGCCGCTTCCAAGATGGATGCCGGGCTTTTACCTACTAGCGACTTATTCGCCTCACCTTTCTCGTTAATAACTAATTGACGCAGGCGAGCAACTTCAACTGGGTCTTGCACCCAACATGCCCCATTGGCATCGAATGCCTTTAAAAGTGGCTGCGCAACAGATTCAACGACAAGCACTGCTTTTTCAGCGATACATGGCAGGTTATAGTCAAATGATGCCCCGCTAATAATATCCTTAGCTGCTTTTTCGATATCAGCGCTTTCATCAACAATCACTGGCGGATTACCCGCTCCCGCACCAATCACCTTCTTACCCGTCTTCATTGCCATATTGACAATGCCAGGCCCTCCCGTAACCACTAGTAGGGGGATATCAGGGTGTACCATCATCTCCTTGGTTGAATCAAAGCTCGGCGTACTGACACTCACCACCAAATTACGAATCCCACAAACATCAAAAATGATCTGTTCAACCTTATTAATCAGCCAAATAGAGACATCCTTTGCACCAGGGTGTGGACTAAAAATCACACTGTTACCTGCCGCTATCATGCTAATCGCATTATTAATAATGGTTTCCGTCGGGTTGGTACTTGGTGCAATCGCACCAATAACCCCATAAGGCGAATATTCAAACAAGGTTAAACCACCGTCCCCAGTCAACGCTTGAGTCGCGAGATCTTCAGTACCAGGAGTATTCTCCAATGCGGCTTTGTTCTTCAGAACTTTATCGGAAACATTGCCCATTCCAGTTTCACGCCAAGCTTTTTCTGCCATTTCTGGAATGTCGTCAGCAAGAGCAACTCGCAGCCCATCAATGATTGCTTTACGCACTGACATAGGGCTAGCATTAAAATCAATGAACGCGTGTTTAGCAGCACTAATTGCCGCATCAACCGATTCAAAACCGGCACCATGTGCTCGCTGGGGTGTAAGGCTAATGCCTGCCTGTGCACTCTGCGCCAGTATATCCTTGACCAATAAATCGATATCTAAATTACTCATACACTCTCGATTTCCTTTAACTATTCGGTGTCTAAATACTCAACAGCTGATAGCACTCAATCGCAGTTCAAGCTATCAACGATGCCAACAATTACCTCATCAATACCCTGATTTGGCTCCTGAAAATATTGTCTTGCAGATGTCCCTTGGGCGACGATAACAATCTCCCCGCCCCCAGCACCCACCGCATCGACTGCCACCTTTTGGGCGCCCAACGCAGTTTCGCCTCCTGCGGTTATCGGCTCAACCAGCATCAGTTTCTTACCGTTCAGTGAAGGGATCTTCTGGGGTACGACTGCCGAACCGATCACTTTTGCGAGATACATACCCTCTCCTTTTAGTTACCAAATAGACCTGCTCACGTTCCATATGCTCACGGGCTAAATCAGTGAGCTGTACACACGGCTGAGTTAACAACCAACATTGGCTTAGCAGAGCAACATCACCATAATTCAGCCACGCGTTCTCACGCAGATGGACCTCAACACCTTTGTGATCCCTAATATCTAGCGGTAATGGCACCAACGGTGACACAGGTAGCATCGGTAGCAATTGTCGATGAATAATCAAGCGCGTAGTTATCCCGATAGACCAAGCTTCCAACACAGTTTTCACTGCGGGGTGACTACTATCAAACTCAGTCAATGCCAGTAAAAACACGAGATCTGGCAATACAATGTGAAACTGAGATACCCCTGATTCTTGTGCCAGCTCTACCAAAGAAGTCAATCCGGACTCCAGTTGACGAGGATGTAAGGCAATCACCTGACAATCTGATGGTGAATCCACCATGGCATTACTCCTGAAAAACTATTTCGCCCACATCATTTGCACCCTTCAAGCCCGCGGCATTGGCCTCATCTGTATCAAGGTGCATCTCTAACACGAGCTGCGGATCAACACGGATCACCACATCTTTAAATAACACCGTTCGTGGCGCTTCACCGACCAAAACATTGACAGACTGACAATCCTCAACCCCAAACAACAAGGCATCGAAAGTATTCATGTGAATATGACGTTTAGCGATAATGACTCCCTGCTCAAGGGTGATCGCCCCATGCTCACTGATAATCTCGATACCCGCCGAGCCCTCTAAATCACCAGACATTCTGACTGGCGGCTTAATGCCTAACTCCCTGGCTTGGGTCGCCGAAACCTCCACCTGGGTATAAGTACGTATTGGGCCAAGAATACGAACGTTATTGATAACCCCTTTCGGGCCTCTCAGAGACACCGTTTGCGATGCTGCAAAATGCCCAGGCTGAGCCAAGGGCTTGGAAACACCGAGGTTTTGGCCAGGAAACAACCGCGCAAAATCATCTTGCGAGAGATGAACATGGCGGTTAGATATTCCGACAGGAACAGCCCTATGACGAAGCACATCAACGACTTTAGCCGCAATAGCACCCGCATCCACAACACTCATACTGCACTTCCTTCTTTATTACTAACGGTGCCTGCTTTGCTATTGCTACTCGCAGCAGGTGATTTAGTTGAAGGCTGACGCTGTTTGCCTTGAAGCGTCCCTTTTTCTGTTTCTTCTGTTTGGGCTGCCGCAGCTGGCTGAATGTTTTTTTGCTGTCTTGTTGGTGTGCTTTTGACGGTAGTACTTTTAACGTTAGTGCTTTTAGCCGTCGTGCGCTTAGTCGGTGCTTTTTTATGACCGGCGTTCTCCAACGCAATTGCCTTGGCTTTTTGTGTAGATTGATTCTCTACGCCTTTGAAGCTATTGGATTTGAGCTTTGGTGGTTCATTCAATAACCGATCCAAACCATCAGCAGGGCGGGCAATGACTTTGCTCCCACATAGCCCTTGTTGGGCTCGGGCAAACGACGCACCAGTATCAACAGCCGCATTGACTGAGCCCACATCGCCAGCCACTTTAATCAGTATCCAGCCAAAACCATTAACCCGCTCTAAACCCAGAATTTTTATATTGGCTGATTTTGCCATTACATCAGCAACGGTAATTGCTAACGCTAACCCAGTCACCTCAACCATCCCGAATGCACTTTTCATCACGTCTACCTCTAAATAATAAGACCCTCAAGCAAGGCAGGCAGACAAGCCTGCCTTGCAAGAGATACTAGCTTTGCGCTGACGCATCAGCCGTCTCAGGCTGCGCATCACTTTCTTCGCGGGGTTTGAATGAATACAGGCTGGCACCCGCACACGCACCAAGGATTGGCGCCACAATAGGTACAATGAAGTAAGGGAAAACACTACCACCAGTAAAGGCAATTTCCCCCCAACCACTCATGGCAGTAAACAGTTTAGGGCCGAAGTCACGAGCAGGGTTAAGAGCAAAGCCAGTTAGTGGTGCGGTTGCTGCACCAATGACAGCGACGAGCAAACCAATTAACAGTGGAGCCAGTGGACCACGTGGTAAACCGTTACCATCATCAGTTAATGCCATGATCAACAACATCAATACCGCAGTAATTACAAACTCAACCACACCTGCTTGTAAAATGCTGATATCAGAATGAGGATAGGTGCTGAATAGCCCGGCTAAAGAAAGGCTGTCCACACTACCACGGGTAATGCCGTTTGCCAGTTCATATACATCAAATAGGTTGTGATAAATCAAATAGGCCAGTGCCGCCCCAGAAAATGCCCCGGCTGTCTGGGCAACGATATACGGAACAACTTTATTACCATCGAAATTTGCATACCGCCATAATGCAATGGTCACGGCCGGATTTAGGTGTGCACCAGACACCCCTGCACTCAGGTAAATACCTAAAGCAAATGCGACACCCCATACAATACATATTTCCCACAAACTAAAGTTAGCGCCAGCCAGTACAGAAGCACACAAACAACTCACGCCGAAGAAAATAACAACACCCAGGCCAAGAAATTCTGATATGCATTGGTGCAGAAGTTTTTTTTCAATAAAATTACTCATTTTATATCCTTAATAATTTTAACCGCCAACCACACACTCAATACCGAGGGATTCCACAATTTCTTTATATCGGTTGACTTCGTCATTTGACGGCGTTTTAAACTCCTTGCAATAATATTCTTTACCAAGCAAGGAATATTTGTTTTGACCAAAATTGTGATAAGGAAGAAGGTGTAATCTGGCAACGTTATCCATGTGGGTAGCGAAAGTTGCAATCGCTTTTACACTTTGTTCATCGGCGTTAAACTCTGGAATTAGAGGTACTCTTATTGATACCTGCTTCGCTAACTTGGAAATTGTCAAAGCATTTTTAAGCACCACTTCATTTGCCAAACCAGTATATTTCTCATGTTGCTTACTGTAGAAGGTTTTTATATCCAACAGAACGACATCCAACAAAGGGATTATTCGCTTCAATACATCTGGGCTAGCAATTCCAGTGGTCTCCATCGCCGTATGTAAGCCACGAGCCTTTGCCGCGCGAAGCAGCTCTTCAACAAACTCCGGTTGCGCTAACGGTTCACCACCTGACAGGGTTAGCCCTCCATTAGAACGCCGATAATGCACTGAATCTTTACACACTTCATCCAATACTTCTTTTACACTCATTTTACTGCCGGCAAGCGTCAACGCATTGGATGGGCAAACGCCAACACAACTACCACAGCCAATACATTTGTCATGATCTACCCGATTAGGGCGATTTAAACTTATCGCTTCTTGAGGGCAGGTTTTAGCGCAGTTACCACACCCAATACACTTTTCTTTTTCAAACATCACCGATGGTTTGAATTTCTGTGATTCTGGATTACTGCACCATTTACAAGACAAATAACACCCTTTCAAAAACACAATAGTTCTAATTCCTGGACCATCATGTAATGAAAACTTCTGAATATTAAATACCGTGCCTTGCGTATCTTCGTTATACATAGAATAACCTTCCACCATTAGTATCTAGACGACTCCGCACATAAAAAACCTTTCATAATAAATTTATGATTAACTTGTTATATGCGGAGCATCTTGACTTAGAACATATGTTCAGTACGTTCAATAATGTCGTCTTGGATACTCTTATCCAAAGAAATAAATTGCGCACTGTAACCCGCAATACGAATGACTAAGTCACGATATTTCTCTGGTTCTTTTTGTGCCGCTAACAAGATGTCACGGTTAACCACGTTGAACTGTACGTGCATACCTTTATGGTCGAAGTAACTACGGATGAGTGCACCCATATTGCTAAGCCCATTCTCACCTTGCAAAGCAGTTGGATGGAATTTTTGGTTATACAAGGTACCGTTTGAGGCAATAAAGTGGTCCAATTTAGCCACTGAGTTAGTCGCTGCAGTTGGTCCACTTCTATCCATACCACGACTAGGCGACACACCATCAGCCAACGGTTCACCGGCCATCCTGCCATCCGGTGTCGCTCCTACTGCGGTTCCCATCAAAACATTGATTGACGCAGGATAAAGTCCCGCTTGGAATGAACCACCACGAGGGTTGGTGTATTTTTGAACCTCACGACAGTAAATCGCTGCACCTTCTCGTGTGAGCAAATCCACCTCATCAATGTCATTACCAAATTTCGGCGCATCAATCAGCATTTGACGTACCGAGTTCGTTTTCGAGGTCAAAACGCTCACATTACTCTTCAATGCTTGCGAATCCAGTAAAGCTGCAGAGCCAGTTTCGGCAAGTACTTTCTTCACTGCATCCATCACCATGTCATAGGCAGGATCATTGGCGCTATTAGTTGGTCCGGCAGCTTCACCGCCAAAATTGGTATCCAAGGCATCTTTAACTTGTTGAAGGGTCAACTTACCTTCATCAAATACCAGTTTCTTAATCGCAGTGAGTGAATCGCCAACATTCGCCGCACCCACACCTTGCGGACCACTGAAGTTGTACTGTGCGCCACCTTCTTGCAGAGACTTACCATCACCGATACAGTCATCGACCATGCACGACAGATACGGCAATGGTGCACGCTCGGCATGTGAAATATCAACACAATTATCGGCAGTGATCAGGTGAAGAACAAAGTATTCAGCTTGCTTTTGATAAGCATCCATTAGCTCATCAAAAGATTTTAATTCAGTAAGCTGTGGCGTAACTGGACCCAGTTGTTGACCATCAACTTTACCACCATTGAGAGTGATCTCTAGTAATTTACCTAGATTAAAGAATGCCGAATCATGCCAACCTTCTGTTTTACCTGGGCACTGAGGTTCCACACAGCCGATAATGCCGTACTGACGTGCATCTTGCAGGCTCAAACCCCGGTTAACCAGAGCGGTAACAATCACTTCATCGTTATAGAAAGCAGGAACCCCTAAACCTAAGCGGCTCAACTCACACGCTTTAAGCAAGAACTCATTCGGCGTTTTCGACCATACACGAACCGAGAACGAAGGCTGAGGTAAACGTACGCGCGCGGTTGCTTCCATACACATATAAGACAAGGTGTTAGTTGCATCTTCACCATTTTGATCTTGGCCACCAACAATCAAATTTTGGAACATAGGGTAGCCACCAAACGCATTGGTAGATACCTCATCACGCACTTTGTTAATATCGTTAAGTTTAACCCAAATACAATCAATCAGCTCTTGTGCACACTCAGGTGAAATTTCTTTGTCCATTTCAAAGTAAGGGTGCATGTACTGATCAAAACGGGTTGGTGAAATCGAGTGGCCATTGGATTCCAAACCAATCATCAGATGGACAAACCAAAATGCCTGACACGCCTCATGGAAATTCGTCGCACCTTGCTCTGGAACACGACGGCAAGTTTCAGCAATTTTTTGCAGCTCTGCTTGACGAGCACCACTTGCTGATTGCGCTAATTCACTGGCCTTATTGGCATAACGTTTCGCAAACTGAATCGCGGCATTACAAGAGATAATAATGCCTTTATAAAACTGTTCTTGCTTGATGTAATCAGGGCACGTCTTATCAGCCGATAACATTTTCTCAGCGACTTCGGTAATAATTCCCTGATAACCAACTTTAAGCACTTTTCCGTAATCGACAGAAATGTGCCCTACTCCATTCATGTAATAGTTACCAACGGTAAATACGCCGGCATCCATACACGCTTGCGTGTCTGATGACATATAAGAGGTGGCAAGTTCACTGGTCGTTTTACCCTGCCAATATGGGAATACTTCGCGTAGTTCTTGTTTTGCTTGCTCAGAAATTTGAAATGAATCACCGCTTCGCTTACCGACACGCTCAAATTCATCCTCAATCCAGGTGTTTGAGAACTCAGGAAAGATTTGTGATGAACGAGGTTCAATGGTTGCACTGCCCACGACCAATTCATTATCGCGGATCACGACAGGGAGTTCGGCTAGAATACGCTCAAACGCCTTAGCGCGACGAATGATTGCAGGTTTACCTTCAGTTTCTTTATAAGAGGCAGTAATCGCTAAAGCACGGGCTGTTTCAATACACGGCACAGCATCTAATATTTGGTTACGTAGTGACTCGACACGACTCGTCGGCTCACTAAATCCTTGTGATACAGGTTTCATTATTATTATCCTTCTATGGCCTAAATGTAGGGTTTAGTAGCAGACGGGGCTTCACCACCCATGGTTTCAAGCAAGCTGATACCAATTTCACGAGCAGTCGAAACCGCTTGTCGAACCGCACCAGAGTCACCAGAAATGACCAAGGTAGCTTCATTCGAAAAGCTCGTTCCATTCGCCGGAGAACAGTAAGCGACGGTATTAACATTGGCCGCTTTAAGCGCAGCATCCGCCATTAACACACCAATAGAAGCTGGTGCACCAACAATAACGCCGCAGGCCCTGCCCAGTGGCGCCCCAAAGGCTTTCTCCAATGCATAGCTAGCA
The DNA here is from genome assembly GCF_052873815.1 of Photobacterium sp. DNB23_23_1. Lineage (NCBI taxonomy): Bacteria > Pseudomonadati > Pseudomonadota > Gammaproteobacteria > Vibrionales > Vibrionaceae > Photobacterium > Photobacterium sp. DNB23_23_1. Next base: position 63,307 of record NZ_JBNNXT010000018.1, on the reverse strand, counting down.
CGAGCGCTGTATTGCAGTTCCACATGGCCCGCATCATTGGCATAAACATCACCAAAGGTACGCTCTAGTTGACTAAGCGCGACTTCCACAGCACGCTTAACATCAGACACATCCGAACCACCAAAGATGATTAATGAACCATGTCCCGCACCACCTTTGGTGTCACGAGGTAGTTCGATTTTCACGACTTCAGTATTGGTTGCTTTTACGGCTTCATCCGCAGCCATAATATGTGGGCCGGCACCTGTTCTCGCTCCCAATATACCGATAGAGCGGTATTTCTTATCGAGGTTCATCACTTCTAAAAGTTGACTATCAACGTTCGCAATCACGAGGCCAATCGTGTCACCAATTGCAGTGCCAACAAACTCTGTCATTGCATTGTTTTTTTTGGCTTTTACAGGTTCTTGACGTGTGATTACTTCAGGAGGTTGGCTAGTCACGGGTACGAGGGAAGTCTCTCCCTGCTCCCCGACCTTCTCTAATACATCAGAGATTATTTGCTCTACTGTTGTTATCGTTGTCATCATGCAATTCCTTCAGGAAGGGCGGCGGGTAGTACAGCTTCAACATCCGTATGTGGCCTTGGAATAACATGAGTGGCAATGACATCACCCACGTTACTAGCGGCACAAGCACCAGCATCTGTCGCAGCTTTTACTGCCCCTACATCACCACGAACAACCACTGTGATTAGCCCTGAACCAATCTTTTCATAGCCAACCAACTGAACATTTGCAGATTTAACCATGGTATCGGCAGCTTCAATTGCTGCAGTTAAACCGCGAGTTTCAACCATTCCTAACGCTTCTTGTTGCATCATTGTCGCCTCTTTATTGGTGTATACCGGATTACCTTAAATCGACAAACATCACCTAAATGATGACTCGTTTTAACAGGCTTATGGTGCCTTCAAGTAAAACGGGTATAGAAACTAATTAAAAATCCATGTACCTAAATTACTTTGATTCAACAGCCCTGATTGTTCAGGTGTAATTCCTAAGCAAGTCAGTCATATCTCTGTTCACAGTAACTTTGGTGTGTTTGATTCTAAGCGTTAACAATTTAATTATGTTGCTACGAAAGGACTATTGATTGACAAGAATTTTTTATTATATAGCAATAATTTTCTATTTAATGCTGTTTTAAGTAATGAAACACAACAAATTCAATAAGCATTTTTTGCGTTTAGGTAAGATGACAAAAGTGTAAAGTGTCGTATAGATCAAAAAAATAAGCACTTCTTCACTTCGCAGAAGTAAAATACAGCAACCACCAATGCACAAAATTTATTATTATGCTTAAACAAATGAGTCACATGTCATACTTTGTGTATATAAATTACGATAGAATAATTCATATAAAGAATTGAAGCGTAACTAGGCAATTTCTGAGGTTTTCAACAAGATGATTTCTAATGATATAGTAAATGAAATTGCTTATGACTTTGCAATGGCAACTGGATTAGCGGTACTTGTTGTTGATCTCGACGGGAATGAAATATCTCCCCGTTTTAACTTCACCCCCTTATGCGAAAGAATCCGTACTCACAGTTCACTTTTTGAAATTTGCAAACGCTGCGATCGGGTTGGTGGGTTAACTAGCCTTCAAGAGCAAAAAACAATGTTTTATCGATGTCATGTTGGCTTGATTGATTTCTCTATCCCATTGATGATAAAAGGAAACCTACTTGGATTTGTACAGTGCGGACAAGCAAAAATTGTCGATAAAAGTAGGATACCGATCATCACTCATCATAAGCACAACTGGCATCAAAATAAAGAATTGATGAGGTTATACGATGAAATGCCAACTGTAAAAATGCGTAAAATCGTCTCTGCTTCAGCAATTTTAAAAACAATCATTGATAACTACCTTTCTGAAAAATTAGTTTTAAGCTCACTATCAAAATCTAATGAAGAGTCTTTATCTAATGAAAGAAACTGTATTCAAAGCAAATATAAAATTGAAAAAGCGATTGAATTTATAAATAAAAACATAACATCAGAATTAACATTAGATAGTGTCGCTTATCACGTTGATCTAAGTCCATTTTACTTCAGCAGATTATTTAAAAAGCATATCAACATAGGTTTCAATGCCTATCTTAATCAACAACGAATTAATGATGCAAAATTAATATTAACTAATAATAATGCGTCAGTAAGTGATGTAGCCAAACAAGTTGGATACAATAATGCTAGTTATTTTATTAAACAATTCAAAAAACAGTGTGACATGACTCCTTTAGAGTTTAGACATAATAATGAAATATCAGAAATTAACTAACTTTTATTTTCACCATATAATGTAAATGAATAATAGACCGTCGCTCAGAGTGAGTGTATAAATAAATATATCCTGGTCACACGATCAGGTACTGATACCAAGAACAGCCTATCGCAAAGATTCTTCATCTCAACAAGGAAAACCATCACTGAATATTACGAGCGCCGAGAAGGCAGGCTCATAGCAATGGATTAGATCGAGTAAGATTAATTGAGCCACCTAGCTGCCTTGCTAGTTAAACTCCAGGAGTTAATTGACAACTAATTGTTCGACAGATTTCTAACAACTCATTTTTTGTGGTTTCAATACTGTCAACCGCGTGGTGAACAGCATCCGAATCAAGGGTAACATACGGTACAGTCAGAACAGCGAGAAAGTCTAGTCCTGAAAAAATAGGCACACTAATATTCATGATCCCTGATATTTGTGGGCTTGGACCAATAAAGTAACCCAGTTTTTTCGTTTGTTCTATCTGCGATTTTGCTTGCAGCATTTCATTTTCAGTAGCACCACTTTGTTTAAATATTTTTTCTCTTTTTTGTGAATCACAAAAGCTTAAAAGCACAATCCCCGAGCCAGAAGAGCACACATCCAACTTAGCACCAATCTTGAGACTAAAGCCCATTTTGTATGGGCTTTCTTCACGACCAATGACAACAAGGTGCTGACTGTCATACCAGGAAATATGACATGACTGATTGACTTTTTCACTCAATTCTTTCATCAGCGGTTTAGCTACATTAAGTAACTGAGATTGTGGTGGATATTGATTGGCTACATTAAACATCTGCATGGAAAACTCATATTTACCACTCTCTTCATGAAATGTGACATAGCCTCGACGAGTTAACACAGAAAGTACTCGGAAAATTTCACCTACGCTACGACCGACAGTGTCTGCGATCTGCTTTTTTGACATGGGGCCTGCTACACTTGCCAATAGCTCTAAAATGTCCAAGCCTTTTTCTAGCGCGGGGGCGTTATACTCCTGCCTAACTGCTTTTTCCAAGTACGTTCTCCTTAATTAACCAAACCCATCATTTTGGGGAGCGTCATTGATATTGCTGGGATATAGGTAACCGCCATCAACACCATAAATATCACGGCAAAGAATGGTAGCAGTGTTTTAATTACATGGTCAATTTTGATATCGCTGATTTTACACCCTGTGAACAATATTGGCCCTACCGGTGGTGTAATGGTGCCTAACGATAGGTTAAACACGAGTAAAATACCAAATTGAACTGGATCCATACCTAAATTCACACAGATAGGTAAGAAAATTGGTGTAAAAATCAACACTGCTGGTGTTGGGTCCATAAAAGTCCCAACGAACAGCAGTACCACATTGATGATCAGTAGAATAATTATTGGATTATCGGTTAGCGATAAAAGTGTATCAGCAATCGCTCCAGGAATATGTGTGAACGCCATGACCCACGACATAACAGATGAAGCGGCGATCATAAAGATAACAATAGCCGTAAGTTTGGCCGTCGAAAGCAAAATAGTAGGTAACTGTTCGACTTTCAATGCCTTATAAATAAATCCTAGTGCAAGCGAGTATACCACTGCTATCGCAGAAGCTTCCGTTGGAGTGAAAATGCCTGCAAGAATACCCCCTATGACCACAACAACCAATGAAAGACTTGGAATCGCATCAATGAACAATCGCACTCGTTCAGAACCACTTAGTACATGCTTCGACATGTAGCCTCTGCGGTAAGCCATAACTCCCGCCATTAGCATGACCCCACCTCCCCATAAAAGCCCAGGTAAATAGCCTCCCATAAACAGTGCCGATATTGATACGGAACCAGCAACGGTTGCATAAACAATGAGAGTATTACTTGGTGGTATAAGCATACCTGTGGGCGCTGAGGCTATATTGACAGCCGTTCTGAATGCTGAATTGTAGCCCTCTTTTTCTTGGATTGGGTTCATGATGCCACCGATAGCTGCCGCCGAAGCAACACCTGAGCCACTTATCGAACCAAATAGCATATTTGATACAACATTCGTTTGTGCCAATGCTCCCGGGAAATATCCAGTAACAATACGTGAACAATTAATTAAGCGTATAGCGATACCTCCATTGTTCATGATATTCCCAGCCAGTATAAAAAAGGGGATAGCTAAAAGAGCAAAGCTATCAAGCCCAGTAAACATACGCTGAGCGGCAGTAGTCATAGCTCCCGCCATCGGCAGAATACTTACCATAGCGACAAAAGAAGGGAGGCCAATACTAATACTTATTGGTGCTCCTAAAATCAGCAGAAAAATCGCACCGCCGAACATAATTAACGCAGCGAGAGTAGCAGCATCCATACGACTTATCCTTTTACGCTCAGTTTCTGAAACTGGTGGATTAGTTTCAATTGATTGATAATGAAATAAACTAGAATTAGCGCACCAGAAATTGGCAATGCAGAGTAAATCACACCCATTGGGATTTCTAATGCAGAATCAAGTTGCCACATTTGGCGTACTGACGCCTTGTAACCGCCCTGCCACATAACGATATAAGCAAAAATAGCGATAGCCCATTCCGTAAAAATATCAACGAGAACCCCTGTTTTAGGAGAGAGCTTGTCGCGAACATAACTGATTGCCATGTGTTCCCTTAGTCCAAACACATAAGCACCGCCAATCAATACCAACCAAACAAACATGTACCTTGACAACACTTCACTCACTGCACTTGGGCTGTCAAAAATGTAACGGGTAACAACCTGATAGGTTACAATAATTGTAAGCAAAGCCATTATTGCAATACACGTTCGCTCTACTACCCAGTCAATGATGATTTTTGACTTCTCTGCCCAAAACAACCATTTTTCCACTAGATTCTTTCCTTGAAATAAAGGGAGCTAGACGCTTGCCTAGCTCCAATAAATTTAGCTCAAATCACTGATCGCTTTCGTCAGTTCTTTTTGCGCATCAGTTTTGATTAATTTTTGCTGAAGCGGTTTGCAGCTGTCTTGGAATTGTTTAACATCAACATCTACAAACGTTGCACCATTGTTTTCTGCAAGTGCACGAGCTTGACCTATTTTGGCATTCCATTTAGCGAACTCGTCGACTGTTGATTCTTTCGCTAGTTTGCGAATTGTAGCTTGGTCGCTCTTAGACATTGAGTTGATAAAATCATCGCTAATGATCACAAGGTCAGGAACCATTAAATGAGAGGTTTTACTGAAATAAGGTGCGACCTCATAGTGTTTCATATCTGCATAAGTTATTTCGTTGTTCTCACCGCCATCAAGTACACCTTGTTGAACGGCTGTATATACTTCACCTTGACTCATTGGAACACCAGTGCCCCCCATACACCCCAGCATTTCAACCATGGTGTTAGACTGCATTACGCGGATTTTTTGACCTTTCATATCCGAAACAGATTTAACGTTACTACCTTTGGTATAAACATTACGAGAACCCGCGGTATAAGCAGTCAAAACTTCAAAGCCAAACTTTTTGGTTGACGAAAATAGCGAATCTAAAGCACCAGAAGTGAAGACTTTTTCCTGGTGTTCAATGCCGGTATAGGCAAAAGGCATACCGATTGCTGTGAAGGTTTTGTCGTAGTTTTCTACCAGTGGATTAGCAACGACCGCCATTTGAACTGCACCTGATTGTACTAGTTCTAGTGAAGCTCGCTGATCGCCTAATAAAGCATTTGGATAAATTTTAACCGTGTAGCGACCATCGGTAGCCATCTCCAACTGCTTACCAAACTCTTCCAGTGCTAAGTATTGAGGGTGCTGGTCTGACTGATTAAAAGCGGTTTTAATCTCAGTTGCAGCAAAAGTCATTGATGACATTGTCATGGTGATACCAGTTACAGTGGTAAAAAGTACGTTTTTCAGCATTTTGTTCATGTTAACTTCCTATTATTATCATCTAAGCCAATGTATCCATTGGAATAAAGTCCATGTCATCGAATGTTTGATTTTCACCTAACATTCCCCATACAAAGCTATAATTTTGCGTACCACAACCAGAATGAATCGACCAACTCGGTGAGAGTACTAGTTGCTTATCTCTTACGATGATGTGGCGAGTTTCTGTGGGCTCTCCCATCATGTGAAATACAGTTTGTTCCGGTTTAATATTGAAATAAACATATGCTTCCATTCGCCGTTCGTGTGTATGTGCCGGCATTGTATTCCAAACACTACCTGCCGCGAGGTGTGTTATCCCCATACATAACTGGCAAGTTTCAATCACATCTGGGTGAAGGTATTGATAGATAGTTCGTTGATTTGCCGTTTCCAGCGCCCCGAGTTTTACTTCACGTGCTTCATGTTGGGGTATCAATTTGGTGGGTAATGATTTATGTGCCGGAGCACTTAGGCCATAAATAGTCGCGTCACCCTCTAGCTTTTCGATACTAATATTTCTAGAACCTAGTCCGACATAGAGTGCATCCATTGCATTCAAATCGTAGGTTTGGGCGTCAATGGTTACGCGTACTTTGCCAGACAGACAGGTCAATCCTAACTCTCTTCGCTCGAGAAAAAACGCAGTGCCAAACGATTTATTATCGATCCATTCCTCGAGAATAAGTGGCTCATCGATAGGGCAAATCCCGAGAGCTACTGCGCGATCAATATGGCTATAAACGACTTTCACTTCTGATTTCACAAATAGATCGTCAATTAAAAACTCATCTCGCAGCTGGCTCGTAGTGTACTTTTTAACGTCACATGGGTTTGCTGAATACTTTGTAAGCATAAATTCCCTTCTTATGCAGTAAGTTATACGTTTGATAATAGCACTTGTTCATATATGATAAATATCAGTCGCATGTGAACAGATGGAATCGTGATCATCGACTCCAAATATTAGAGAAAAAATGGTTGTTTTTTGAACTGAGTCAACTTTATAAAATGGCATTTCAATAAACGGAACTTCAGAGCGTGCGGTTACATTTTTGCATCTAACTGAGTTTTAATTGTGAGATCTAAAGTAATATGAAGCGTTGTTGTACCAACCGACATAAATATTTGATCAACTACTTATCCAGATTGGTATTAACGGTAAAAAGATTCAAAAAGAAATCGGGTCTTCATACCTTCCAACATGTAGGCACTATGCACTCAGTAGGAAACCAGGAATAAACGTGCTAAATACCCTGAGATAGAAAATAAAATAGAAGGGAACTAAATGCGGGCTCTACGATAAAATCTTTTGACCAAGAACAGCCTATCGCAAAAACTAGCTATGTGTATGTTAGTGGATTTACTAACCATTACTCACTGTAATTAGAGAGCGAGATCCAAGCCATTTCAAAGCGACAATAGTGGCAATAGAACAAATACATTCATTACTTCCATCAACGAACTTTAGTTCTTCAATTTCAGCATCAGGCTGTAACTCACCTTTATAATCAGAGGTATAGCACGTTAATTTAACAGACACCCCCTGCTCTTTACCATCGGCTTGAGCTGTGAAAACCTCAACGTACTTCATGGTATCTGCCACTAAATCAACAGATAATTCTTCTTTGATTTCTCGTATAAGCGCTTGTTTATCGCTTTCCCCTGCTTCACGTTTACCACCAGGGAGATAGAACAATTCCTTGCCTTTCGACCTAACAGTTAAAAGCTTACCGTCACGAATAAATACCCACGCTAATTTATCGATTACTTTATTCATGATCTCTCACAAACTCTACGTTGATTCACATTACCAACCATTCTTGTATCTACGACAAATATCATCCAAGCACAAGGTTTTGCTAGCCACGTTAAATAGCCCCCTAAAACCTAAACCTTGCACCATAAACACCAAACGACCGAGACTAATAACGCCAAACACCAGGAGGCATCCTTAAACGCTGGTATGCCTTTACTTTAAGCTTTTCAGATCTGATGTATCGATACCTTTTAACACTTCTTTTGCTACGTCGTCGGGATTGGTCGTTTCAGTTTTTAGTGGGTAACTGCCAGCAATCCCTTTACCAACCGCTGTTGCTTCAGATTGCAGTTTTTTACCCTCAGACTCACCGGCAAGCCAACCTTGTTTATAATCGACATCTGATTCATAACGTTTTTCATCTTTTATATAGTTTTCAAAGTTATTACCAGTTTCTTGCATACCACTATGCCTACCGTCGTGAAAACCTTGAATATAAGACATGTTATGACCACCTTCAATTAAAGCACTGTCACTTGTCCCACAACCAGTAGAAACGATCGCAACCAATAGTACTAATATAAATCTTATCATCTCCGAAACCTCAGCTAACCACTTCATTATATAAACAATAGCGCAGTTTCTTCCGAAGAGGCATTACACAACCATAAGATAAGGCCTTGATACTTTTCAAGCCTTCCCCCAACAGCACAGCCATCGCTGACGATGCTTATGATTTGGCCCTTAGCTATGCACTTTTTCAGTACAGCTATCCATAGTGTTCAACCTAAAACGACAAGATCGATGTCTGTTGAATTTGTGGATATTCAAACTTCACATTTATTTGTATTATGATAAGATTTAACATACAGAATTGAGCCTGTATAAGGGATGAACTCAACTTCCCCAATAAACTATGAGGTAAAAACAAGATGGATAATGTAGCTACACTCATTTACGACACTTCAATGCGTCTAACCGCCCAAAACCCAGAGCACCACGCTGAAATTCGCCAGGGGTTGTATGAACAACTGGGTTTGCCATTTTGCAAGCAACTGGCTCTGTACACAAACGTACTAGGTCCGGCAAGCTCAGGAAAATTAGAGTGCTCTAATCAGATAAAGAAAGCTGTTGATTTGGCTCTCAAGGAGCTCTTCTAGAGTGTAGTAAACGACCCTTTGTTATTCATTGGGTCGTTTAAACTTGCCATTGTCACACTGCGGTTACACTGTCACTACAGCGTTAGCCAAGCGCCTTTACTCGCATACATTATTTAGCGTTGTTACCTTCATAGGGAATGCGCCATTGACTTAGGCCTCCCCTTGTCACCTAATGAATAATCACAAACACCGTCAGGAAAGGTTTTTTCAAGCGCTATAAGCTGAGCCGTAACATCAACGTCTCCATACATTCCTTTTTCTATCGCCGCCGAGACTGTGATTGTGTGACATTTGAATATACTCCCTTGCCATGGGGCTCCTGCTTGAATGCGGCTATTGCTATAAATCGGGAATGCATCAGCACACGGACCATTTTCTTTGCCATTCCACAGTCCGTCAAAGACCCCTCTCCCAGAGGCATGTATATTCCCATCAGCATTAAAACAGGTATCCGTTGCTAGCGGTGGTTTGGTTACCATCACTTTCTGCTCATAACTCATCGATTCGGGTTGATTTTTAATTGCCATTAACCATTCATCCATCAGTCCATAAGCATGCTCTACCGGATTATACTGCTTATCTGAAATCCAAATAACATGGTTATCAGCATGGTGCATTTCATCTAATATCCGCAAACGGGTCGCGAATGAAGCCGAAGTGTGATGCATATTCAAATCATCTTCCAAGTGATGACGAATATCGATAATAGGTAGACTGACTCGGCCAATGAACACCTGGCCATACTGATAGGCGCGCTCGATTGTCGAAATGGAGGCTGAGCGCCGTTTTGCCGGTATAGTGTTATCTTCAGTAACATTATGCTCCCCCCACAATGATAACCACAGTGGTGGAATGCTGGCACTGAGACTTAGCTTTTTCTCCGATTCCATCGCATCAAACGGCTTCCAAGCCCCAATTTTCTGATTTATTTCAATGAACTCATCTAGGCCGATTGTTTTATCACGTAATGCTTGTAGCCCATATTGAACACCGACGTTGTCCCATGTTGATTGAGCAAAGCCTTGTTCGTCCTGACCATAAATATGAACGAGATCTTGCCAGTAGTTCCAATTGACCTTCTCGACCACCGATTCATGATAGTAAGGCTGCAAAAAACCCTGTCGCGGATTGTTCAAATAGCTACTTAAGCCAAAGAAACCGTTGATACATTCGCTATTTCCCTGCGGAAATTCCGGCAGTTTAAAACGTACTAATTGATTTAAAGGCTGCAGCCAGCCAAACCGTTGTTCTACTTTATTAATGGCTCTCAGCCCTTCGATATGCTGCCGAGACTGCCAATCTTGCCAGCGCTCTCTATCACTTGCTCTGAAGCTGAAGTAGGTATTGAGTAAATCGCAATCCAAGGCATATATCGACACACTCACCATATCTGGGTATGAGTACAAGGGCAGCAAACCGTCTAGGATCCCTTCGCTGTTTTGAGCAATCAAGTACTGTGCCAACCCTCCTCCTGAACCACCAATACCAACAGTATATAAAGGCTCACCAAATAAGCTGACAAATTGTGTCTTCACTCTTCTTGCCGTATCTTCGGCCAATAACATGTTATAGCCGTAACTGGTTTTGTTACCAGTAGAGGCAATCACAGCATAGCCCTTTCTAATTTGTGCCAGCTCTTTTTTGATCAGCCGGTGCAATTTCATCTTACCCTGCCGGAAACCTAGGCCTGAACCACCTTCAAAGCGATAAATTAAACGTTTATTCCACACTTTCGCACTATCTTGCTTACCAACTTCATCAATGTTTATCGGCATTACTATCGAATAGATGTAGCGGTTGATCGTCCCCTTCTCAACGCGAATAAGTATGTCACTTTCACTTGGTGGGCTCTGCTTGAGCTCCAGCTCGGTACGATTGGAAACACCATTCTTTTCATCTACGACAACGTATGACAACTGCGTCTTTAGTGCGCAGTCTTTGGAGTAGCCAATTCGCTTTGTGCCATCAAATGGATCATACACGGGGACGCCATATCCATCTTGATTGTCAACAATCGGCTGCCCCAAACCAGAGTCGACGGTCATACAGAAAAAGGGGTGTTGATTCGGGCCGGAATAGAGTGAGTTAACAGGGCCAATGTCACCAACTCTAATTGGAAAGGTAAACGTTTCTTCTGGTCGCGGACTTTGGCTAATATGCCCATCGATTTGCAATAAGTGATTATGCTCAAGCGGCGCTAGCGCTTTGACTTGACGAGTGACAATACCGCCCTGACTATCAAACTGTAAGGTTATGATAAATAGAATAAAAAGATAAAACACGCCTAATATGAATTTTTTCATCGCATCAACAACGCATCACTCTCCTATAAAGAGTTTAGCGTTATTACGACACAACAAAACCTTGATATCTAGATTTAATAATTAGATAGGCTGGACAAATTGCCGTGATTAAAAGCAAAAAGGGAGCACTATGCAGTGCTCCCTTTTTGACAAATTATGGCTCTTCATGCTCTTGCTGAATGTCAGAGCAGAATTTCAGCTCACCACTTTCAATGTGATGGCACAACGGTGCTCGTCCATTATGAACATTTTCGACTTCTACCCATTTTCCCGCTGATTGTACGCTTCCAGCGAAAAGAAGCCCGGTTACCACCGCTCCACACCCCACACCGAGGATGTTTTTGGTTCGGCGCGTATTACGTGTTTTGATTGTAATTTGCTTTTTCATCTATCTATTCTGTTTTCTTGATTCAAGACTATTAGGCCTGTGACAAAAAAGTACCAACCCAATAGTGTGTTTGCATTCAAACAGCTGATAACTCAATGACCTAGCCAGCATCAAACTGTCACTTTTTTAACATCAAAACCTCTAAAGCATTCAAAACAAAAGACTTTAGTGGTCACACCACCCCGTTACAGGGTTGGCCATAATGCAATCTGAACAGAAAATAAACAACCCCAAATTGGGTCATTTGTAAGAAAAAGCGGGTTAAAATACGAACGGGGAAAAGCAAACCATGACACCAACGACGGCTAGTTATACATGATGTGATGAATACCTCATTTTTAATGGGAGAGCCTGAAAATCACAATAACTGCGGAGAATGGTTGGACTGAGCCATCGACCAAATGATAGTAATTATCATTAATGGCGATAAGTGCAGAATAAGTACTTCTCAATTTAGATATACGATAGGAGGAGTTATGGACGCAGCCCGCTGGGAGAGACACACGTTATTAGCTGATAATACCGAGTGTAACGCAGCATATTGAACAACTGCATTCCCGGAATGAATGCGAAATAAATGTCAAGTTCAAACTGCATTAGGGCCGACTAAAAGAAAGTCCTATTCAATGGGAGCAGCGGTTAAGCAGCCATTGAATAGGACTCTCGTCCTGAATATTTATCTTTACGTCTAAAGCTTCCCTTGCCTTTTTTGGCTTTAACTACGCGGGTTTTGAATAACTGGCTAGTGACCACCGCTTTTAATGCATTGTCCTTGATTACGCCCCGGCCGAACTCAGTATCAACTGAGCCAATATCATAATTATCATTGTCACTGACTATTGTGAGTGACTGCTTTATTTTCTTACCCATAGATAAATTCCTCTTAGATTACTCTAGATTTTGCCCTTTTGTTGTCCGAACCGTTGACGATACAGCTTAAGGAAGTGAAGTACAATCTCCCTCGCAACATCTGTTTCGCAGTTAGTCAAAAAAACCATTCCTGTCTGAGTATGACGATTAAACAACATCTCAGTACGGATCCCTTTAACCCAACCTCCATGATGCACAAAGCCGGAAATTCCCTTGTAATCAAACGTCCGCCATCCTAAACCGTAATGCACATTACTGAGTTTCGCCCGGTATCGATACTGATTAGCCCGAATGTGCGGCTTATGCATTATCTCCAACAATGGTGGCTGCAATACAGAAGGATTATGACCAAATTGCGCAAGCATCCACTTAGATAGGTCTTGTGCACTGGCATTAACTCCTGCAGCTGCCGGCACTCGATAGTAATATGGAGCAGGCTTAACGGGTGCAAAGCCCGCTTTCACTTTTACATGGGGCGTAACACGGTTAGCTGACTGCTTAAACCCCTCCATTCCATATGATGCATTATCCATTTCGAGCGGCAGAAAAATATTCTCTTGCACAAAGTTTGAGTAATCCATCCCGACAGCCAGTTTTAACATATCCGCGGAAAGGTTGTAGACCACATTTTGATAGCCATAACACTTGCCCGGGTCACAGACAAACTTGACTCTATCAAGCATCTGCAGAATACGCGTGTACTTCACATTATCTTCAATCAAGTCAGAATAAGCTTGGGGTACCAAGCCTGTGGTATGAGATAAAAGATGCCGTAATGTCACGTCTTTGCCTAACTGTGGATCACTGAATTCGATGTTATCCAAATACGGTACAACATGGGTGTCCCACTCTATAACTCCCTGATCAACAAGAATCGACACCGCAGCGGAGGCGAACGTCTTTGATATGGAAGCCAGTGGAAATACAGTCGCCGAATCTATCTTGTTTTTACTCCCTTTTTTGGTTACGCCATATCCGCGTAATAACCTGATATCACCATTAATAACAACTGCTAATGAGGCACCCGGAATGCCCTTCTTAACCGCTTTTTTGACATATTGATCAAGTTCAACTGCCATGTCATCGTATTCAGCAGCAACGACTGGCACTGACGTCAGCAACCACAAGGCTAACCCCAGGATCCAATAACTTTTCATCAACTTTACTACCTAGCCAAAATTATATTTACCAAAACACGCCAAGGAATTAATTGGATCTATATCCAAGTAACTTCGTTTTAAATTGCTTGGCTTTAAGCGTAGACGTATCAATGAAAGGGCTTTTTTCTCTCAATTGAGAATGCATGTCAGCTTAGTGACATCATTGACAAATTAGCAATTCCATTACGTAAAGTTTTTTCGAAGAGAATAAAATACTGCTATTTTTTAGAGCATTTTTATTTGATTTACTCTAATATGCATTTATTCAGCATTAGTTTTATACAGTGTATTTTTTATGCTTTCATCATTAAAAATAAATACACACGTGTACGCTGAAAAATATTTACACCTGTACGCTGAATTAACTTACAGGTGTAAGCTTAAATTGTAGAGAAACGGCGATTTTACTAGCAGTTTAATACCAGAAGTCTGCTGATTAGTATTTTTACACTAAAACAACAAAAATCACTTATTCAAATAAAACAATAACTTAAAAGAAAAGCAATGAGAAAACCGAGAGCTAGAACACATTTTTTCTTTTATTATTTTAATTTCTCATTACAATACATCGCCTTGATTCGGCTTAAGGCAGTTTTTAATAATAAGGTATCAAGTCATGAAAGTTGTCGATTATTTTAAGCAAAAACGTGGTGACCTATCACTGCATGCATTTGAATTAAAAGACTTACTCTCTCCTTCATTGCGTGAGCACTGGCTTGACTTCGTTAACCGAGCGAACAAAACTCAGCTTGGTTCCCTTGTTATGGATAAACAGTCTGCATCTAACGATGACGTGGTCGAACAGCCTAGTAAAACAAAGATAGAAAAGACTGTAGTGAACAATATCGCACCTAAAGCTGCTGTAACAACTCCAGCGCCAATTGAAATGAAGCCTGAAGCTGAAGCGCTTTACAAAGAACTGACGGCTACCCTTGGCGAAGTTATCCATACTGGTGAATGGATGACCGTCGATCAGGGGCGTATTAATCAATTTGCTGATGTTACTGAAGATCATCAGTGGATTCACACCAACCCAGAACGTGCTGCGGAAGAGTCTCCATTTAAAACGACTATCGCACATGGCTTCCTGACCTTGTCACTACTATCTGTTCTTACCGATAGTGTTGACCCTGAGAATCAGAAGTTCCCAACGGCTAAAATGACCGTTAACTTGGGTTTCAACCAGATCCGCTTCCCGTATCCGGTAAAATCTGAAAACCGTATTCGCGCTACAACTAAAATTCAGTCTGTAAAGCCAGTTAAACGGGGTCTGGAAATTGTTCAAGAGCTAACGGTTCAGATTGAAGGCGTTCGACGCCCAGGATGTGTCGCTGAATCGGTTATTCAACTACACTTCTAACCCAAGAACTAACCAGAAAGTTCGCTATGCCAAAGACAACGTGCTTTGGCATTTTTGTATCTGCCTATCAGGCCTTGTTGCCCCACCAACCTATAAAACTGTGTGGTATATTAGCGCTCAGCCTACCATTATGATTAGCCTTGATACCGTTATTGCTTTAGTTGCTTTTTTAGCCATTATACCAACCTACATAAATATTTGATCAGTCTTGCAGGTTAAAATCGCTGTTCTCTACGTTAGATATTTTGTAATTAGAGCCACTAGTTACTGCAATATCTGCCTTGATAACAACGATTTTTCCAGTGCAAGTACTTGATCAACTACTTATCCAGATTGGTATTACCGCAATAGTAAAGGTGCTTAATATCCAACAAGATACGCGTTATTTAATGTTGGGAGTCCATTAAGTAGAAATAGTTGATATGGTTCACCCTTTAATGATTTTTCGCTTTAACAATCCATACTAACCTACTGCTTTTACACTATGTTTAAAGAGTAATTGAACCGAATGGAGTAGATAAGAATGCCGCTGTTAGCTTGCCCTCTTTGCGAAAAATCGATTTCTAAACGCGCCCATACCTGCCCTAACTGTGGTGAGCCAGACCCGTTTCGCTACTACAGCCGAAAGAGCTGGGTCGAACGCATTATATGGACGGTGGTGATAGCCATTATTGTTATTTATAGTTGGCTAGAATTGCTGCCAATGGTAATTGAAGCGCTTCGTTAGCTTGAGTTCTGTGCTCAAGAATGACGTTCTTCTTTTTTTAGCTGATGAGCTTCTATCTCGCTAATAAGACTAAGTCTATATTGGCGTGTTTCCGTACCATCAAACTTTGCATCGAGCCATGTTTTAACGAGTTGCAATGCAGTAGATAGATCGGTATTGAGAGCACCAAGGGTAAGCACATTGGTATCATTATGCTCTTTTGATTGCTTTACCGTGTAAAGGTTTGTCCCCATCACTGCACGAATACCGTTAACTTTATTGGCGCAGATTGACATACCAACACCTGTGCCGCAAATCAAAACCCCTCTATCTACCTTGCCTTGGTTTATCAGGTTTGTTACCTCCTCAGCATACAAAGCGGAATGTGTTCGGTCTTTATCATCGGTACCAACGTTCACCATTGTATGGCCCAAAGCCTCAAGATTTTCTGTTATACGACACTTCATCTCGACACCCATGTGATCATTGCCAATTGCTATTTTCATATTGATTCAATCCTTTGTTTAAAGCTATACCTATACCAAACACAGTAAATAATGAATTATATATACCACAAATAAAAAGCCAGACTGAGAACAGCCTGGCTTTTACAATTCAAATCAATTTGCGTTTACATCGTCGGCATAACAAAGCTGCTGCTGTGCTGCTCAAGACGAACACTGGCAGGCCAACGGCTAGTGACTGTCTTCATTCGGGTATAGAAGCGCACCCCGTCGTTGCCATGTACATTCAGCGGACCGAATACTGAGCGCTTCCAACCACCGAAGCTATGGAAGGCCATTGGGACTGGAATTGGCACGTTCACTCCAACCATACCAGCCAGTACATCTTCACTGAATTGACGGGCAGTTTCACCATCGCGGGTAAAGATAGCGGTACCATTACCGTATTCATGGCGGTTAATAAGCTCAAGGCCAGTCTGATAATCCGGTACACGTACAATCGCTAGGACTGGGCCGAAGATCTCTTCTTGATAAATGGTCATTTCTGGTGACACATTGTCGAACAGTGTTGGCCCGACAAAGAAGCCGTTTTCATGGCCTTCAATGCGAATATCACGGCCATCAACAGCCAGTGAAGCCCCTTGCTCGACACCTGAAGTAATATAGTCACAGATCTTCTGTTTATGCTGAGCTGAAACAACTGGGCCCATATCATTTTCAGGGCCATCAACCACACCAGGGCCCACCTTCATCACATCAATTTGTGACTTCAGTTTATCAATAACCTGATCAGCGGTTTCATCACCAACGGCAACCACAACGGATAATGCCATACAGCGCTCACCAGCAGCACCATAAGCTGCGCCCATGATAGCGCTTGTCGCCATATCCAAATCAGCATCTGGCATCAGGATACAGTGGTTTTTCGCGCCTCCAAGCGCTTGGCAACGCTTACCGTGTGCAGAGGCTGTTGAATAAATGTACTCAGCAATGGGTGTCGAACCAACAAAACTTACCGCTTGAACGCGTGGATCAGTAAGCAGCACATCAACAGATTCTTTATCACCATTGACGACGTTAAATACACCATCAGGCAAGCCAGCTTCTTTCAATAATTCTGCAATAACCAGGCCCAATGATGGATCTTTCTCTGATGGTTTCAGTATAAACGTATTACCCGTTGCCAATGCAACCGGGAACATCCACATTGGTACCATTGCCGGGAAGTTGAATGGCGTAATACCGGCACACACACCCAATGGCTGCATCAACGAATGGCTATCCACGCCGGTTCCCACGTTTGCTGAGTGCTCACCTTTTTGCAGGTGTGGAATACCACAGGCAAACTCAACCACTTCAAGACCACGCGTCAATTCACCGACTGCGTCAGAATAGACTTTACCGTGCTCGTTAGAAATCAAACGAGCTAACTTATCCATGTTCTGCTCTAACAATGCTTTGAAGTTGAACATTACGCGGGCACGTTTTAGCGGTGAAGTTTTAGCCCAAGCAGGGAATGCTTTATCTGCCGCTGCAACAGCTTCAGCAGTTTCGGCCGCAGAGCTTAGAACCACCTGACGAGTTTGCTCGCCTGTCGCCGGGTTAAATACCGGTGCAAAGCGCTGGCTGTGGCTTTCGCTGATCTGTCCCTGAATGAAGTTTTGAACTGTTTCCATTGATTTTGCTCCTGTCATTACTCTTGGCCTTCGCCAGTTAATAGCCCGGCCTCGCGAGCAAGTTTTTGTAAATTGTTAAAACCTAAAGTTGCATACGTCATTGGGTGAGCAATGGAAGGATCCTGCTCTGCCTCTACAACGCACCAACCTTGATAATTCGCTTTCTTCAGCTGCTCGAATACCGCTGGGTAATTTACGCAACCATCACCCGGTACCGTGAATACGCCATCTAACACCGCATTTAGGAAACTGGTATTTCGGTTCTGTGCACCGGCCAATACATCAGCTCTTACATCTTTGGTATGAACATGGTTGATACGATGAGCCCAACGCGTTGCGACCAGTACTGGATCGGCACCTGCGAATGTCAGGTGGCCGGTATCAAGCAGCAAACCTACCTCATCACTGGTGTACTCCATCAAGTTATCGATATCGTCAGCGGTTTCGATAACCGTACCCATGTGATGGTGATAAGCAACTTCGACACCTTGGCTTTTGGTGTATTTGGCAAACTCACTGAGCTTCTTACCATATTCTTGCCACTTGTCAGCGGGGAACTTAGGGCGCAAACGCACTGGTGTGTCTTGTAGACCGTGGATACAATTGGTCACTTCAGCGAATACCATCACCTTGGCACCCAACTCACGCAATAATGTTAAATGTGATTGTACGGCTTCAATTTCTTCTTCAACCGTACGGGTTAGCAGCTCACCGGAGTACCAACCAGAAACCAACTTAACATCATGATTCGCTAAAATTAGTCCAAGTATGCTGGCTTCACGCGGAAACTTATTCCCCAGCTCAAAGCCTGCAAAACCGGCTTGACGACCTTCTTTCAAACACGTCTCAAGCGGTGTTTCTGCCCCCAGAGATGGCAAGTCATCGTTGGTCCAAGTCAGTGGATTGATACCTAGTTGAACAGTCATGCTTATTCTCCTTAAATAACTTGCTGTTGTTTGGCGATTTCATACCGTACTCTGGCCGCACGTACTTGTTCACGCTCAGACACTTCCGGCACCGCAACTTCCCACCATGAACCACCGGATTCAGTCGTACTGAGAGGGTCGGTCGCCAGGGTAATGACATAAGTAGACGTGGCCTGCTTAGCTCGCATCAAGGCTTGTTCAAGCTCGGCGATACTAGCAACTTGTTCTGCCTGCGCCCCTAACGAACGGGCATGGGCTGCAAAGTCAGTTTTCGGTGCGCCTTCTTCGACAGTGTTGCAATCTTTAAGCAAGTTATTAAATCCAGCCCCACCACAAGCATGTTGAAGGCGGTTAAT
Source organism: Photobacterium sp. DNB23_23_1 (assembly GCF_052873815.1). Classification (NCBI taxonomy): domain Bacteria; kingdom Pseudomonadati; phylum Pseudomonadota; class Gammaproteobacteria; order Vibrionales; family Vibrionaceae; genus Photobacterium; species Photobacterium sp. DNB23_23_1. Next base: position 44,009 of record NZ_JBNNXT010000018.1, on the reverse strand, counting down.
ACAACCGTAACCACGGTTGTCCAACACCACCAGCACTAGCTTGTGACCTAACATAACCGAAGTGGCTATTTCAGAATTAAGCATGAGGTATGAGCCATCACCGATCATGATGAAAACTTCAGAATCTGGTTTAGCCATCTTGACGCCAAGCCCGCCAGCGATCTCATACCCCATGCAAGAGAAGCCGTATTCTAGGTGATAACCCTTGTCATAGCGGGTACGCCATAACTTATGCAATTCGCCAGGTAAGCCACCCGCGGCACAGACAACAATGTCTTTTTCATCAGCTGCACGGTTAACCGCTCCAATCACTTCGGCATCGGTCGGCAGTTCAGTTCCACGGTCGGTCATAGCAATAGAAACGGTTTCGTTCCACTGCTGGCGAAGTGTCTCTGCTTTCATTTTCCAATCAGCAGCAACCTGCCAATCTGCTAATGTTTGCGTCAGTTTAGGAAGCGTCACCTTAGCGTCAGCAACCAATGGCGTTCCGTAGTGCTTAGTGGCATCAAAGCCGTTCACATTCAACGAGACTATTTTTGCATCAGCCTTAAACAAGGCTCTAGAACTTGAGGTAAAGTCCTGCAACCGACTTCCCACAGCAATAATGACATCAGCTTCTGCGGCCATCGTGTTCACAGCGGCTGAACCTGTAACACCAATGGAGCCAAGGTTCGATGAGTGATCCCATGGCAAGGCCCCTTTACCTGCCTGAGTTTCACCAACAGGCAGCTCATAGGTTTCAACAAACTCACGGAATTGCTCTAAAGCCCCGGAATAGTGGATCCCGCCACCAGCAATAACCAACGGCTGTTTTGCTTGTTTGATTAATTCAACAACTCCGGCCAATTCTTGCTCATCGGCACCCGGACGGCGCACTCGGTGGATTGTCTCTTTGAAAAAATGCAACGGGTAATCAAAAGCCATGGTTTGAACATCTTGCGGGAGCGCAATGGTTGCAGGGCCGCACTCAACCGGATCGGTCAGCACTCGCATCGCTTGCGGCAAGCTGTTCAATAACTGCTCTGGACGCGTAATACGATCAAAGAAGCGACTAACCGGTTTGAAACAATTATTCGGCGTAATTGTTGCGTCACTCCAGTCCTCAACCTGTTGTAATACTGGATCTGGTTCACGGGTAGCAAACGTATCTCCAGGCAGAAGTAGGACGGGTAGACGATTGACATGCGCAAGAGCAGCCGCTGTCACCATATTCAATGCACCGGGACCAACCGATGTTGTGGCAGCCATCATTCGCTGGCGATTATTGGCCTTGGCAAAAGCAATCGCACTATGCGCCATTGCTTGTTCATTATGAGCACGGTATGTCGGCAAAGTTTCATTGGCGTGGTAAAGCGCTTCCCCTAGCCCTGCTACATTGCCGTGACCAAAAATAGCAAACACGCCTGCAAACATGGATTGAATTTCACCATCAACGTCCACCTTTTGCGCCTGTAGGTATTTAACTAATGCCTGAGCCATTGTCAGCCGTACAGTATTAATACTCATTGTCTGCTCCTTTAGCCACGCTGACGCCACATAGTGATTAAGTTGTGATAGTTCTGCTTAATCTGTGCAATCAAACCAGCATCATCAATCTCATTGGCTAGCCACTGACGAGATGGTTGGCCAAAAATAGTCCTGCCAACGGCAAAGCCTTTTACAACACTGGCATTCGCCGCCGCATTAAAGCCTGCTTTCAATTCATCTTCTGGTGCATCCAAACCCAGTAACACAACACCACGGCAGTGCTTATCGCGAGCTTGGATCAGTTCACTGATGTCCTGCCAAGATTCAGCAGCCATCGGCGGTAGTTTCCACCAGTCAGGTTTAACGCCTAAGTTGTAAAAACGCTGCATGGCACGCAGGTATAGCGCATCGGAGCGTTCCATATCGGCAGGCAATATAATTTCCAACAGTAATTCATGGCCTGTTTTGCAGCACGCTTCATACACTTCACGCACTTGCTTCTCCTGCTCAAGGCGCAACGTATGATGATCATCTGGGTGGAAGAACACCAAGCACTTCACAACATGCTCTAACGGCCAATCAATTAGCTGGGACCCAATATTGCCGTGCTCCAACTCAAGTGGCCGGGAAGTAGGCAATTCTATTGGGCGACCAATCCACCAACCTTCACCGGTAATGTCATTCAAGACATCTTGACCGAATGTACTATCACACAGCAAACCCGCTTTTCCATTAAGCCCTGCTTCTTCAGCGACTTCACGGCCAGCTTGTAAAATGATTTTTTTCAGTGCTTTAACTCGACGAATATCGGCATTGGCTTCACGTGCCATATCAACAAACTGGATACGGTGGTCAAAAGCCAATACGCATAATTCGTCCCACTCTTTATCACGGGTAGTGACGCGGTGAAGATGATTCAATCGGCCATCAAGATCCGGACGTGGAACGTCATTGGCACGAGTCAAATAGTCATCCAACTCTTCTTTTGAAGGCATCGCTGGCGCACAACCATGACGTGACACCACCAAGGCACCGCAAGCATTAGCATAAGCACAGGCTTTCTCCCAGCCTTCCTCGTTAAGGTATCCACGCAACAGGCCCGACATAAAGGCATCACCCGCACCGAGCACGTTCAGCACATCAACGCGAACCCCTTCAACGGTGATCCCTTCATCAAGATCATGAGGAATATCATCAGTAAATACAGAGCATCCCAAAGGGCCACGTTTACAAACTAACTCGGCCTTGCTGACTGCTCGCACCGCCTTGAGTGCCTCCACCGTATCGGTTGAGCCTCCGGCAATGTGGAATTCTTCTTCGGTGCCAACAATTAGGTCGAACAAACCCAGAACTTCCTGAAGTTGTTCCGTCACCTGACCTGATTCAATAAAACGAGTTTCACCATCACCAAGGTGGGTTAACCCCCAAAGGACAGGGCGATAATCAATATCAATCGCGGTTTTAACACCATGTTTGCGGGCATAACGCAATGCCGTCAGTACAGCTTCACGGGTATTAGGGTGAGACAAATGAGTACCGGTGATCGCTAGGCAACGAGCTGAGGCAATATACTCTTCATCAATATCATCAGCAGTGATTGCCATATCAGCACAGTTATCGCGGTAAAAAATCAGTGGAAAGGTATCTTCATCTTTAATGCCGAGAATAACCAAAGCAGTTAAACGTTCTTCATCGGTAATTAAATTACTGGTATCAACACCCACACGCTGTAACTCTTCTCTTAAGAAGCGACCCATGTGCTCATCACCAACTCGAGCCAGCATAGAGGACTTCAGCCCCTGCCTTGCTGTACCATAGGCGACGTTGCCTGATGATCCACCGAGATACTTAGAGAAAGTGCCCATATCCTCAAGGCGCGCACCAATCTGCTGGCCATAGAAATCCACGGCAACTCGCCCCAAACAAATAAGATCCAATTTCTTATTGCTGGTATTCATCCTTTCCACTCCTTCCTTTAACCACTGCTGTAGTTAAAAATCGTTCTGATAATGGTTGAACTGATTTTGGCAATCTACGTTGAGAACAGCTATCTCAACGCTCACTATTTCGATACATTTATGATACGAAATATTCATTTCATTTTAAATGAAAAGTGAAATGAAATATGTGTTTTGTGATCAAGGTAGAATTTCCTCCCTCCAACAAAACATCAGTAAGAAGACGACGAGAATGAAAAATATTTTTCAAATCAAAGCAACATAACCGCAACACACTTGCGATATCACAACATTTCATTCCCCATCAACAAGTTAGCGAATAATAATGATACATGCGTCATATTTAGCTTTAAAAATCATAATTTTAGAGCATTTAGTAGCTATTAAGCATTGATTTCAGTGAGACTTGGTTAACAATTCTGTCATTTTCACTCAATCAGGGGTGGTTATTAATCGAGCGCGAGCTTATAGTTGTTTACATAAAAATAATAAATTTATTTCAATCAACGTGAACATGCTTTCTAGAACCACGTTTCACTCTAGAAAGTTATTAGCACCAATTTACCGGTCTTTTGAAATATATATTTCACAAAAGAGAACGGTTAAGTGCACAATAATAAGGAGGCTACAATGCCGTCACTGATACATGGAATTACTTCTCTACTTACGAACTCTGTCTCGACGACAATGGTCCTAACTAAAGGAATCCTACGCAAAGTTGCCATCATAGGCGCGGTATTAACACTTGCTGCTTGTGGTGGTGAGGAAGGCGAAGCTAAAACAAAGATCGGCGTTGCTATCCCAAACTTTGACGATACTTTCATGGTCTACATGAAAGATTCTATGGCGGAGTACGCAAAGGAGTTGGGCGATGTTGAGCTCATTTTCGTCGATGCAAAAGAAGATACAGTGAAACAATTGGGTCAAATCCAAAACTTCATTGTCCAGCAAGTTGACGGCATCATTCTTGTTCCGGTTAATACTGATGCAACCCAACCAATAACTGACAGCATTCAAAAAGCAGGCATCGAATTGGTATACCTGAACCGTCGCCCTGGTTACCTACCTGATGGGGTGTCTTATGTCGGCTCTAACGAAGTACGCTTCGGTGAAGAGCAGGCAAAATATGCAGCCTCGAAAACGGATGGCGGGAATATCGGTATCATTATGGGCATGATGACGGTTGAAGCCGCATTGCTTCGTACCCAAGGTGCAGAAGACTTCTTCAAAGACAAGCCAGAATACAACGTTACCCGTAAGCAAACCGGTCTATGGCAACGCTCGCAAGGCATGATCGTAATGGAGAACTGGATCAATTCTGGTGAACAAATCGACATCATTCTGGCAAACAATGATGACATGGCACTCGGTGCAATTCAGGCACTTCGTGCTGCAGGCAAACTCGATGACACCATCGTCGTCGGTGTTGATGCTACCCCAGATGGCATCATGGCTATTGAACAAGGCGCATTGGATGCCACCGTTTTCCAGGATGGTGTAGGTCAAGCCAGAGGTGCACTTGATGCTGCACTGAACGCTATCAATAAAAAGCCACAAGAAAAAATCACTTGGATTCCTGCTGAACTTGTAACCAAAGACAACCTAGCTGAATTCCAAGCTAAAGGTTAATTCATATCCCTCTCTGTAAATAACTTATCCGGCCCTACTCTGCGTTAGCGACGTAGGGCCTACTTTGGAGCAAATCAGTATGAGCCAAGTAATACTTGAGATGCGTGGTATTACCAAAACCTTTCCCGGCGTAAAAGCACTCGATAATGTGCAACTTACCCTGAAGAAAGGCCGCGTGATGGCGCTTATGGGCGAAAATGGTGCAGGGAAATCGACCTTGATGAAAGTGCTGTTTGGCACATATCAACGAGATACAGGTACAATTCGCTATCAAGGAGAACTCGTAGACTTCACAGGCGCAAAAGAATCACTGGAAAGTGGTATTTCAATGATTCACCAAGAACTATCCCCCATTCTTCACCGGAATATTGCTGAGAACATCTGGCTAGGCCGGGAGCCTATTAAAGGGCCATTGAAGCTCATTGATCATAAAAAGATGTTCGCCGATACCACAGACCTACTTCAGCGCCTTGACCTAGATCTGGACCCACGTACTTTGATGAGCGACTTAACAGTCGCAACAATGCAAATGGTTGAAATCGCCAAGGCTATTTCATTCAATTCAAAGATCATCATCATGGATGAACCGACCTCAGCGCTGACCGGCAAAGAAGTCGCCCACCTGTTCGAGATCATCGAAAAGCTCAAATCCCAAGGCGTTGCCATGGTGTATATCAGCCACAAGATGGATGAGATTTTCAAAATCTGTGATGACATTACCGTATTCCGTGACGGTTGCTATATCGGCGAACGCGAAGCGAGAGACACAAACCATGACGAACTTGTTCAGATGATGGTTGGCCGTGATCTTGGCGATGTTTTCCCCCCCCCAACAGCCAAGCCGGGAAAAGTTCGACTTGAAGTGAAAAACCTGTCAGTTAACGACTGCTTTCAACCCATGAATTTCAAGCTCCATGAAGGTGAAATCCTAGGTATTGCAGGCCTTGTCGGCGCGGGTCGAACAGAACTCATTGAAACACTATTCGGCGTACGCAAAATAGACACCGGAGAGATCTGGATCAACGGTGAACATGTAGAGATCAAAGCCCCTCAGGATGCCATTAGCCACAAGATGGCTTTCTTAACTGAAGACCGCCGTCATTCCGGCCTTTATCTGATGTTAGATATTTTTGCCAATACGTCTATCGCCCATCTAGATGCTTATAAGAGTCGTGTAGCAAATGTGCTCGATGTCCGTCAAATGCGCTCAGACAGTGAAGACCATTGTAAGAAGCTCAAAGTAAAAACCCCGAATATGCATGAAGCTATCGACAATCTCAGTGGTGGTAACCAGCAAAAAGTGCTGCTCGCCCGCTGGATGTTGACCAAGCCCGATATTCTGTTCCTCGACGAACCCACCCGAGGCATCGATGTGGGTGCAAAATCTGAAATCTACAAACTCATGCGCCTTTTAACCGGTATGGGGAAAAGCTTGGTCATGATTTCGTCGGAGCTGCCAGAAGTTATCGGTATGAGTGACCGCGTATTGGTCATGCATGAAGGCAAACTAAAAGGCGAGCTCGACGGTACTGAAGCGACCCAAGAAAAAATCATGTCTATGGCCTTGGCATAACACTCCCAGAGCCAAACCGCATAATCACTGCTGTCGTGACAGGGTGACGCAAAAATTAATCAAGGAAAGTCATTATGATTGCGAAGTTAATAGAAGCAACGTCTGGTGCGAAATCGCCACAGAATTATAAACGCTTGATTTCAAAGTATGCTATCTACGTTGTTTTCATCGCCATGTGTGTGGTGATGACGATTCTATCTCCAGTATTCCTTACAGTAGCCAACTTACTTAACGTTGTAACCCAAATGGCCAGTATCGGCCTGCTAGCCCTTGGGGTGACCATCATCATTATTACCCGGGGTATCGACTTATCATCCGGCTCGGTATTGGCCGTTGCTGCTGTGGCCTCGGCCAGTATGGCGCAAACTCTCGACTGGGGCATGCGGATGTATCCTGCCATGCCTGAGTTACCGGTTATCGTGCCAATCCTTGTCGCGTTAGCTGTTGGTGCACTTTGTGGCTATATTAACGGTGCACTAATCGCTTATACCGGTATCCCTCCGTTCATCGCAACCTTGGGTATGATGATTATTGCTCGTGGTGCTGCCCTGCTCTACTCAGATGGCCGTCCAGTTAGTAGCCTTATCGATTCTTACCAGTGGATTGGTCAGGGTACCATTGCCGGTATTCCCGTTCCGGTGGTTATCTTTATTGTTATGGCTATCGTGTCTTACATTTTGCTTAACTACACGCGCTTTGGTAAATATGCCTACGCAATTGGTGGAAACGAAACAGCCGCCTATGTTTCAGGGATCAACGTTAAGAAGTATAAAATCCTGGTATATACCTATGCAGGTCTACTAGCCGGTATTGCAGCACTTATCCTATCTGCCCGTATTAACTCTGGTCAGCCTGGCCTCGGGTTAATGTATGAGCTAGATGCCATTGCATCGGCAACAGTAGGTGGTGTGTCCCACGCCGGTGGTATCGGGACGATTCAAGGCACCATTATTGGTACCATGATCATGGGTGTACTGCAAAACGGCCTCGACTTACTTAACGTCTCGGCATACTGGCAGCAGGTGGTGAAAGGCTTGGTCATTGTGGTCGCTGTAGTCTTCGATATGAAGCGACAGAAAAAGAGCAAATAGTCATTGCCCTTAATAAGTGCATAAAGACGAGTACATAAAAATAAATACAACTTGGCCTATAAAGAATTAGCTTTACTGTAGGACTTCACGTTGAGGTGCCACGTATCTCCCCTAGGGTTACGTGGCTTTTTTTATTTACCTAAGTGTTATACCAACCTACATAAATATTTGATCAGTCTTGCAGGTTAAAATCGCTGTTTTCTGCGTTAGATATTTTGTAATTAGAGCCACTAGTTACTGCAATATCTGCCTTGATAACAACGATTTTTCCAATGCAAATACTTGATCAACTACTTATCCAGATTGGTATTAAATCTCTGCGCCTAACTGCTTTAGGTATTCTTCCATAAAGACGGTACGTTTCTCTGCTTCAGCCTTTGCAGATAACGTGTTCATCGTATCTTTCAATTTAAAGAGCTTGGTGTAGAAATGATCGATGGTGTAGAGCCGATCATTCAGATCTCTGTCTTCACTGAATGGATCTTCTGCATCATATAAGCTAACACCTAGGCTTGAACTCACCTGAATACATCTTGCAATGCCAATGGCACCTAAAGCATCTAGCCTGTCTGCATCTTGAACTATTTGAGCTTCTAGTGTTTTTGGCTCTATATTGGCGCTGAAGCTATGCGTAACAATGGCGTGGTGAATTGCCTCAAAATATTGAGAGGGGTAATCAATACTAGCCAGGAACTCCACCGCTTTATTAGCCGCAACCTGAGAGCTTTTCGTCCTATCTGGATGATTCTTTGGAAACGAAAAGCAATCATGTAGGTAAGCAGCAGGAAGGACAACTTCAAGTACCGCCCCTTCACTTGCACATAATTCTTTGGCCGTTTTAACGACCCTAAGCACATGATTCATGTCATGAGCGAGATCTTGCTGCATTTCTGATTGGATAAACTCAACAAACTGATTTTCTAACTGATTTCCTAACTTAGTTTCGAACATTTTTTACACCGTTCTCCCCTTACCTACCTAGACGATAGCGCCAGTTGAATTGTTAATAAAACAGTACAGAAATAGTACCTTAAAGACGTAAAGCACCATAAGCGAAAATACGATGACAAGAAATGGAAACCATAGATGTCGACAGCCTTCTCGATTCTCAAACACATTACTAAAAGCAGAGGCCATTGCTCAGGTGTGGCACTATATTCACTTTAGCTACTTCGCTAAAAGGGTAAAAACCAGTACAATGCGCGCGTTTTAAAACGTTAATCAGGCATTCCCGTGAAACTCAGTAAAAGATTGAAGAAAATCGAGCAAATGGTCACACCTAACTATACCCATGTTTGGGATTGTTGCTGTGACCATGGCTTTATCGGTGCAGCGCTCTTGTCTCGACAGGCAGCAAAAACAGTTCATTTTGTTGATATTGTTCCGGATCTGATGGCAGCATTGGAACAAAAACTTCAGCGTTTCTACCCTGAGGCCACGTGGAAAGTCCACTGCCAAGATGTGGCAAAGCTCCCTCTAAACCAATATAGCGGTAAGCATTTGGTCATCATTGCTGGTGTGGGGGGGGACTTAATGAGCGAACTTGTAGAAGCTATTCATCAGGACCATCAAAATAGTAATATTGATTTCTTACTGTGCCCGGTTAATCATCAGTTTACGCTGCGCAAAGCATTGATTAAGAACGACTTTGGACTAGAACACGAAGTGCTCATCGAAGACAATCGTCGTTTTTATGAAATTATGCTCGTCTCATCGACACGCGGAGACCGTGAGCAAGTCAGTGCTGTCGGTAGCAATATTTGGCAATCTGATTCGACCGAACAAGCCGATATCGCAACAAAATACAAAAACAAAACATTGGGCCATTATCGTCGTATTCAACAGGGAAACACGGGCGATACCAATATTCAGACCATTATTGATGGTTATTGTGCAATAACGGTTTGAGTTAATGCGTATCTATAACGTAAGGCACAGCCCCTGTTTACCTAGCGATCCGTTCCCGAATATACCCACATCGGTTCAGTTTTTCCGGCCAACGAGGTGACCGCCTTAAAGACGTTGTATGCACTCACGCTTCAGGAATTAGTGTAAAGCGTTCAAAAAGCTCGTCAGCTTTGCAAAAACCGAGAGTTAAAGGGTAAACCTGTTTACCTTCATTGATATAAAAGAAAGCTGGAAACCCACTAACCTGAAAATGACGCGCAATAGTTAAATGTTCTCGAAGCCGCAATTCCGTTTCCTTAGAATGAAGAGCCGCCAAAAACTGCTTCTCACTTAAATCTAATGACTTAGCACAATCAATCAACGTTCGATCTAAAGAAGGATTTCTAGCTTCACGGTAATAAGCCGATTGAATAGCTCTTACCATCTTTTGAGCACTCTTTACGGCTAACTTTTCAGCTGATATCACTGCTCGGCAAGCTTGGTATGTCGAACGATAAGGTGTATTTAACTCCCAGTAACTATGATTAAACGTTACTTGGGAAACTTTTTCTATTTCGTGCCAATAAGAAGAGATCGCTTGCTTTAGGTTTTCGTTCATAGGCTCTTCTGTGTCAGGAGCTAACCCTCCCATTATCCAGTCAACGTCAGCTGAAGGATAATGTTCTAAAAATCTCTCTAGTTCCGGTTGAAACCCATAACACCAAGCGCACATGGGATCCATAACGTATAAAAATCGCATACTCTCTCCATTTACTTCGTATAATGAGGCACTCTGACACATAGCCGCATTAAGGTGAGCAACGCGACCACCCAACCTAAACGATTGTGCCATAAACACTTAAACTGAAATAGAACGAAAAATACCAAGTGTTGATAATCCCTCATATATGCTTGTTATATTATTTGTGGGTACACAGTTTTGAACTGCTCTAAGACAAGTAGCATGTCTTCTGATGGGCTGATATTGAGTTCTTCGCACTCTTTTGAAAAGAAGTACCAATGCGCTTTTTCCCACCAACCTAGAGTCTTATCGCCCTCTCCCTCTAACGCTGCAAATTCTGCCGTTACTTCATTGTATTTGCACTTTGATACCGAGGTTATTTCTGTGATACAAACTGGCGTACCATCCCAATTGGTTACAACCTGAAGATGACCAACTTCAGGCATGGTTTCACCTTGTTCGCTGTACCAAATGTCTAAGCTGCACGATGCTCTTTTTTCACCACGTAATATGAGATCAGCACATACATTTGCATTGTATTCATCGGCACAAAAATAATCTGCGCTAAATGAGGTGTACTTTGATGCAACTTCATCAGGCAGAGTACTAAGATATTGTTCTAGATATAATTTACTTCTTTCATCCATGAATTTGGCTCGAAATCCAATTAAAAATATAGCAGCGTTATAGATTCAATTGTAAAAAGTGATATGTTGAAATTTTAACATATCACTTTCTTCATTTTCAAATCCCGATTTATCTCACGGAATCATGGCCAATCAGGCAGAAAGACATCACCTGCGCAGTTTAGGTTTCCACTCAACTCAAAACCGTACTTTTCTGCCAATAATATTTGGAATGTATATTCTAATCATGCATATAATCAGCATTATATGAAAAATATGTTTCATACTGGTGTCTTAGCTATTACAATACATAAAGGAGCAATTGAAGGGAGTATGAGATGTCTGTTGCCAATAACCTTACCGAACTGCAAGATCAAATTAGAACGCGTTATAGCGATCTTAGCAAGCGTTTACAGCAGGTCGCGCGTTATGTGCTAGATAACTCCAACAGCGTCGCTTTCGACACTGTTGCAGTAATTGCCAGCCAAGCTGAAGTCCCCCCTTCTACTTTGATCCGTTTTGCCAACGCATTTGGTTTCAACGGCTTTAACGATATGAAACAGCTGTTTCGCCGTAACCTTGTAGAAGAAACAGTAAGCTATACCGAGCGAGCTAAACTCTTCAAAGAGCTCGACGCTGAACAAAGCGCACCTGAAAGTCCGGCCATGATTTTGCAAGAGTTCGCCCGTGCGAACGCACAAGCAATGAATCACCTTGCTGCGCAAACACCAACAGACAAGCTTGAAGAAGCGGTCGAGATATTAATGAATGCTGATAACATCTACCTTATCGGCTTGAGACGCTCTTTCAGCGTCGCATCTTATCTCACCTATGCATTACGTCACCTTGAGCGCCGCGCATTCCTGATCGATGGGTTAGGCGGTATGTTCAAAGAACAACTCTCGATGATTGGCCCTAATGATGCAGTACTATCCATCAGCTTTAGCCCTTATGCGCAAGAGACTGTCACTCTCAGCGAGGTTGCCTCGCAAGCCGGTGCCAAACAAATTGTAATCACCGACAGCCAAGTTAGCCCATTAGCCACCTTCAGTGATGTGTGCTTTGTGGTGAAAGAAGCCCAGGTCGAAGCTTTCCGCTCCCAATCAGCTTCTTTGTGCCTTGCACAAACACTGGCAGTTTCGTTGGCCTATCGACAAGGCGCAAGTAACGATCTTGAAATCAACGTTCTGAGCTAAGCCTTTCCCTTTCCTACTCTTTTTATCACTTCATAATTCATTAATGACTGCCGTCCTACGACAAAGTGGTAAAAAATCAAAAAGACGTTAACAGAAAAAGCCCCGCACTGCGGGGCTTAGAGAGTGATTAACTTTTTGGGGCAGTGTCATTGGGGGGTAACTGTCACCCCATTCCCGTCATCACTCAGGAGGCTTTTTAAACATTACAGCTTGATAGTTTTGCCTTGCTTCATCGACTCAAGGGCCGCATCAGCCATGACAAGGGCAAATTCACCATCCGCACCGCCACATTCAGGATCTTTACCTTCAAGCACGTCAACAAAGTCCTGCCATTCTGCAACATAAGCAGCTTCATAACGCTCAAGGAAAAAGTGCTGAGGTTTTGCAGCTACGCAGCCTTCTTCACCCCAGTGCTGTACCAAGTTCTCTGTAACGTTGTGTGCCTGTAGCAAACCTTTCGAGCCATGCAATTCAAGGCGCTGATCATAACCGTAACCGGAACGACGGCTGTTATTAATAGTTGCAATCGCACCTGATGGGAAGCTAAGCACCAACACAGCGGTGTCGATGTCCCCTGCTTCACCGATAGCAGGATCAACCATGCAGCTGCCGTGTGCTGTGATCGAAACAGGATCTTCACCCATGATGAAACGAGCCATATCCAAATCATGGATAGTCATATCACGGAACATACCACCAGATACTTTGGAATATTCTGCAGGTGGTGGCGACGGATCACGAGAGGTGATCACTAGTGATTCCGGCTGACCGATAACACCTGCATTTAGCTGGTTCTTCACAGTTCTGAATTGTGGGTCATAACGGCGGTTGAAACCAACCATCATCGGTGTGCCATGCTTACGTACTGTCGCTAAACAATCACGGACACGACTAAGATCTAAATCAATTGGCTTTTCACAGAAAATGACTTTCCCATGTGCGGCGGCCATTTCAATAAGGTCTGCATGTGTATGGGTTGCAGAGCAAATACATACTGCGTGTACATTCGGATCGGTCATTGCTTGCTCGATCTCTTGTACTTGCGCGCCATATTCTTCGGCAAGCTTGTTCGCACCCTCAACATAGGGGTCGATGATTGAATACAGTGTTGTCTTGGGATGCTTTGCAATATTTACAGCATGCACTTGGCCAATCCTGCCAGCGCCAAATAACGCAATATTAAACATGTCTCACTCCTTTGCCGAAATTAATTATTGATGTTTTCTTGCATATTTTTCTTCATTTATCCATTGATGGTCATCTTCCCAAGTAAACAACCATTTACGCGTAGGCCCTGCCATTACATTGAGGTAATAGCTGTCGTAGCCTGCAATAGTTGCCACCGGATGATAACCCTTAGGGGCTTGAACGACGTCTTTATCGTAAACCGCCATGCACTCGTCCAATGAACGATCATCGGTATAAACACGCTGCATGCAGAACCCTTGTGAAGGGTTCAAACGGTGATAATAAGTTTCTTCGAGATAGGTTTCGTTGGGCTCTGCATCTTGATCATGTTTATGGCTTGGATACGAGCTGGTGCAACCTTCATCGGTATACACTTCTACGACCAGCAAACTATCAGCTTCTTTGTAGTCAGGCAGAATATTATGGACATAACGCTTATTATTCCCGACACCGCGCTGTTCAGCATCAATATCATCTGGTGCGATCAAACGGGTTGGATAATTACCATGCCCTGGCGCGGTACACACTGCAAGTTCTAGCTGGGTATTGGCCACAACGGTAATCGCCTCACCTTTGGCAACGTAGACAGCATAAGGTTTCTTGCGCTCAAACGGCCCCATTCGGTCACCGATGTTTTCGAACGTTTCAGATTGAGTCGTAACCGTGGCAAAACCGCCCACCAGCACTAAACACACTTCATCATCGCTGGCTGGTAACTCTAAACTTTGGCCGCATTCAAGTTCAAACGCTTTAAATCCAACATAACCCCATTGCGCACTTTCTGGGGTAATTGTTTGGGTATTACCATGCTGATCAGGGGCATGGTATTTTGAGAGCAGTTTTGACATGGCGGCCTTCCCAATGCTTGTAATCGTTATATAGGTTCGTAAATATTTTTCAAAATAATATGGGAATGAAAAAATCTTTTCAATTCGATTATGAAACATATGGTTCATTTTGTGGGCAAGGTAACATGACGAAAATTTCTTATCGAGTGATGCAATAGTTGGCATAAAAAATTGTTCATCAATGCTCAAAAAGTAAATTTTAAAGACTGTGACAGGTGAGGTATAAGTTGGCGGAATTATTAGCGATTAAACGTAAGCCAGTGTCTTCTGGGCATTCAGTAATTATGAAAATAGAAGCCATTAGAAAGACATCGAGCCAGACGGTTTGCCTAGCTCGATGGGGTAACAGTAAATAAAAGAATAATGAATATAACCCTAGCGTCTTCTACTAGGCAGCATATCCGTCATCGACCCTTCAACGACTTCTGCCGCAAAGGCAAAGGTTTCGGCCAATGTTGGGTGTGCATGCACGGTATGGGCGATGTCTTTAGCCGTACCGCCCAGTTCAAGGGCTGCAGCCGCTTCGTGAATAAGTTCCCCCGCATTCTCACCGCAAATACCGGCCCCAAGTAGCGCACCAGATTCTTTATCAAACAGCGCTTTAGTAACGCCATTGGTTGCGCCAACACTTTGTGCACGGCCACTGACAAGCCACGGTACTTTACCCGTGCTGTAATCAATACCCTGCTGCTTGGCTTCTTTCTCGGTTAAACCGACCCAAGCGACTTCAGGGCTGGTGTAAGCAACCGATGGGATTGCAGCAGGATGAAATGTTGCATCCAATCCGGCAATCACTTCCGAGGCAACCTTACCTTCGTGGGTCGCCTTATGTGCGAGCATTGGCCCCTTAACAATATCGCCAATCGCGAAAATATGAGGTACTGAGGTTTGCATGCGGTCATTAACTTCAACAAGCCCTTGCTCATTGACGGCAACACCGATGTCTTCCAAGCCAATACCGGTTGTATTCGGGCGACGACCAACGGCAACTAATACCGCATCAAAAACAGCATGCTCTGGGGCTTTCTTACCTTCAAAGGAAACAGCAATGCCTTCAGGCTGCGCCTCCATATTGGCCACTTTGGTTTTCGTCAGCAGTTGGTACGTCTTTTTGGTCGCTTTCACAAGCGGTTGGACGATGTCTTTATCGGCGGCAGGGATAATTTGCTCTTGTGCCTCGACAATCGTTATCTCCGTGCCTAGCGCCGAGTATACCTGCGCCATTTCTAATCCGATGATCCCGCCACCAACGATCAGCATCGTCTCTGGAACACATTGCAAAGACAGTGCGTCAGTCGAATCCCATACTCTTGAGTCATCTGGCGCTATCGGTAATTTAACTGAATGGGAGCCCGTCGCAATAATGGCGTGCTTGAAGTTTACATGTTGCTCAACATCGCCTTTCACCGAAAGTGTATGCTCGCCAATAAATAGCCCTGCTCCTTGCACGCGAACAACTTTTCTCGCTTTACTTAAATTGGCGATACCTTGGGTAAGGTTGGAAATTGTTCCCTCTTTATGGGCTCGTAATGCGTCAATATCGATATTAGGCTCAGTAAACGAAATACCCATACTCGCTCCATGTTTGGCATGCTCAATGAGCGATGCGGCATGAAGCAGGGTCTTTGAAGGAATGCAGCCTACATTGACACAAACGCCACCCAGTGTGTCACGTTTTTCAACAAGACATACTGACAATCCAAGATCGGCCGCTCTAAAAGCGGCTGTATACCCACCAGGTCCACCACCGAGTACAACAACATCTACGTTGATAGATTCCGTCATTAAAATTCCTTCTCTGCCAAGCTAAATACTTAAGTTCCAAACACAGGCAACATAACGTGCCACTGGTAGATCTATCCCAGAAAGATGCAAATTTAAACCGCAAAATTGGAATATCCGATGCTGGTTCACTTTCTATCGAAAATTCACCGTCAGTATGTCTACCAGCTCAATAAATTCATAAACTTAAAATACAAAATATCTCTCATTGAGGCAACAATAGTACTCAATGAGACGAACGCTTTTCGTTTGTTGGTATATAGAAAACCAGGTTCTGGCATTATCAACCCACGTTAGGATGACGTCCCTTCTTTGCTTTATTATGTTTTTCATATTTTGAACGGCCATAACTACTTATTTTTTGACCAACAACAGAAGCTACCATATCATTATTTATGTGAGCACAGATGCTTATCATATTGCGTACTCACTACTGGAAGGAGAACGACCATGGAAGATATTGAAAAAGATATTAGCTCCTCGGGTTTAGCAAGCAAAGTCGCCACCTACTTTTGGTGGAAGGGCCTAGAAAGGATTGAATCCACTATAGATAACTTCTTCGATACCTTACGGATCAAAAAGCTCATTACAACAATATTTATCGGCCTAAAAGACATCGACGCACTGCCAAAGGTACTGGGCGACAACCCACTCGAAACCTTTAAGGGTGAAGACAGCGAACTAAACCGGAAGTATTACGACAGCACTGAAAGCTACATCAAGACACTCGAAAAAATCCCATTTGATCTCACTCCCCTTAAAAAAGAAAACACCATAAAACGATTACCGACTCAATCCATGCATCCCACAAATCCAACACCTAACGAAAAATGGTTTTTCATCAACGGAATTTGTACTAGTACTGACATGGCCATCATTAATTCTCGTATGCTCAGTAAGGTTTTCGGGCGTCCCATCACGCCTCTCCACAATCCTACTAATGGCATGATCGCAGATTTGGCCGAAGCGATTAAAGGAAGGGATCTAGACCAGTATACGAACATCGCTCGAACTACGAAGGATCTTCTTTGGGGAGAGTTACAATGCCTCAAAACCCAGTTGGCATATACCCCGGTTAACAGTAACCAGTCCCATAAAATAGTGATCCTTGTTCACTCCCAAGGCGGGATCATTATCTCCAACGTGGTAGGAAGATTGCTTCAAGAACACCCAAGAGACCCATTACTCAACCATCTTGAGATATATACGTTTGCCTCAGCACACGATGACTATCCTTCGTTTGAGCAAGGTGCAGTGCACTTTTCGCTCCCTTTCACAGAGCATTTTGCTAATGACGAAGATTACGTCGCAATGATTGGTGTGCTCAATGGTGTAAGTAACACGAATGGGAGAATCTATGTAAAGAAAGGTACTGGCCACCTATTGAACTATCACTACCTCAAAGATTTTCTATCCGGTAAATATGACGTTAAAGAACAAAGCCGCCTGTCGCGTTTACGTAATGGAAACCGTTAACCTTTGCTCGGTTAGCTAAATAACAAAAGGTCAACCTGTTATGCAGAATTAATAGCGAACATATATGCTCGTTAGCAAAACGAGTCCGGGGGGAGGGAATTTCGTACACGTCATAACTATTTGAACCAGCAATAATTTGATAGGAGCTGACGCATAAAGTGGAAAATGTAGATGAATATCACTCCTTCATATATTCTCGACTCAGAAAGTAACACCAAAATATAAACCCTCGCTCTGGAATACTTTGAGTAAATTGTCATTGTTACTTTTATCAATTGTGAGGTGGTATTTATCGCAAACCGACGTTCTCGCGATCGAAAGATTCTCACTTTAGATAAAAGTTTCTTAGCTCAAGGGGCTCTTAATGTGCAGGGCTACGTACATATTACCGTATAAACGTTCACTGAATAGCCGCCAATTTACTTTGTGAAAATCACAAATCGAAATAATAATTACTATTTGTACGACGACTCCTGACTCTCGAAATTGTTCTTACCTAATACGTAGGGCTACTCCGCTTTCGCTTGTACGCCCATCCAAGAAAACGATCACTTCTCATCACCATATTAAAAATTCAATCATGCCCTAGACATTAATTAGAGAATGATCATAAAAAGCTGAAACCAAAAAATGGAAGCAGAAATTTTATTTAACCTATATCACTCAATTAGCTCTGAACGACAAAAAATACAATAACTATGAAGAAAACTTTTATTGCGGCATCTATGCCCTTTCCGCTCTTTTCTGGTTATTACTCACCCCTGTCATTACAGGGGCGTTTTTATGAATAGTGTTATTACCTCGTTAGTTCGATATAGAGCCTTCAGTGGCTCGCAAACGGTACCACAGGCTGCCCCCTCTCTCAACATTTATGCTTAGACTTTTTTCAAAATCTATTAGAACCGAAAGTAAAAGGCATCAGCTATGTCACGCTGTACAATTTGCAAAACAACTCAGAGAGTTAGTGGATATTCAATTATTGATATTTAATTTTTATCATCATAATAAAAAATAAGTTTTTAAAAATAAGCCTTGATTATAAGTTAGTACCAAACTTTACCCTTGCTATTTTGATTAAGATCAATATAAACTTCAACTCGCTTTCACTGACATCATTTTGAAATATAAGTGTAGGTAACATCCCCCACAAGAAATATTTAATTACACTTAATGGATGATTGAAATGAAAAATACTTTTTTAGTTGCAGCTCTAACTGTCGTAGCATTCACCAATTCTGCATTCGCACAAGACAACATATCTGTAGTTGGTTCTAGCTCCGTAATGCCACTTATGGAAGTATTTGGTGAGACTTACCAAAAAACACATCCTGAAGTATTTATCGAAGTGCAAGGACCTGGCTCATCCGCAGGGATTCGTGCTGCAAAAAACCAATCTGCAGACATTGGTATGGCTTCTCGTGAACTTGCCTCTTCTGAAGAAGAATCCGATTTGCACAATAAAGTAATTGCACGTGATGGTATTGCGGTTGTTGTTAACCCATCAAACAGCGTTAAATCGCTAACTGCACAGCAAATCCATGATATCTATGCAGGCGAAATAAAAAACTGGAAAGAAGTTGGTGGCGCTGATAAACCTATAGTACCGGTTACTCGCGATACAGCATCAGGCACACGTGGAGCATTTGAAGAAATCATGATGCTGACTAAGGAATTAAATGGCATAAAAGTAACAGCGATTACTCAGCATGCACAAGTTACAAATGGCAATGGTCACTCTAAAACAATGGCTGCTCAAAACCCATTTGCAATCAGCTACATCTCATTAGGTAGTGTTGATTCATCAGTAACACCAGTACAAGTTAATGGCACCGCTGCTACTGTTGAGAACGTAAAGAATGGCTCTTACAAAGTCGCACGTCCGTTCCAAGTACTTTACAAAGGTACGCCAAATACACGCACACAAAAATTCCTGGATTGGATGTTCACTTCTGAAGCACAAAAGATTGTTGCCAAAGGCGGTTATATTTCCATTAAGTAAATAATCCACCGTCGAAAGAAAGTGTTTTTGTATAAGCCCCCTTCTCAGGGGGCCTTTGTTTAGTTCAGCGTTAACTCTCACTGTTATTGTGCCTAAATATCAACGATTTAACCCTCCATTGTTTTATACGCTATCGACAAAAAACCTCTTTTTCAAAGAAAGATCTCTCAAGAGCTTATTCTGAACAGCCACCGACTTAATAGACACGTTTTAGCTGTGGGTAAAATGAGAAGACGATCATGCTGATAAATACAATTCGGAAGAGTTAAGCAACGATTGAGACACTTTGGGCTATATCACCGCCCCACTCGACATTGCAAGAAAGACAGTGAGCATACACATCATTACGCTTCGCAACACAAATTTACACTTTCCTGACAGTCCCTTGACACATAATTGTAAAATTCGTCTGTATTTCGCAAAAAGATTCTCCTATGAACAGATATTCAACCTACAAAACAATTGTCTATACTCTCCTTTGCCTAACACCAACATTCGTGATGGCTAATGATGTTGAACTCTTACCGATTCCAGTTACCGTGGAGCCTGTGTCCACCCGAAGTATCGTGCAAAAAATCGAGGAAGTGGGAAAAATCACCGCACTTGATAATGCTAACCTTACATTCAGTGCCGGGGCTAAAATTGAAAAGATCGCCTTCAATGACGGGGATGCCGTTAACAAAGGCGATGTCATTGCCGAACTCGATAGCACCAAAGCCAAAGCGGACTTGGACAAAGCTCGCAGCACCCTCAATTTGGCAAAAACCAAACTCCAACGAACCCGTGATCTACTTGCCAAGCAACCTGACGCCCTATCGCCGCAAGATGTCGATGAGCTTCAAGAACAGGTAAATCTTGCGGCGGCTGACTTCCGTCAGCAAGAAGCAACCCTCAAAGACTACACCATTGTTGCTCCATTTGATGGCAGGCTAACAATCTTTAGCCACTCCATTGGCAGCCATATCGATGCCTCAACGGCACTGGTGAGCCTCTACAAGTTAGACCCAGTTAATGTCACTTATGCCATCAGCCAGGAAGATCTTGGTACTGCTCAGATTGGTCAAACCGTGGCGGTTAGCGTCTCGGCATTTCCCAACCAGTCGTTCACGGGTGAAGTGAACTATATTGCGCCTGCTGTCGATGAGAACTCAGGCCGAGTTGAAGTTCATGCCACCATAGACAATCAAGAGCAGATACTGGCACCGGGCATGTTTGCCAACGTCAGCCAGCAACTGCAAAGAGGGAAACCTCAACTTGTCGTGCCACAAAACGCCATTTTGGCCAACAACGAACAACGCTATCTTTGGGTTGTTGAAGGCAACAAACCACAACGCCGCCAGGTTGAATTAGGCGCCAATACCAATGATGGTTATGTCATCATTAAAAGCGGGCTGAAAAAAGGCGAACAGATTGTCACCACAGGGCAACAGAAATTAAATGATGGCAATACGGTCAATATTCTATCATCTCAGCCTTCTGGACAGCCAATATCTAAAGAAACAAGATCGATAGAAACAGGCTCAGAACAGACTAACAACAAGGAGGCAGGATAATGCGCTTGCCTGAGGTTTGTATTCGCCACCCTGTTTTAGCGTCGGTACTCAGCATTGCTGTCGTGTTACTGGGGATCTTGTCATTCCAGAAACTGTCTATCCAGTATTTTCCTGAGCATCAAACAGCAACTGCGACAGTCAGTGCCAATATCACCGGTGCCAGTGCCGAGTTTATGTCACGCAATGTTGCCGACAAGCTGATCGATGCAGCGACCGGTCTGGACAGTGTCGATACCATGACAACCGACTGTGTCGAGGGCAGCTGTACCCTAAAAATCAACTTCAGCGACGATGTCGATGATGTTGAATACACTAACCTGATGAACAAACTGCGCAGCAGCGTCGAAGCGGTTACCGATTTCCCACCGAGCATGACTGACAAACCGACAGTAACGGACAACTCGTCAGATACCAGTACCACCAGTAATGTCATCACTTTCGTCAATACAGGGGGGCTTGAACAGCAGGAAATGTATGACATCATCAGCCAGCAACTTGTCCCCCAGTTTCGTCATATCCAAGGTGTCGGTAGTGTTTGGGGACCATACGGAGGCTCTTCCAAAGCCGTTAGGGTATGGCTGAAACCTGAACGAATGAAGGCACTGAATATCAAGACTGCTGATGTTGTCGGTACCTTAAGTACCTACAACAGTACCTTCACAGCTGGCACCATCAAAGGCGAAGCGCGGGACTTTTCCATCAACCCTGTCAGCCAGGTAACCTCGTTAAAAGATGTCCAGGAGTTGGTGATCCGAGTTCAAAGCGGCCAAATAATCCGAGTCAAGGACATTGCTGATGTGGTCATGGGTGAAGAGAGCCTGACTCCAAGTAGTCTAACGGTTAATGGCAACCAAGCCATGTCACTACAAGTCCTACCGCTGAAAACCGAAAACCCGGTTGTTGTCGCCGAGCGCGTAAAAGCAGCCATTGAGTCGATGCAGGACAATCTTCCTGATGGTATTGAAATGAAGATGGTTTACAACCAAGCCGACTTCATCCAGTCAGCCATAGACGAAGGCTTTGTGACGCTGGTCGAAGCAGTTGTCTTGGTGTCTATCGTGGTGATGCTGTTCCTCGGCTCTTTTCGTGTCGCCTCTGTTCCTATCATTACCATACCGGTTTGTGCCATCGGTGTGTTCTCGGTCATGGCATTGCTCGGCTTCAGTATCAATGTGTTAACCATCCTCGCCATTATTTTAGCCATTGGACTGGTGGTTGATGACGCTATCGTGGTGGTCGAAAACTGCTATCGACATATTGAACAAGGAGAAAGACCTTTAAATGCAGCACTGAAAGGCAGCAAGGAAATCGTCTTCCCGGTTATAGCAATGACACTCACCCTTGCCGTTGTCTATCTACCAATTGGCCTGATGTCTGGTTTAACCGCCGATCTTTTTCGTCAATTTGCTTTTACCCTCGCAGCGGCAGTGATCATTTCCGGCATGGTTGCCCTTACCCTCTCGCCGATGATGAGTGCCTACCTAATCAAACCAATCAGCCAGCACCCAAAGTGGTTTGCCCACATTGACCTCCAGCTTAACCGTCTGGCCGATAGATATACCCTTGAACTTGCTAAGTGGATGAATCGTAAAGCGGTCATGGCCGGTTTGTCTTGTCTTCTACTGCTGCTATCGGGGTTTGCCTTTGTCAACATACCGCAGGTTCTACTGCCAACCGAGGACTCCGGCTTTATTGAGGTGACGTCAACCGCTCCAACTGGCGTCGGCCGCCAATATCACCAGTCTCATAATAATGAGCTAAACAGTGTGATGGCAGGGCAACGCGCCATCGAAGCAAACCTGTCATATATTGAAGGGACGCCAACCAACCATGTATTGCTCAAACCATGGGGTGAACGCCAGCAAACCGCAGATCAGGTGGTCGCGGCACTCAATGAGAAAGCTAACCGAACCGTCTCAGCCTATGATATGTCATTTGCCGTCCGCTCTGCCGATAACCTTGGTATTGCGACGAACTTGGTACTTGAGCTGACGACCGTAGACCGAAATACCGATGCCTTGGCCATGACTGCTGAACAGGTCACCACCCTGCTTGAGCAATACCCAGGGGTCACCAATGTGAAGAACTCAACCCTTCGCGATCAGCTCACTTATGATCTGGAAATCGACAGAAACGCCATTATTTTATCTGGAGTGAGCTACAGCGACGTCACTGATGCCCTATCTACGTTCATGGGATCGGTCAAAGCCGCCGATTTGCAAGCCGATGACGGGTTCACCTACCCTATTCAGGTGCAGGTTAACCGCCTGGATTTGGGTAGCTTCAATGTACTCGATAAACTTTATGTCAGTTCAAAATCAGGACAAAGTTTGCCGTTGTCCCAGTTTGTCAAAATCAAGCAAACCACTGCGGAATCAAGCTTTAAAACCTATATGGGTAAAGACAGTACAGTGATCACCGCGGATTTAATGCCGGGCTACACTGCCAGTGATATCAAAGCCTACGTCGATCAGGAAATACCTTCCGTTTTGAGCAATGCACAAGGCTATGCCTTCAACGGAACAATAAAATTGCTGGATGATTCTCAATCCGGGACACAATTGCTTTTCCTGCTGGCCTTGGTATTTGTGTACCTCATTTTGGCAGCACAATTTGAAAGTTTTATCGATCCGCTGGTCATTATGTTAACGGTACCGTTATGTATTGTTGGTGCTCTATTGACGCTGTCGCTATTTGATCAGAGCCTAAATATCTACTCGAAAATAGGATTGCTGACATTAGTCGGATTGGTGACTAAACACGGCATCTTGCTGGTTGAATTCGCCAACGAACAACGCCGACATGGCGCCACAGCGATTACTGCTGCACTGGAAAGTGCCCGCTCTCGCCTGAGGCCAATACTGATGACCTCACTGACGATGATCCTCGGTTCGCTGCCGCTGGCATTTGCCTCTGGGCCGGGCTCACTGGGTCGGGTAAATATCGGCTTGGTGCTCGTTGGCGGTCTGGTTGCCGGTACTTTTTTCTCGCTGTTCGTGGTACCTGTCGCCTATGTGGCAATGGCAAAGCTAAAGCAAACTGACCATCTGGCACCGCAACCGTCAAGCACTGGCAAACTAACCATTTAACAAATCACCAAAAGGCCTGCACTTTGCAGGCCTCTTTCGTTGGAATACAAAGCTTATTACTTTTCAGGCAGGAAGAAACACGATATACGAGATTATCACCTCCCTCATCAAATGATGCCACTCTAGCTGACACCGTTAATTGCTTACATTCTCATCAGCCTATTAGAAATACAATAATGTTGCTAGAAGTGTAATTCGGGGGGTTAGGTTGGTTTCACCTTATTATTTTCAACCGAGTTAGTCACATATTGATAGCAACAACACAAAGAAAATCAACAATAAGCACGCAGTAAACATTACAAACAATTAATAAAATGAGGTTTCTTAAAATAATTAAATTTACCAGCTAGGCGATGAAATTTTAATTCCCACCGTAATATTAATTAAACAATTGTTCAATATACTGTGCTCAGTTAATCGAGAGGTGAGTTATGGGAATTAGTGTATGGCAACTATTAATTGTTGCATTAATCATTGCATTATTATTTGGTACTAAGAAACTACGTGGAATAGGTGGCGATTTAGGTACTGCTATTCGTGATTTCAGAAAAGAAACAAATATCGAAGACTCCACTAAAAAAACAAAAGATGAACAAATAGATGATGCATTAGAAAACAACATGACAGCGAGGGTTAAATCGATCGATGTTTGATTTTGGTTTTTGGGAGGTTATTCTTATTGGTGTTTTAGGCTTGATTGTTCTTGGTCCTGAAAAACTACCTAAAGCAATAGACACGGTTGTAAACACCATTTCAAATCTAAAATCAATGGCCAACTCTTTAAATGACGAATTAAACAAAGAACTGAGAATAAAAGAGCTTCAACAGGGTGTTGACAAAATAAAGTCAATTGATTTTGAACAAATACCTGATGATATCAAAGAGTGCATATCTGATATAGAAAAAAGCACACAAGAATTAACAATAAAAAATACCAACGTTATAAAAGATCAAAGCAGTAAAGCGGTATGAACCCAAAAAACACAGTCGATGAATCCCCAATACTATCACGGATTCAAGAACTAAAAGTAAGAATATTACGTATTGTAATAATTGTTTTGACTACCTTTTTATGCTTGGTTTGTTTTTCGAATGATATATATGAAATTGTATCATCTCCATTGATCAGAGTGTTGCCCGATGATGCAAGTATGATCGCAACCGATGTTGTATCGCCATTCTTTGCACCACTGAAATTAACCTTGATAGTCGCTTTTTTTGTTTCTATGCCAGCGATTTTATTTCAGGTTTGTTTTTTATTAGCCCCTGGTCTCTATAGAAAAGCAAGAAAAAGAGTCATACCACTTATTATAGCTTCTGCCCTTTTATTTTATATTGGTGTAGGGTTTGCTTATTTTTTGGTGTTCCCATTAGTATTTAGTTTTTTCTCTAGTGTTTCTCCTGAGGGTGTGGTTATTGCTACAGATATCAGTAGTTACCTAAGTTTTGTTCTTAAAATATTTCTCGGGTTTGGTCTAGCTTTTGAAATTCCAGTTGTTACCATTTTACTATGTTGGACTAACGTAATAACTCCTAGCCAGCTGCGAGAGAAGCGGTCTTATGTAATTGTCGGCGTATTTGTTATAGGCATGATATTAACTCCGCCAGATATAATATCTCAAACATTATTAGCAATACCTATGATATTGTTATTTGAACTAGGGCTGTTTTTTAGCAAGTTTTACAGCAACAAGTAATTCATTCATGTTACTAATTTAATGAAAAGCAACAAAACATAATTAAAAATGAGTTTCCATACCTATCTTTATTGCATTTATATAAATTTAATTCGCATTAAAACATCAAGATAGCATTTATAAAAATCACTACATAATTTGGTTTACAATATGATTACTAGACGTATTTTTCTTAAAGGTGCAACGGCAACTATGGCTGCGGCGTATTTAACAGGTTGCAATTCTGATTCTTCGAGCGATAATTCAGGCTCTTCAACTAACGTTGATTTTAAACTTGCCGTTTTACCTGATACCCAAAAGTATTCAGAGAACAGTCCTGAGCGCTACAATGCTCAAACAAGGTGGATTGCTGAGAACTGGGAGAATGAAAAAATACCATTTACAATCCACTTAGGCGATATTGTTGAGGATCGCCGTATTACAGAAGAATGGGTTGCGGCTGATTATGCAATGTCTCTCCTCGAAACAGGGAACACTCCATATTCGATTCTTTGTGGCAACCATGATCTGCTCAACCAAAATAAAGATACCGAACGTAATTTAGCTGAGGAACCATACTTCACTTGGTTCCCAGAAAGCCGTATGCAGCAAGACCCTACTTTCATGGGCCGTTGCCCAACTGGCTTTAACAGTTACCATATCTTCCAAGCACCAAATGGCCAAGAGTTCTTGTCACTTGCGATGGACTGGCGCCCTTCCGAACAAAGTATCGCTTGGGCACAAGAAGTTCTTGACCGACATGCAACTATTCCAACCATCCTTTCAACTCACCAGTTGATTAACATTGCAGGTGATGGTGAAAGTCCACTAGTAACAAACCAAGGTGTTGAATTCTTTACTGATCTAATTTACAACAACGACCAGATTTTCCTTACGTTGAATGGGCACCATCACGGTGCATCAAGCTTAGTCGCGTACAACAAGTTCGGCCGTGAGGTATTAATGGCTGTTGTCGATTATCAGGCAATGTTCTGGGGTGGAAACGGCCTGTTGCGTACAGTCGGCTTTGATTATAAAAACAATAAAATGGTTATGCGTTCTTTCTCTCCATACGTTATGGAAAAGATGGCCGCTGGTATGCCGATTGACCCACAAGACCAATTGAATTTGACGGATGCCATAAACCACTTCGACTTCCCAATGAATTTCAAAGAGCGTTTTAATGATCTAAACAACTCAAATAACATCAACGCTGGGCCGGGTGGGATTGAAGGTACTCGAGCACATTGGATTCTTGATAAAGATCGTATGATTGTTCGTGAAAGTGCAGCTGAGGAAATTCTTTTTCAAGACCTTAGTGGACTAGGAAACCATCTGGTAATGAAAGGATTCTCTGGAAATATAGGATCTAACTCCCGCTACTTCGATATGACGGACGATAACCCGGGCCAAGGATTTGCATCAGGCTCGATGTTATTCCTTGGTGATAAGCGAACAGATGAAGGCGTATACTTAGAAACATCAGGGGTTACCTTAAGCGATTCTGATTTTAAAGGTGACGGTTTCACCATTGAAACCTTCATTAAACTACCAAATGGTTGGAACTCCAATCAAGCTGGCTGGGGGGGGATTCTGTGTCATCAAATATCTCGTACACAAGCAGCAGAAGAGTTGGAAATTAACGGTAATGGTGAAGATGCAGCTATGGTTCTTGCGACTTCAACGCTGCGTGAAATGCAATTTGAAAGTTTGTCACATGATAGCGGCAACATTCACCGTTCATGGTCGTGGGATCTTGGCACCGACAGTTGGCACCACATTGCCGTGGTTAACCGTCTTGAGGAGTCAACGGGTTACATGATCACTGAAATGTTTGTCGATGGCGCCCTTACTATGCGTAACCAGACAAATTGCAACCTAGATGGTCTTGCGATTGTGAATGGCTTTAACTGGACGATTGGTGCTTCTCATTGGGATGGCCGTATTTCTAGCCCACTCATCGGCTACATAAGTGAGGTCCGTATTGTTGACCGCCCTCTTGACGAATCAGAGTGGTTAACAGCTTAATTACTTTCTTTAAATCATAGGCCTAACTTTTCGTTAGGCCTTTTTTATAGAAAGGCATACTATTCATACCTGCGACCCGTTGTTCCATTTAAAACGAAGAACCAAAGTAACGTATAAACGGTTACTCTGGTTCTTATCATCTTGCTAAAGGATTAGTTTGTATTCGCGTTGAGATCTTGCTCTGCAAGTGACAACATCGCAAACTCTTCTTCCGCGCTGCTTGCTACCAGCTTATTACGGCTATACAGACCGTAATACACGCCACCAATCAAAAAGAGTCCCATCGTCATGAAAAAGGCAGATGGGTCAAATGCATACACTCCAGTCATCGCAATAAGAGACAGGACTAATGAAATACCTGACGTAAACATGCCACCGGGAGTCTTATATGGTCGCTCTAACTCTGGTTGTTTAATTCGCAGCATAATGTGACTCAGTGACATCAGCGCGTACGATACTGTGGCACCGACGACCGCCATCGCCAAAATTAAGTCCCCTTCCCCCGTCAATGAAACCACGAAGCCAAAGACACCAGGGACAATCAATGCACGTGAAGGCACTTTCTTCTTGCTGGTTAAAGATAGACTTTGCGGCAAATACCCCGCACGGGAAAGCGCAAAGACCAAGCGGCTATAACCATAAATAATGGAGAAGAAAGATGCGATTAACCCAGCTAACCCCAACACATTCACCATCGTTGCAATCATTGGGTTTCCAGTCAGTTTTAGAGCATCCACTAATGGCACCGCGCTAGCACCAATCGCTTCAGACCCTACCGCACCGGCAAGTAAGAACACCACTAATGTTGCGGTCACTAACAAGAATAACATCGCGCCAATGATACCTTTAGGTACATCTTTTGCTGGGTTTTTCGCTTCTTCGGCTGCAAGTGGGACGCCCTCAACCGCTAAAAAGAGCCACATCGCAAATGGTAGTGCAGCCCATACGCCATACCAGCCAAAAGGCAGCATTTCGGTGGCTTGCGCCGTTGCTGGTGCAATGTCGAAGAGGTTAGTGGTATCAAAATGTCCGACGAGCACGCCTGCTGTCATCAGAATCGCTAAAACGGCAAGGCCGCTAATGACCATCATCACCTTGAGAGCTTCACCAACACCGGCTAAGTGAATGGCGATAAAGGCAGCATAAAAAAGTGCGTAAACAAGAGGGCCATCAATACCAATCAGTTCATTTACCGCGGAGCCAATAAAGATAACGATGGCGGCTGGTGCCAGTGCGTACTCAATCAATACCGCTAACCCCGTTATAAAGCCTCCCGTTGGACCCATTGCTTGGCGAGCAAAACTGTAACCGCCCCCCGCCGCTGGAATAGCAGCTGACATTTCGGCCAATGAGAGCACCAAGGTAAAATACATCACCGCCATCGCGACCGCAGCTAGCAAGAAACCAGCCCAGCCCGCTTGGGCAATGCCAAAGTTCCAACCAGCAAAGTCGCCGGAAATCACGTAGGAAACACCTAATCCAGCCAGTAAAACCCAACCTGCGGTGCCTCTTTTCAACTGCCTTTTTGACAGGTATTCATGATGTTTAGACATAGTAGATCCTTCTACGGTTGTGAGATTAAAAAGTTGTCATTGTGCTTATCATCGACCTGGGCTTGAGTTTCTTCGTCGATATTGGAGCGATCTTTGAGGTTGACGCCTGAAAGCTGCAACTTACGCGCTTCTTTAAGCAAATACAGTGCGCGGTTGCAGGCATCGTCATAGCTCAATCCGCCTGGGCGTACATTAGAAATACAATTGCGGTGGGAATCTTTTGCGCCCCGTCTGGCCCCCCATGTCAGGTACATTCCCATACTGTCAGGCGACGTCAGTCCGGGGCGTTCACCAATTAAGATCAAGGCCATTTTGGCGTTGAAGCATTGTGAAATATCATCGGCGACAGCTACCCGCCCTTGCTTGACGACACTGATTGGCGACAAGTCCCACTCATGCTCCCTGTCGTTACCCAACATTGAAAACAAACGGCTTACAACTTCTACCGCGTGACTTTGAATTGCGGTGGAGGAGAGGCCATCGGCAATAACAATGGCCAAATCAGGTGTATCATGATGTTTTGAGGAGAGGTTTTCCAACGCCAGCCATGACACATCATTCAATTGACGACCTAAATCTGGGCGCTGCAAATACATCAACCGATCGGTAACTTTACTCTCGACCACAACCGGGGAGGCTAATGTTGATTCGAGGAGCGATGGAATCTCCACGAGTTGACTGACCAACAAATCGGTATCCAGTGCGCAGTGCACGGCATCCATCGCTTGTGCATGATCGAGCTGAAAAGAAAGAAGTTCTTTGGTGGGAATGCTATTTCCGCTTCTGCCCAATGCGATGCGGGCAGAGGTAAATGCCCGAAGCTGGCACCAAGGATTCTGAACGACTTCTGTTGGAAACTGTTTTTCTGCTAAAGCAATCACTTTACCCATGACATTCCCCTCAATTTAGTTGTGCAATTGCGCCAGCAAAAGAACCAGCGGGATGGTCGTTCAAGCGAACATCATTGATATCATGAAAGATTTGCATGTCCATCAGCCATTTTTCAAATTCAGGTGCTGGTTTCAAGCCAAGGGCTTTTCTCGCATACAAGGCATCATGGAAAGAGGTGGTTTGATAGTTAAGCATGATGTCGTCAGAGCCAGGGATCCCCATAATGAACGAACATTCGGCCACGCCGAGTAACGTCAGCAAATTGTCCATATCATTCTGATCGGCATAGGCGTGGTTGGTATAACAAATATCACACCCCATCGGCAGCCCCAGCAATTTCCCGCAAAAATGGTCTTCCAATCCGGCGCGGATAATCTGTTTTCCGTCAAATAAATATTCGGGTCCGATAAAGCCGACCACGGTATTCACCAACAGGGGATCAAAATGCCGGGCAACTGCATAAGCCCGAGCCTCACAAGTCTGCTGATCGACGCCATGAAAGGCATCGGCAGACAACGCTGTTCCTTGCCCTGTTTCAAAATACATCACGTTATTCCCCACGGTTCCGCGGTTGAGTGACTGGGCCGCTTGTTGCGCTTCTTTAAGCACAGCGAGGTCGATGCCGAATGTATCGTTAGTGCCCTGCGTTCCGCCGATGGACTGAAAGACCAAATCGACGGGCGCACCCATTTCAATCGCTTCAATCGTATTGGTGACATGCGTTAAAACACAGGATTGAGTGGGAATTTGATAATGTTGTATCACCTCATCCATTAGCTTCATCAGCTTAATGGCTTGAGGCACATTGTCGGTAGCAGGGTTTATCCCGATAACCGCATCCCCGTTACCATACATCAGCCCATCAAATATGGTGGCAGCAATGCCATTGAGTGAATCTGTTGGATGGTTGGGTTGCAAACGTGTCGACAGGCGGCTGGGTAAACCAATGGTGTTTCGAAATGCCGTCACGACGCTGCACTTTTTAGCCACCAAGATAAGATCTTGATTACGCATGATCTTGCTCACCGCAGCCACCATTTCAGGGGTTAACCCCGCGCTGATCTGCTTTAACGTGTATGCGTCTGCTTGTTCACTCAGAAGCCAGTTCCGAAAATCCCCCACAGTCAGGTGTTCGATTGGTTTAAAGGCACCGGAGTCGTGAGTGTCAATAATTAGCCGGGTTACTTCATCTTTCTCGTAGGGGATTACGGCCTCATTAAGAAAGGTTTTAAGCGGCAAATCAGCCAACGTCATTTGCGCAACCACTCGCTCTGCAGCCGACTCTGCGCAAACGCCAGCCAACGCGTCTCCTGAACGCTCGGGTGTTGCTTTGGCCAATAAATCCGCCAAGGAGTTGAAGGTATATACACGGTTACCTTGCTGCCAACGATACGCTACTGTCATCACTCTTCCTCTACAACTTGGTTCAGTTCTTGCGTTATTTCAATTAGATACTGACTCTATGGCTGCGAAATACGTTCCAACGTGTTATCTAAAGTTGGCAATATCAAAAAAGCTCAAATAAACAAAAGGTTATAGAGTTATCGCTCTAAATTGGTTCAACAATTTGAAGTTAGGGAGAACTAAGTTGAATGAAGTCACGCACTCTCTTGCACCGGATTTGTGCATTCAGCCCTCAAGTGATGCAAACCAGCAAGCTGCGAACCTTACCAACTGGCAGCAAGAATATGACCAGTTGAGTAATGGTCGTTATATGGGGCAAATTATTGAAAGGCGATTTTCTCACATTCATGTGTTTCGTGAGGACAGCAACCGGGCACTTAAGCAAGCGTGCCGTGTGGAAGTAGGAGGATTGTGGCTCGGAATAAGCGCGCAGCAAAAATCGCTGCATCTAAATCACGCCAAAGTAAGTGCTAACCACATGTTATTACGCTCTGGCGGTGTTGATTTTGAACTCATCACACCCGATGCCTTTTCAATTTATGGCATGGTTCTCGATCAACACCTGCTGGAATCAATCAGCGAGCAGGTTGAATTTGGCCTTGGTGACATCGATAAGTTGTGCCAAATTGAGTCTCAAGAACAAGCAATACAGCTTAAAAACTACCTTGCCCTTTTGTTGGCGCCCAAGCCGACTCGATGGTCCAGTCATACCCACGAGGCCCTCCTTAAGGATTTTGTCGCCGAACAGCTGACGCTCAAACCGAATACGAACACGCACCTTGAGTCGCCTTACCGCCGCCAGAAAATCATGGGCCAAATCAAACAATATCTAGAAAACATCGACACCAGTAACCCCATAACCATCAGCGAACTGTGTGAAGCCGTCCATGTTAGTCGTCGAACCTTGCAATATAGTTTTGAGGCATGCTGCGGTATGGCTCCCCAGCAATTTATACAAAGGCAGAGACTTAACCAAGTAAGAAGAGTATTACAAGATGCCACCGATACACGGGCGGTCTATGAGATCGCTTTTAGCTTTGGGTTTTATCATTTGGGGCAGTTTGCCAAGAGTTACAAACGGTTGTTTGGGGAAAAACCATCAGAGACGAAGAAGACAGTGAATAAATAATTACTAAATTGCCTCTCTCCCCTTCAACACCTTGACATTCATGCATAAATCGTTAGAAATAACCCTTATGTCTTCATGGATTATGCATTTTAGGTATTTCATTCGCTTAATATGCGTTCCCCTAAAGCCAGGATGGCTTTCGACAAACTCATTCCGCTAATTTGATTTCATGCCAACCGAAAAGGATATTCCATGGCTACCGATACGTCATCGTTGGGCTTAACCCAACCCAACCCCAACAGCTTTTATCCGCGAGTGGCCATTGCCATCACGTTTGTGATCAGTGCCATTGCCCTCATCCAACCCGGCCTGCTCCCCGTCAACTCAGTGATCCTTGCCATTGGGCTTATGATTGCCATGTGTTTGCTGCGTATGCCTGTAGCGATTGCACTAATTGCCTCAGCCATGGTGGGAGCTACCAACAGTGGCATGACGACCAATGAAGCAATTGGTGCCATCAATGACAATCTAGCCGCAGGTGCCCAAGTGGGGATGACCTATGTGATGATTGGTGCGTTCGCGGTAGCCCTTGGCCGCAGTGGGTTACTTGATGTTTTTGCGAACAAGACACTCGGCGCAGTATCTGGAGGGGCTTCGCATAAAACCATCAAGTGGATGCTATTTAGCCTGTTTATAGGCGCCTCAATCATGTCACAAAATATCGTGCCGGTTCACATCGCCTTTATCCCAGTGATGATCCCGCCACTGCTCGCTATCTTCAACAAGCTGCGAATCGACCGTCGTGCGGTAGCTTGTATCATCGCCTGCTCCATCAGTGTCAGTTACCTGTTGCTGCCAACCGGCTTTGGCGCGATTTACTTATTCGAAATCCTACTACCGAATGTCAATTCGGCTGGTGAAGCATACGATCTCACCGTAACAGCCTCGCAGATCCCATCAGCCATGTTTTTACCGGTGATGGGCATTGTCGCCGGTATGCTGGTTGCGGTATTCATTACCTACCGCAAGCCACGGGACTACGACGCTGAAGTAACCAGTAAGCTAGTTTTTCACAATGAGCAGCCAACGCTCAAAGTTGGACAGTTGCTTTTCGTCCTCGGTGCTATTGCCGTCGCTCTGTTGTGCCAAATCCTGTTCGACTCACTGTTAATCGGAGCGATGGTGGGCTTCATGCTGCTAACAGTATCAGGTGTGTTCAAATGGCAGCAACAGGATGATGTCTTTACCGAAGGGATGCGAATGATGGTACAGATCGCCGTTATCATCACCATTGCGTCCGGTTTTGCGGGAGTGCTTGAAGCAACAGGGGAAATTCCATCGCTAGTGCAATCAACCGGTGAGTTGATTGGCAATAACAAAGCGATTGCAGCGCTGCTAATGCTCCTGGTTGGTTTATTTATTACGATTGGCTTTGGTGACTCATTTGCCAGCGTTCCCATTCTAGCCCCTATCTACGTGCCTTTGGCCTTGTCACTGGGCTTCTCACCTGCCGCTACCGTTGCCCTACTAGGCGCGTCAGCAGCCTTGGGTGATGCAGGCTCACCCGCTTCGACTATTTCACTGGGTGTAACATCAGGCTTGAATGCCGACGGGCAACACGATCACATTAAAGACTCGGTGATCCCTACGTTTACCCATGCGAACTTTGGTATGGTGCTGTTTGCCTGGATAGCAGCACTGATACTGTAAGTTTTATTATTTAAAATAGATGGGGAATGCATACCGCATTTCCCAACTTCCCATCCTCCTCTACAAAACCAGCCATCTCCTCTCTGTAAGCATGAATCTGATCTTTTTTGTTCAGTCGTTTTAGATTAAATTACTGATTTATAAGTAGCTGAATTCGCCGTTCATAGCTACAGCATAACAAAGATCACGAATGGAGTTGGAATGAAAAGCGCCCTTAACGAGTTACATAAAACCAGCAAGTTTATCCTTTGCTGTGCTCTGAGTTCCCTGTATTGCATCGCTGGATATCAGTTTATCGCCGGGTACCATCAAAGACTTGTAAAAGGCTCCTATGTTGAACTCAGTCAGTTGTTCTCAGGCCAATACTTCTCTTATTTTTTATCCAAGGAAAGTGACTTTTACCGAACGCTTTTCATTTTTATAGAACACTCGGGACCAGCAGCATTATCGGTGTTTATCGCTGTTATTATTCTGAGCACTGTCACCTTCCAATACATTTTATTGGACGGTAAAAAAGCACAACAACAAAAACATGACCACCTCACAGCTAAAAGTGCTGACATTATTCGTGTTACTGACAGTAAACCTCATCTTTTAGAATGTGAGAATTACTACACTGACTGTGTTTATGTGAAAATTTCAGATTTTAATGGTTACTTTGATATCGGGGTGAAAGTCACCTCACTAGAAGATAACATTGTCCCTAAATTGGGCGTTAGTACCCATGATAAACCACAGGTCGGAGACTACCGTGGCTACCATTTAAAGAAATACAACGATTTCTATATCATTGACGATGAAAATATTAGAGAAATTAGCGAGTGTTACTTTAGAGTATCACTCAATTATGATGATGGTGAACGATGCGCATTCGGTGAAGTAGAGTTTGAAATTATCCCAATCACCACTAATGACTATTTGTCGTTACTAAAACGCTATCAGGTTGATGAACAGTCTTTAACAAGAGATGAAATCAGCATCATCGAAAAATGGATTGAGCTTGGATTATCTCGGAATAACCCTGAAGCCGTAGCATACCGAAACCAACTACTGAGGGAGTTGAATGTTTGATACATTGCTATAAATCACCTTTCATTACAGACTGGTCGTATGGGTATGGGACAAGCTACCTCCGACATCGAAGGTGGTTTTACATTTCCCTTATATTCACCGGGTAAAATGACAGAAGCCATGACCGCTTCATGGCGGTCGTTAACCCTGTAGGCATTCAGCCATTGACATCAATCCGTAGCTTCATAGCTCACTTCACCTCGTTTGATGAGAATCGTGTCCTGCTTTACCATGTGAGATAAAAATACCGACGAGCAACACGCACACTGGTATTTGGCATAACTATGTCTGGTGATACGTTCTATGGTATTTCTTTTGATCCGATAGACATTTTTTTTACGCTTACATACCGGGCAATGTAAATAATGCATAGCGACTCCTTGCTACGTTTAATACTTTTGACAAAAGGACCCACGTATTCCCTGAGTGAATATCACCATACCTCAATACATTTATCCATATCCGTGATACTCATCAAAGTTATGCTTGTATGCATAACGATGCACCACAATCACGTCCCGGGTGATCTTTTTATGTTGCAGTCAATTTTTATTAAAAACAAAGCGATAATTCTTCAGATGGTTTTTTTACAGCAGCATAAATGAACAAATTAGATATTTAGGAAAGTAATACCAATCTGGATAAGTCGTTGATCAAGTATTTGCACTGGATCACCGTAAGACTTGATTAGTGCGAGAACCGCCTTATCACACGATTGACCAAATACGGCCCACCACGGTATGTGAATAAGGCCAGTAAAATCATCAAACACCCTGCGAGTTTATTAAACGGCATTTCTTCAGCATACCAAACAACGCTGAGAATAACCGTCCACACAGGTTCAAGGATCATAAT
Organism: Photobacterium sp. DNB23_23_1; assembly: GCF_052873815.1. Lineage (NCBI taxonomy): Bacteria > Pseudomonadati > Pseudomonadota > Gammaproteobacteria > Vibrionales > Vibrionaceae > Photobacterium > Photobacterium sp. DNB23_23_1. Next base: position 7,648 of record NZ_JBNNXT010000018.1, on the reverse strand, counting down.
AATCGCGGCATTCGCAGCGGTACTGTGTTTCTGCCCCATCGTTTGCATCACATAACGCAAGCTTGTCGCAACCAGCATACTCATTGTGAACCAGCCCCATGTCGCCAAGCTGACTGACTCAGGCCATGATTCAAACAATAAAGAAGCAATGATGCCCATACAGCCAGTGCTGAATAACTGTAAACAGGTCAGCAACAGCGTTGGGATCTGACGAGCATACTGACTGTTAAAGTTGAAGTGAACCGCCAACATCACCGCCGCAGCCATAAACCACAACTGGCTAGACGCCATCTGCCAACCATTACCGCCTCCTAACGACAGCATCAACAAACCAGCAAAAGCGATAGGCAATGCCAGCCAAAATGTTCTTGGTGGCTTAGCTTTGAACAACGGCCAAGCAATCAACGGTACGAACAACATGGACAGGCTCATAATAAATGCGCCTTCGCCCAACGTATCACTGACAGAAATAGCATGTATCCATAGCAGTAAGGCGCTACCAAGAATACACCCTACCCCAAGCGCTTTGACTATGACGGATTTTTCGACTTTCTTAATGTCAGAATAACAGAACAGCAATAGGCACGAAGAGGCTAAGATAAAACGCAAGCCAATAAAGCCAAAAGGCGGTAGCCCCTGAATTGCCTCTTTAGAGAAAATCCAGCCAGCTGCCGCCAATACTGTGGTTGCGACCAATATTAAATCAGCACGGCGCTCAAGATTCATTCTGAAGCGCCCTCGCTACAACTAACGTGTAGGAAATAACAGCAATATATTTTCAAATAATTATTCCAAATATAAGCTGCAAATCCATGCAACCATTAACGAACCAATGCTTTCATACCATTAAGCATTTTTTCTGCCACTTCGTAATGATCGTGCTCCCACATTTGATCATTGAGGAACTCGCCTGAGAAGAAACCGTCATAACCTGTCTGTAGAAGGGCATCAACCCACTCTTGCATTGGGATATCGCCTTCACCAATGTAGACACCACGTAGTTCTCTTTCATCAACCCATGGCTGCCCTACTGCAGGACGTTTACCATCAGATAGATGAACATTATAAATTAGAGATTTATCAACTTGAGAGATTTGCTCTAACGTTGCACCACGACATGCCCATAGGTGCCATGTATCTAAGACGAAACCAAAATTATCACGCCCAACAGCATCGAGCAATCGATAGTAATCATCTAATGTCGCGATCGGTGTCCATGCTGCCCCTTCATACTGAAAGCGAATACCATGCTCTCGACCAATATCGGCAATAGTTCGGATGTTTTTCGCCGTTAATTGAATGTTTTCTTCAGTACTAAAGCCATTTAGGCTTTCAAAAGCATTTAGCTGAATAGTGGGTGCACCAATGTCTTTAGCAAAACGACATAATACTTCAGCTTCTTTGAATACACGCTGTTGCTCTTCTTTCGTTGTTGCCTCTACCCCTCCGATAATATCAATAGCTGAAGGAGTAATATTAGCCGCATCAAGGCGGGCTTTAAATTCCTCACTGGTAAAACCAGCATTAATATAACGCCATAGTTTTTCGGTATGAATTTCCAACCCCTGATAACCCGTTTCTTTTGCCAAACGAATATCAGAAAGAATATTACTATGAAGTGAACACATTCCATGAAGAGCAAAACGCATTTTAAATCCTTATCGACACCAAATGCCGTGCAACAAAATCCCTAGACGCCATGGTCATGGCACCTACCTGAAATAAGAAATATATATAAAACAGAAGTTCTATAGCCAAGTGACTTCTAAAGAAGATAAGGCGGAAGTCACTTGGGTATAGTAACCAAATTATTTGATATAACTTGGTTACTCGTACTAACTAATAAATGTCTCGAAAAAATACTATTTCACTTCTTGGCACATCAAACTGACTGCCAGCGTTTGTGCCAGATACAAAGAACTACTGAGCGATCGGAACCCCATGATTTCGCCTTCCTGTACTTCAAAGCACACTTCCATTTTGCTGCCTTGAGAGGTCATCTGATTATCCGTAATCGCAACAATAGGCACCCCTTTCTCAAACGCTGTATCAATCAAACTACTGGTTTCAGGTGCATAAGGGCTGAAAGTCACAGTGACCAGCACATCTTTATCATTCATACGACGAGTCATTGGTGCCAACATACCACCGTGATCATCCAACAATACAACATTGTTGTCTGATTTCATCAGCGCATACCAAAGATAAAATGCCACCGGATATGCTCGTCGCATGCCCTGAATATAGATGGTCTCGGCCCCATCAAGCAGGCTCACAGCTCTTTCTAGCTTTTGCGGGGAAACAGACATTTGCAGCTGCTCCATCGCTTCAATATTGGCTTGTCCAAAGTCCTGGAAAATCGCCATCGGTGAGTCTTGGCTCACTTCTTCAGTTTCACGTGCTTTTTTTACACGCTCAAGATAATCCCTCGGACGATTCAAATACTGATCACGGAATAGTGCCTGCATTGAGCTAAATCCAGAATAGCCCATCGCATTTGAAAACCGGCTCAGCGTCGATAAAGGAACATTGGCCTGTTCAGCTATAGTTGCCATAGTTTCGACCGCTACCAACATTGGCTGGGCCATCACAAAATCAGCAACCTGTTGTAGTCGCCCACTTAGGCTATCGTAACGCTTAACAATAAGCTCACGCAGCGTATCTAAGTCAGCTGGTACTTGTTCTTCTACATCCATAAATGGCCGCTCTCCCGCTCGAAAGCAATACTACAAAATAAGAATACCTCAAGTGCTAAGCACCTGAGGCTATAGTTTATGATAATAATTCGAAGTTGCGAATCGCTTCTTGCTTCACAAAGGGCATTGCCTTTTGCATAAAGTAGATACGATCAAATTTTTGTGGTTCTTCATTCATGAAATCGCGCAGATTATGGCCTAGAGCTTGACGTAAACACGTACCAATATTGAACTTTGATACTCTTGTACGCTTCAGCACTTCCATATCTTCATCACGGATACCGCTGGTGCCATGAATGACCAACGGAATATCTACCATATTCGCAATACGATCTAAACGACCAAAATCAATTGTACATGTCGGCTCGGTCAATCGGTGTACGTTTCCAACCGAAATGGCGACACAATCAGCACCACTCTCTTTTGCAAAGCGCGCAGCATCTTCAGGTTCGGTGTAGATAGATTTGATGTGATCCCGGCCTTCATCATAAGGCACCGACCCAATTTCACCTTCGACCGATGCACCTAACGCGTGTGCAACATCAGCAACAGCACGGGTACGGGCGATATTCTCATCAAGCGGCAGCTGAGAACCATCGAACATCACGGAGCTGAATCCCGCCTTCAAGGCACGGTAAACAACCTCTTCTTCATAGGTATGATCAAGGTGCAAGCAAACCGGCACTGAACTATTATGTGCCATCGGCAATAGCATCGCGGCGGCAGTCTCTACCCCATAGAAGTCAGCCACGTCTTTGTTACAAGCCAGAATGACTGGCTTGTTAACAGCTTCAGCCGCTTCCACAACTGCAAGGGCATCTTCGTAACCAAATACGTTAAAACAAGGTACTGAATAGTCTGACGCTGCAGCTTGAGGCAATAGGTCTTTCAAATTGACGAGCATATTGCCCCTCCTTATTTAAACTTGGCGATCATGTCCTTGATGCCAGGGATCGTTTCAACTTGGTACTCGTGGTGTGGGTCAAAGTGCTGGATCAGCGACTTCTCAGTCTTACCCACGATGATCGTGAAGTAATACATTTCATAACCCGGTGCCGCAACGCTTGGGTGATAACCTTTATCGATAGCAATCACAGAGCCAGTGCGGACATGGTAAACCGGACCAAAGTCATCTTCATGCTCATACAGGAATTGCGCACCGAAGCCGAAATCTGGGTTAAAGCGGAATTGGTACACTTCTTCGTAAAGTGTTTCTTTGCTGCCATCAGGCTTAACGCGATCTTCATCATGTTTATGAGGAGGGAAACCTGACCAGCCCCCTGCACCTACAGTAAACAGTTCACTGACAAGAAGGCGACCGCGATTATCTGAATTAGACTGGCCCAATACGTGTTTGATCTTACGGTGAGTTTTAGTGTCATCAGAGCCGTACTGAACAATATCGACATTCTCTTCACGCACACAGAAAGGTTCTAGCGATTGTTCAAACTTACCACCGGCAATCATCACATCAGCCGTGTCGCTGACACAGTCAATGGTTGCACTGTAACCTAGCGGGACATAGACAGCTTCTGGGTTGCCATCCCACACTGATTTTCGCTTACCGATATTGTCGTAAACTTCGGTCTTTTCACCATTGGTAACGGTAATTGAACAGGTGCCGCCTGCAAGGACGATGACAGACTCATAACCTTCAACAACATGCTGGTGCTGATCGCCTTGCGAAAGACAAACTTGGTTAAAATAACACAACGGTGTGACTTCATCGTTTACATCAACGATTGGTTGGTTCTTATTATCAAATGGTGGGATATGCTTGCCCATTGTACTCTCTCCTCACTGCCTGCCTTTTCAACTGTCGTTTTCCAGCACAGTGTTTATCAGTCAAAATTGTCGTAATAAAAAAGCCGAGCCTCGATGGTTTGTACCCTTTCTAGACGTGTCCAGTAAAATACTGGCTCGGCGGACCTAATTGCCTTTAATCACGTCACCCGAAGATGACGATTAAAGGCTTTTTTCTCTGGTCTCAATAAAATCGAATAATTGTTCTTTGGTCGGCATCGCTTCAGTACAGCTGTTGCCACTGACATTGATTGCCGCCGCTGCCGTACCATGCTTCACGCCGTCTTCCAGCTCACCACCGTTAACCAGTGTCCAAATCAGGCCGCCTGCAAATGAATCGCCAGAGCCAAATGGCTTTTGCACGTCCACGCGGAATATACCTTGCTGGAATTTATGACCATCTCGACAGTACACTTTGGAACCAAACTCACCGGCTTTAACCACTACCACCTGGGTGTTTGCGCGAAGGAAGCGGTCAGCCGTTGCATCATCGTCGGTGTTACCCGGTGCCAGCACGGTTTCCATCATGTCGAACTCTTCACGGTTACCGATCACGATGTCGGATAGACCCGCGGCGATACCGTAGTAAATTGATGCGTCAACGTCGGTGCGCCATGAATACGGACGGTAATCAACATCCAGAACCACTAACGTGTTGCTGCGGCGTGCATGTTCCATCGCGATAAGCGTTGCTTCACGGCTCGGGCTTTCTGAAAGCGCCGTACCGGTTACCACCAATACTTTCGAGCTTGCGATGTACTCTGGGTCGACCTGCTCTGGCTTAATGGTCAGATCAGAGGCCTTGTTGCGGTAAATCAATACCGTGCAGTCGCTTGGCTTCATCTCGGTAAACGCCACTGACGTACGCGAGCCTGAATTGTCTGTCATCATGCCGTCAAGGTTGATCCCCTGACCTGACATGTACTGCTTCACATAGCCGCCGAATGCATCATCAGCGACACAACCGATAAACCCTACCTTGCCGCCAAGTCTGTTTACAGCCACTGCAATGTTGGCTGCCGAGCCACCGACGAATTTGTTGAAACCTGAAATATCAGCCATGTCCGTGTTTGATTCACGGGCGTAAAGATCTACGCCCGCACGTCCCAACACGATGGCATCCAGCTTACGGTCTTGCTGAAGTGCAATCTTTGTCATGGTCCGTTCCTATTACTCGTAATCTACCCAAGCCGCATTTTGATCTGCAGACTCAACACATTTCTCACAAAGGCGTACACCTTCGATACCCGCGTCAATACCTGGGAACCAGATACCTGCTAGCTCAGCTTGGTCGTCGCGGTCAGCCGCATCGAATGCCAGCGCAAAGCGGTGGTACAAGTTTGCCCAAGACTCGAAGTAACCTTCAGCGTGACCACCACCAACACGGTTAGATGCCACACCCGGTGCATCTTGGTGTAGATAACCCATGCCGCGCTCTAATAGACGAGATGGCTCGCCTTGCACTTCGTAGCGAAGTTGGTTTGGTTGCTCATCCCACCATTCGATAGACGCTTTAGAGCCGACGATGCGGATCTTCTGCTGGTGCATCGAGCCCGAGTTCACCGCTGATGCCCAAAGCGTGCCGACAGCGCCGCCTTTGAACTCCATCATTACGTGCGCGTTATCTTCTAACGGAGTGCGCGACTTGATGAAGCTCTGACGCATGCAAGATAGACGGTCAACCTCAAGGCCTGTCATCACTTCGCATAGGTAGAATGCGTGAGTACCGATATCACCCAGTACGTAAGTTGGGCCAGATACTTCAGGGCTTACACGCCACTTCAGGCCTGGATCGTTCAGTTCGTACTCTTCGTTGTGGAAGCCGTGGGCGAACTGCATGTTGATAACACGGATTTCACCTAGGTCGCCACGCTGAACCATTTCACGCGCCTGCTGAACCATTGGGAAACCGCTGTAACCGTACATCACACCGATAACGCGGTTGTTTTTCGCCGCAATTTCTTTCAGCTCTTCTGCTTCTTCGGTAGTGAAAGTGATTGGCTTTTCACACACTACGTGTAGGTTTGCTTCTAGCGCTGCTTTACAAATGGCGTAGTGGGTCGAGTTCGGCGTTGCGATAGAAACAGCTTGGATACCGTCTTCACGCTGTGCTTCTTGCTCGAACATCTCTTGGTAGTTGGCGTAGCAACGGTCGCTATCAAGGCCAAGGTTGTTACCGAAGTCACGGCAGCGCTCAGGATCAAGGTCAAAAGCACCGGCTACCAACTTGAACAAACCATCACGCAGCGCTGCGTTACGGTGCGAGTAACCGATCTGGCTACCACGACCGCCGCCTACCATTGCCCAACGGATAGGTTGATCAAAATGACGTTCTTCATTAAACATGGCTTCACTCCTTGCCAGGGATCCCCATTATTTTTTGAGAGATACCTGCGTTTCAGATATTGGAATTAGATTGTTCTTGTTTACAGAGTTTTTATTCTCAGAGGCTCTCAGTAATAAGAGCCTCTTGGTTAATAAATTCTCGCTAAAGTGCAGCGTTTTTATAAGCCGAGACCTTAAACGCCACGACGCTGAGTAACTCGGCCTTCTTCCCAGTCAGCGACTTTCTTCGCTGTCTCTTCGTTGCGTGTCACTTCAGGCAAACCCACTTCCCACCAGCAGTCACACTTCGACCATGCCGCAGGAGAAACTGGGTCGATATCAACCACAATCACGTAAGTACGGTCCGCTTCTTTCGCGCGGGCAAAGGCAGCATCAAACTCGTCAACAGACGTCAGTTTCTCGGAAATTGCACCTTGTGCTTCTGCGTGCTTGGCAAAGTCAACACGGGCCAACTCGCCATCTGGACGGCGGCAATCTTCAAGCAGGTTGTTGAATGACTCGTTACCGGTATTGTTCTGCAGTTTGTTGATAACCGCGAAACCGCCGTTGTCACACACCACCACAATCATCTTGTGGCCAGTCAACACTGAAGAGTAAATATCTGAGTTCTGGATCAGGTATGAGCCATCACCGACCAGCACGACAACATCGTTGCCTGGGTTAGCAATTTTCGCGCCCCAGCCACCGGCAATTTCGTAACCCATGCACGAATAACCAAAATCGATATCGAACTTACCAATCTGGTAGTTCTGCCAGTTCATCGAAAGCTCAGCCGGTAGACCACCTGCAGCTGTCAGTACGGT
>NZ_JBNNXT010000017.1:0-105677 GCF_052873815.1 Photobacterium sp. DNB23_23_1 | reverse complement strand
AGCCATCTGTCGTCTTTAAAACGATGGTTATGGCTGCTTGATATTAGAGGGTGTCGCACTTCGGAGTTGAATTCGGGAGTGAATAAAAGTACAATCAAAGGATACTATCATGAAATACGTATTTGCTTTAACATTGGCGTTATGCTCTTTTTCCTCTTACGCGACAACAGATAAAGAAATGTGCGAACAGTATGGTCGTGCATTGGCGGGAAATGCTGTTGAAAATCAAAAAGTTTTTCTCAATGAATTAACGTCTCGAACCCAGCAAGGCACATGGTCGTTAAGCGTAGAGGAATGTGCAATGTATATCAAGCATGGTAAAAATGACTTCAACTTTGAACTAGTTGAAATTGTTCTTGATTAATTATAGCTTGGCACTGAAATTGAAACTATAGTGAATGCCCTATAAATAATTGTATCCGTGCCACGGGTAAAACCAGCGGACCAAGCCGCTGGTTATTATATCTTATCCTCCACCCCAGAGTTATATATTAAAATTTGCAGATGTGGTCTAAATGAAGGTAATACAGTTCTTTTGCCATTCAGTGGCCTTTGTGATTTTTAATCCCGTATTACTCTAAAGCAAGAATCGCTTCAACAATCTCATTCATTGTTATCCCGGTAATATCGGGTTTCTTATACAAAGGGTTATATGGCCAACCCAAGCGGTCGATATAGGCAGCTTTCATCCCAACGCTAAGAGCGCCATGCGTATCCCAATCATGGGTTGCAACTAAGCGTAGCTTCTCTACAGGCAAGTTCATTTTATCAGCCAAGTAAGCATAAACCACAGGATCTGGCTTGAAACTTCCTGCTTCCTCCACTGACACAATTTCATCGAAATAATCGTTTAACCCAGCCTGCTTTATTTGCGAGGATACTAAAATCTGCGATGAGTTTGAAAAAGCGACTGTTTTATATCCAGCTGAACGCAATCGTAATAATGCGCTTTTAATATCATCATGGGGTTGAAGGCTAGCGAAAGTTGACAGTATTTCAGCTCGGTCTCCTTCCGTTAACCCAACCCCTAGGCGAGATGCGACTGTATCTAACGTCATTTTTGAGAGTGTAAGAAAATCAGTTTTCACGCCTGTTAATATACACACGGTCGATGTGTGCAATAACATTGAAAACCATAAGCTAGTGATTTTGTCATCACCAAACACTCTCTCAAATTTAGGGTTTAGTGAATCAAAGTTTAACACTGTTTCGTTTATATCGAAAATTATCGTGTCTTTATCCACCAAATCCTCCTTAAACCGTTAATTTCAATTACACTTGATAAGTGGCATAATCGCCTTCCCTATCTATTGTCCAAGTTGTTGTTTGGGATAGTTTGATGGAAACAGTGCACGTCGACTCTCATCATCCACCGTTGATTTAAACTCGATATCTTTGTCGATACTTCGGGCCACTGCCGCTGCGGGGCGGCTATTCACGCTATCAAACCAACGCTTTAAATTAGGGTACGGGGTAAGCCCTTCTTCACCTAACACAACCGGAGCCTTGTCAATCCAACCCCATGCGGCCACGTCTGCAATAGTGAACTCGTCACTGACAATATATTCTCGCCCCTCAAGATGTCCATCCAGCACCTCATAATGACGCTGCGCTTCTCGCAAGTAACGATTTTGAGCATACGGAATTTGCTCTGGTGCTGCGCGATGAAAATGCACACACTGACCCGAGAAAGGACCAAGCCCAGAGGCAATAAACATCATCCAGGACAACAACTCCGCGCGATCTTCCGCCTTACCAGCCAACAGCCCTGTTTTTTCTGAAAGGTACAACAAGATAGCATTAGAGTCGAATACGCGTGTACCTTCATCGACAATCGCAGGAAGTTTGCCATTTGGGTTGATAGCGCGGAACGTCGCAGTGTGTTGCTCACCTTTTAGCGTATCAACGGCAACCAGTTCATAAGGCAAGTCTGTTTCTGCCAGAAATAGGGCAATTTTCATTGGATTTGGAGTTTGATGAAAATAAAACTTAAGCATTTATGGTTCTCCTGATTAATGATCTTTATCCAGCATCCACATGCCAGCTAAAAATGTGATTCCATGTACCAAAAGCTATTACTTCTTCTATATGGATTAACTATAGGATAATTTGAACGGTCGCTCAATATCATTTTGAACAAATGTTCACAACTGTGTGTTTATTGGCTTACTTACAATAGGAAGTCACATCGCATTGTTACGAAGAGAAGCGATGGACAAAGACGCTTTTCCCATCCGGTAAGGGCTAGAGTCTGTCTTGAAGTGGTGCTGACAAAGCAACCAGTCCAATTTTATGCTCGATATTCTTTACCGATTCGATGCCTTCAGTCGTACTAACATCAGCAACAACGAAGTCCGTTTCAACATTGTATTTATCGGCGATTTTGCATGCATATTGACGTAGTGACCTACTCACCACTTTTTAACCACCAAAGATTTACGACCGACTATCTAGCCCAGCACGCCTTCTGACGTGAGGGATTTTTACCCATTAGTCGGCAAGAACTTCATTCAAAATCACCATTTTTCGTCGTGTTAACTTCCTCTCTATTCATCAGGTTCTTGCTCTGAATTTATACGAAGCATTTCGCCTTTTTGGAGTGCTATCCCCAACATAATTGAATTTTTTGTTTACTTGAAATTGTTAAAATATCGACCTGAAGCAAAAGACCTTCTCAGTGAAGGTAATAACATTAAGGGGAATAAATGAAAAAATTCGGACTGAAAACCCTCACTCTCACTATCGCCTCACTTTTTGCTACGTCTACCAATGCCAGTGTGGCGGATGACCACCCCTTAGCCAAATACCTTGCGGCGCCCGGCGCTACAGTTACCCTTCCAGTCAGCGCGGCAAAAGAACATTTTGAGTTAGATTTTATTCAGGATGCCTATGACAGCTTTGAAAGCTTCCACGCTCAGATGGGCGGAGATCACACACTCTACTATCTAACCAATTGGAGCACTTTTATGCGCACCGATATGGTCAACCCTGCCACTAAGCAGCTTGCACTGGAGCGCAACCTCAATAGCGACATCGGCAACATCGTGGTGAATACCGATAGTGAAGGTGAACAAAAAATGGATGATTATTTTGTTCATCCAACGTTCCGCCATCAGGGCGTAATGATGATCCACAAAGGTAAAGTGGTTTATGAGGCATACCCAGGTATGAATCCGACCGATACCCACCTTTGGATGTCTTCTTCTAAAACGATTACCGGCCTGATCACGGCGATGCTGGCCGAAGAAGGCAAACTAGATCTTACGGCCTCTGCAACTCAATATGTTCCGGATCTCAAAGGTACCGCATGGGACAAGGTTACCGTCCTGGATTTGGTCAACCACACCGCAGGATTGGATCACGAAGAAAATAATACGTCCATCCTTGACCCAGAAGGCATTTTCGTCCGCTTTGTTAGTTCAGCGCTGGGCACGACAGAACGCTGCACTAAAGGGGAGACCTGGCGTGACGTGCTAAAAGATGTCCAGCCACTTGATAACGAACAGCCAGGCGAACGCTTCCGTTACTCTTCTCTCAACACCCATGTTCTTGGCCAGGTTATCCAGAATGTAACCAACAAGCGCTGGTCAGACGTTGTCGAGGAGCGTATCTGGGGCAAACTGGGGGCTCGTATGCCACTGATGGTACACCTGACACCCGATGGTACTCCACTAAACCTAGCGATTATATCTTCGACCCTGGAGGACTTTGCCAAATACGCGACCCTGTATACGCCAAGCTGGGACAAGGTCGCTCACGAGCAAGTTGTCACTCCTTCGCTACTCAAGCAAATCCGCAGTGCCGGCAACGGCGATGCCTTTATCGGCGGCCACAAAGAAAAGCAGGCAATTGGCCTGTTTGCAGAGAAGCCCGTCAAAGGCGCGTACCAGTTTGACTTTATGTTTGAGGACGGAGCCATATATAAGCACGGCAACACTGGCCAGGGGATTTATATCGATCCGGAACGCGACTTTGCCGCAGTGTACTTCTCGGCGACGCCTTACGTTGCACCTTACGGTGAAATCAAAGCCCCTGCTTACTTTAGAAAAGTGGCTGAATTATTAGACCAGACGAAATAACCCATACTCGTTTGAGGCCTTAACTTTACGTTAAGGCCTGCTGGCTTCAAAAGGGAAGCTAACTTCTAGGTGATTGGCTTTATTAAATTGCCATCTATCTAGCCCGTACTCAGGAAAACCCTGTGAGCACACCGTCAGACATTTAGCTATCGGTGGTGTATTTTTTATCTTTAATACGTTAGAAGCCGATAGTTTGAGACAATAAATGATTTCACTGGAGCAAATACATTCTTTCACACTTGTTTACCAGCATGGCTCATACAGCGCCGCTGCACGTGCAGCCAATAAAGAGCGCAGTACAATACGAGAGCATGTTCTCACCTTAGAGGACACGATAGGAGTCGAGCTGTTCAAAATCGAAGGGCGGAAGGCAAAGCCTACCAACGCAGCCCACAAGCTGATATCTCGTGCCACGAACCTAAGCAAGCAAGCGAAAGACTTTGAGTTGACGGCCTTCTCATTGCTCGATGCTCCACTAGGAAAACTGTTTTTGCTCCACGATGAGCAAATTCCCACCAGGCTGCTCGCCAAAGCGATTAAAGCAATCAAGTGCCGTTATTCCGGCATGTCCATTCAATGTGCCCCCTCTTCCCGTGAAAACGCCTACCGCTGCATAGAGAACGGTGAGTGCCACATTGCGATAATGGCGACAGAAAACAGCCCAAGAACTCAGGCAAGAATTGCTTCCAAATATATTGGTAACTTACCACTCAGTGGCTATGTTCATACCCGATCACATCTTGCCAAAAACGAAAGCGTTACCCTAGATGACCTGCGGTTAGAAACGCAGTATGAGCTGCCAAATACCAGCGAAGGGGACTTGGGCTTTTTCAGGGTTTCCAACATTGTGGAGAAAATTAGTAATGTTGAGTTAACCGCGGAGTTATTAGCTGACGGCGGTTGGATTGCCCTGTCTGACTCCTTAGCCGCGCGATGGATAAAATCCGGCGACTTGAAACCATTAAAGTTAGACGACGCAACACGTAACTACCGACAAGGGGTATGCCTGTTTTTCGGGCTGGCCAGCGATACCCGAGAAGAGATCTCTTTTGCTCTGGACACGATTAACCACCACGCCAGCGATTACCTGACATAGCAGCCCAAATCCAGTTATGGCATGAGCAAGCATGACAATGCACCATGGTTAATACGTACTGTGCTCAGTGGGGTTACAACGTTAAACTCAATAGGACACCTCTGTAAATCAGATGCCCTTGTACACAGAGCAAACACTAGTCAAACGCTGGTGGCCACTCCTCCTCGCTTAGCCTCCCTTCTTTTATCAACTGCTCTCTCAGCCCATTAATCTTGTTTTTCAGTACATCACGAATAAGACGAATCGCAGGAGTGATCAGCTGACGGCTTGGTAGCACCAGCCACAACTCAGTCACAGGTATGTGATAACCAGGCATCACTCTTTGCAGCCGTCCAGTAAGCAGATCAGCAGATACATCGATAACAGATTTTTTCGCAATGCCTACGCCATCCACACACCAACGACGTACGATATCGCCATCATTCACAGCACGATCACTCTTGACCTTCACCTTAAACTTCTCTTCACCTTGATAGAGCTCCCAATCATCGTGCATCACCTCATAGAGCTTATAGAGTAAAGTATTGTGTTGAGACAACTCATCAGGGGTGGTAGGCGCACCGTGTTGTGAAATATATTCAGGTGATGCACACAAGAAATGCGGAATATTACAGATCTTAAAACCATACAGATTAAGCTCCTGCACTGCGGCTTTAGTCATGGCACGCAGCGCGACATCAACACCATCGCGATAAAAATCCACCCGACTATCGCTAACATGTAAACGCAAAGAAAGATCAGGATGCTGCTCCATCACCTCATTAAGCAGGGTGCGCATCAGGTTACGTCCCATCTCCGAGGACATGGCCATCTTAACCTCGCCATTAATCGACTGTTGCTCTTCATTAATCACTACCTGACCTTGTTGCAGCAGATCCAGCGCCTGTTGACATAAGGGCAGGTATCGCTCGCCCTCAGGGGATAACCTTAATTGCCGTGTCGTGCGCACAAAGAGCTGCGCACCCAGTAATTTCTCAATACGCTTTAACGCCACACTGGCAGCAGATGAGCTCATATCGAGCTGATTGGCAGCGGCGGTAATCGACTGTAACTCCGCCACGGTTAAAAACACCTGCAGATCGGCAATTTTCATAACATCACCCCATCTAATGCAAAGCATGCTTTGATCATAATATTGATTATCCACGTTTCAGCGAAAGTGTATTGAAGAACAGCCCGTTTATCTAGTGCTAGATGGCACCTAGTATACCCATCAAGCAATCACAACAACGTTCAATACGATAGAGAGTTAATAATGAAATCTTCAATCAAAGCATCAACACTAGCGCTCGCAACAGCACTACTCGCAACACCAACCTTTGCCGCTGATGCTACCTCTAAGGTTGTCGCCACTGACGACATTGAATGGGGCTACCTAAACCCGCAACGTGGCGAACTAAGCCCCGGTGCCGCCGATCTATGGGGTAACCGTACAACAGATACGGCAACAGGTATGCTGGTACGCTTTAACAAAGGCTTTGAGTCACCACCGCACATCCACAACATTACCTACCGCGGTATTGTTATTGATGGCCTCATGCACAACGCTGATCCAAGCGCAAAAAAAATGTGGATGCCAGCAGGATCTTTCTGGACGCAACCGGCAGGTGAAGACCACACTACGGCTGCCAACGGTGATACTAACTTGATCTATCTTGAGATCGACTCAGGCCCGTACCTAGTAAAACCATCCGAAGAAAACTTTGATAATGGTGAGCGTCCGCTTAACCTGCATAAGGACAATATTGTATGGCTAGATAACAGCGATCTGCACGATATCGACGCACAAGGTGTAAAGGCCACCTATGTATGGGAAAGCACCGCAGATATGGGTGGTTCTATGCTAAAGCTGCCCGTTGGTTTTGACGGTACCATTACCACCGAGGCAACCGAGTTCCGTGCCGTGGTCATCTCAGGTAGCGTAGATTACAACTCAAAAGACCAAGTTCAGCAAAAAACACTTAATCCAGGTAGCTATATAGAGTCTATGGGCGGCTTTAGCCATGCGTTCACCAATAAAGGTGATACAGAAGCCACCATCTACATCCGTACCAATAGCAAGTATCAGGTTAAGTAACACGCTATAACTCTCTTGTGTATACCTATTATAACGCGGGTATACACAGAGAATGCTAAATCAAGCCTCTCTGACTCAAGCATGAACGCTGTTACCGGCGTGTCTAACAATGAGATCATGGAGTTGGCGTTGGCATTCGAGTCACTGATACCATGCATCTGTATTTAGCTGGTACGGAAATGTAATAACACATCCACTAGCGAATGCTGTGACTTCGACAGGCGCTCAACATCACCATGGGTCTCTTTGCTTTGGCCCTCGATCCCATTGACCACCGACTGGATCTTATCCATGCTGCTAGTAATTGACATACTAACCGCTTCTTGTTGGCTAGCCGCCGAGGCCATTTCATCATTGAGCTGGCAAATAGTGCCCACCGACTGTGAAATAGCATTAAGTGCTTTTTCGCACTGCTCGGTACTCACCACCACGGACTGATTACTCTGTTGCAGGACCTGCATCTCAGCCAGCACACATTTGATACTATTCTTTAGCTTGGCAATATTATCGTCAATCTTCTCTGTGCTCTGCTGCGTTTGTGCGGCCAAGGTACGAACTTCATCTGCCACAACGGTAAAGCCACGTCCATAAGCCCCTGCCCGCGCCGCTTCTATTGCTGCATTGAGCGCGAGTAAATTGGTTTGGCTCGCAATAGCGCCAATTTGTTCAAGAACCTGTGAGATTTGTTCGATATCTTGATTCAACGTGCCAATTGCCGAAGAGGTCGAATCAAAATTTGTCATCAATGAATCAACATGTTCAACCACCTGGCCGATGTAGGTTTTACCCTCCTGTCCTTGCGTCAGGGTCATTGCCGCTTGCTCCGCCGCCCGTCGTGATGATTCCGACACTGATGCGGCAGAATGGCTCATTTCATTAACAGCAGCAACAACTTGACCCGTTTCTGAAACGTGATCGGATAACTGCATCTGCGTTGCCTCTGAATTTTTCTGCAGGTTATCGACTACTTGTTCCATTGAGCTTGATGCACCCGATATTTGCTTCACCATATGCTCGAGCTTAGCGATGAATACATTAATATCTTGCGCTATCTCACCAAGCTCATCTCGGCTAGTCACTTCTAAACGCTGGCTTAGATCCCCTTCCCCCGAGGCTAAGTCGGACACAACCACTCTTAAACGCATAATCGGGGCATAGGTATATTTGGCAAGAAAAATACTGACACAGATAATGATCAGGCCAGCAACACTCAGCGCCATTGTGATCAAACGGGTGATCTGATTCACTTCCTGGCCAATGAAACCATGATCGATATAACCGGTCAGCGTCCATTGCTGATTTTGTACATTAATTACCCGGCTTATCCCCTGCCAACTTGAGTCAGGTAGGTTATTGAAAACCTCAAATCCACTGTCTGTTTCCAACTTGAGGTAAGCGCCTTCAATTTGGGTGTTTTCAAGTAACTCTTGGACACTGGAGAGATCAACTTCAAATACATCCCCCCTACTTTCTCCTTGAGGCGAAATAATTGTCAGAACAGGGTTACCTTCTACCAGTGTTAAATCATCAACAGCCAACACCTCTGCGCTGGCAAGCTTTGCAAGCACCTGCTGACCTTTGACATCCATATCACTCAATGAGCCCTCAGGTGAAAAAACAAAGCCGTGGACGACCCGGTATATTTTATGAAAACCGGTTAATTGCTGTAACTGACCAAGGTCTGTCGCACTGGTATCCAATATACTCGCCAGCACAAGCTTGTTGTTGATTTCATTGTTCACTGTTGTAACCAGCAGTTCCATTTGGCTCTCAACGTCGGCATGCATCGAGCGCGTTGTTTCCCTAGAAACAAAGAAGCTCACGCTGAGATAACTCGCTAATATGGTTACCAAGCTAATTGCGATGAAAAACGCATTGATTTTCATCTTGAAAGAGAGAGATTTCATCAAGCCACCTGCTTATTTCTTATTCGTCTTTATTACTCCTTAGCAGCATACTAACCCGCAAAGTGATGTGAAATTGTGATAAGCCGCCATTATGTAATCGTTACCACACATTGATGTACCATTTCTTGGAAAAGTGTGATTTGTGACAAATCAAGCAGATACAACAATGAATTTGACGGCAGACGGCGGACTCACTTTACTTGGGGAGGACAAGTAGGCTTGCAGTATCGCCTGCCACAAAAGTGGAGTGTCGATTTAGTTTACCGATATCTGGATATGGATGTTAATGGTAGCCACCATGAGTTAGATACAACCCAGCAAGTCACACTTGCATTGGCTGCACCTCGGTGTGGACTTTTTCATACTTTTGAGCAGTGGAAAAATAACTATCTGCGACTACAGTAATGTCTAGACCCACCACATATGGTTACGCCATATAAGCTGACATTATGAACTCCCACAAAGAAACACTCACCAGCCAAATTCAGGGGCACGTCATATTACCTGATGACAGTGATTATGATGAAGCTCGCCAAGTATGGAATGCGATGATCGATAAGCGGCCTGCTGCTATCGTCAAATGCAGCAATGCTGCTGATGTACTCTCCGCACTAGACTACGCCAAAGACACAAATATTGACATCACTGTCCGAGGCGCAGGGCATAACATCGCCGGTAATGCGATATGCGATAACGGGCTAATGATTGATCTTTCTGACATGAAAGCGGTCACTGTCAATCCGCAAACCAAACGTGCGCTTGTTCAACCCGGGGCTACCTTGGCTGACTTTGATGCTGCTGCGCAGCAACATGGCCTCGCGACACCTGTCGGTATCAATTCAACCACAGGTATTTCAGGACTGACATTGGGCGGCGGTTTCGGTTGGCTGACCCGTAAATATGGTATGACTATCGACAATTTGGTTTCAGCCCAAATCATTACTGCTAATGGTCAACAACTGACTGCATCAGCAACTGAAAATAGCGATCTCTTTTGGGCTATCCGCGGCGGAGGCGGTAATTTTGGTATTGTGACCGAATTTGAATTTCAGCTCCATCCGGTAGGGCCTGAAGTGCTTGCGGGGTTAATTGTCTTTCCATTCGACCAAGCGAAGCAAGTACTGGAACAATACCGATCATTTACTCAAACAGCACCTGAAGATCTCAACGTCTGGGTTGTGATGCGCCAAGCCCCACCTCTGCCATTCCTGCCAGAAGACGTACATGGCAAAGAAGTCATCGTTCTAGCGATATTTTATGTGGGAGATTTAGCACAAGGGGAAGCCTTGCTCGAACCACTTCGCCAATTCGGCACCCCACACGGCGAGCATATCGGTGCACAACCTTATACTGCGTGGCAACAAGCCTTTGATCCGCTACTTACCGAAGGCATGCGTAACTATTGGAAATCGCACAATTTTACTGAACTACATGACGACGCATTGGAATTACTACTTCAATATGCCGGCAACCTCCCCTCTCCTCACTGTGAAATATTCATTGGTCAGCTCGCAGGAGCCGCCAACAGTGTTGCCTCAGATGCAATGGCTTATAGCAGCCGGGATGCCAAGTTTGTCCTAAATGTCCATGCACGATGGGAAACACCAGCTGAGGATGAAGCTTCTATCAATTGGGCTCGGGACTTCTTCAAAGACACGACGCCTTATGCCTCTGCGGGGGCCTATGTAAACTTCATGACGGAAGAAGAAGGCGGACGCGTTTCGGATGCCTATGACAGTAATTATCAGCGATTGGTCAAAATTAAACGCCAGTATGACCCTGATAACCTCTTTCACCATAATCAAAATATTAAGCCTTAACGTCATTATTTCTTAGGCAAAAAAAGGTCACTGACGTGGCCTTTTTACTTCATCGACTCAGATCAAACTTCCGTCACTTAATTCCCAACAATTTTAACCCCATGGCTACACTTATAGTGAAATCATCGTTGAAGGGGGAAGCAATATGGACTTCACACAAAAGATGAGACTAAGAGGTAAAGCCGAAGAAGATCTGTACTTTGCTCAACAAGACAGTGAACTGATCGAAGCTTTGCATGAAATGCAAAAGAGCGGCGAAATCGATAGCTGGCATAAAATACCTAAGCATAGCGACGAGCAAAATAAGCAATAATCTACGCTACATCCACTTTTAGCTATTTTGGTCATGCTTGTGTTTTCAGGCTTCTCATAGAGAGGTAGACATATTGTAGTGTTTTTAAACAGTACTCCATTCCTTGTGGAGTGGATGATGAGTGGTTCTTATGATGGCACAAAACTGTGCCTTTATATTAAGCCAGCGACCGAAAAGATTTATGTATCCCGCCAGTTACGTTAAACTTCACAACAACTGACAATCAATGAGCAATCCAAAGCACCTCGCAACGGTTTCAGCAGCTGTAAACCGTTGCTAGTTATATTTGGATGACTGATTTCGGTGTACACCATGTTGTAGTGCTTAAGCACAGCGTGGTCCGCACCGTGTAATGAAGAGTTAACAATCAATGAGCAACGCAATCCAGTGGTTCCCGGGTCATATGCACAAGGCCCGCAAAGAAATTGAAGAAGTCCTACCGAAGGTAGATGTGATCATCGAAGTACTTGATGCCCGCATCCCGTTCAGTAGTGAAAACCCACTGATTAAAACCTTTCGCGAAAAAAACAATAAGCCCGTTGTTAAGGTGCTGAACAAACGTGACCTAGCTGATCCTGAAATGACACAGTTATGGATTGATCACCTAGAGAAAGAGCAAGGTGTTAAAGCGTTGGCGATTACAACAGAGAATGTCAACGAAGTTCATAAAATCATGGAACTTTGTCGCAAGCTCGCGCCACACCGTGAAGAAATGGGGAAAAACATTCGCACCATGATCATGGGTATTCCGAATGTGGGCAAATCCACCATTATCAACACCCTTGCAGGCCGTACCGTTGCCATCACGGGTAACCAACCAGCAGTTACCCGCCAACAGCAGCGCATCAACCTACAAAACGGTATTGTGCTGTCTGATACTCCAGGAATCCTGTGGCCAAAAGTTGAAAACCCGCATAGTGGTTTCCGTCTGGCAGCAACGGGCGCGGTTAAAGACACCGCCATGGATTATATTGATGTTGCCTTCTTCACTATTGAATACCTTATCAAAGCTTACCCTACTCTGATCAAGGCACGTTACGACCTTGATGAAGATGAAGTCTCTGATAGTGAAATCGAGCTTATGGAAGCCATTGGCCGCAAACGTGGCTGCTTGAGATCAGGCGGACGCGTTGATCTTCACAAAGCCTCTGAAATTCTGATCAATGAACTGCGTAACGGCACACTAGGTCAAATCACAATGGAACGTCCTGAGATGATCACTCAGGAGTTGATTAACGTTGAGATTGAAGCAGAGAAGAAAGCAGAAGAAAAAGCAAAGAAGAAAGAAGAACGCCGCAAGCGCTACCTAAAAAACAAACGTTAAACTTAGCACTAGTCAATCCAGGTGAATGAGTCAACGCTAAGATAATGACCTTCAAAGCCCTCCTCGATAAATTCGTACGAGGGCTTTTTCTTTTCCTGTCATCCCGACATCAACCGTCCTCATTTTGCACACTGGTTGCGGTATAGAGCAAAAAGTTAGAATATAGTGCGCATTCATTTTACGGTGAAACTTTTTCGATCTCTCACGGTCTGAATCACATTGCAAGCTCTCTCTTTGTCAAAGTAGCAAAGAAACCATAAAATCAATTTCTTACTGAGACCATTAATGAGCCAAGCGGTAAACCAAAGCCAAACAGCCAAATATACCTTGCTGTTAGTGTTGGTCGTGATTTTTGTCTGCTCCGGGCAAAACTTCGGCTACACAACCGCGTGCACGGCAAATGACCTCCCCCCCAGCAAAGACAGCCAATCCGTCGACGCTACACCTGCATCGCAGCAAATGAAAGATTCGGCTGTTCACGGTAAATGTTCTCTTTCTGATCATTTACTGCAAATGCACCAGCACTCCGTTGAACACGCCATCATTAGCTTGTTTATCGTTGTATTGGCACTCTTGATCTATGCAGCTTTCACCCAAGCAACCCCTATATTTACAGAGCCCATTCCCCCAACACGGCGGCGTCACCTGACGCTGTGCGTGTTCCGAGAATAAAACGAAGCTAACCACTCTCATGCATTGCTTGAGATCGCTTTTGTTATTCTTGGAGTTATTACATTGAAAAATATGATTATTAAACGATTTTCCCTACTCACCTCTTTGATTGTTTTGATGGGAGGCCTGTTCTCATTTTCAGCTTCTGCTATTGAATATTCAACTGGCTGGTTACAAAATCCGGACCATCCTCCTGTCGAGCTTCGTTATATGCTAACTGGGCAACAAAACCTAGAATCCAAAACAGTCGAAGCCCTATTAGAAGTCAAACTGGATACCGACTGGAAAACCTACTGGCGCAGTCCGGGTGAAGGTGGTGTTGCCCCTTCTATCGATTGGTCTCTTTCAAATAACCTAGAAGGAGTCGATTGGCACTGGCCTATGCCAAAGCGCTATGAGTTTCTTGGCGTCGAGACACTAGGCTATAAGCACACCATCATCTTCCCAATGACAATTCACGTATCAGATATGTCCAAGCCTGTTTTCCTATCAGGCGTCCTAACCATGTCTTCGTGTACCAATATATGTGTACTGACTGATTACGAGATCACGCTAGACTTCAATCCCACCGATCTGACTGCATCTGAGCAAGCGATGCATTTGTACAACCAAGGAATGAGCAACGTCCCCAAGGAACAACCAAGCGTAGAGATCACAGCGCTATCGTGGGATAAAAACAGTAAGCTGATGTCAGTGGTTGCTACCAATACCCTTGGTTGGCACCAACCGGATGTGTTTATCGATGGCGAATCTCAAAATGTTCAAGACGCGTCATTCCTCAAACCAACCGTTCAGGTAGACGGTAATACCTTAACAGCCCAGATGAAGGTCAGCAGTTGGTTCGGCGAACCCAAACTGCTTGGTGAAACCTTGAATGTCACTATTAGTGATACTGATTTTTCTGTCGAAACCCAAGGCATTGCCAATGATATTCCGGTCACGCTGACAACAAGCAGCAGCAACTTACTTGAGATTATCGGCATCGCCCTGCTAGGTGGCTTGATCTTGAATATCATGCCGTGTGTTTTGCCTGTTCTCGGCATGAAACTCAGCAGCGTTATTGCCGCTGAAGGGCTAGAGAAACGTCAAATCCGCATGCAGTTCCTATCTTCTGCAGCAGGCATCCTCACGTCATTCTGGTTACTGGCTGGCTTTATGATTGTTCTCAAGTTATCAGGCCAAGCTTTGGGCTGGGGAGTTCAATTCCAAAGCCCGTACTTTATCGGCGCCATGGTGGTTATTACCGCCCTTTTCGCTGCGAATATGCTGGGCTTGTTCGAAATTCGCCTATCGAGCGGTACCAATACTTGGCTGGCAACAAAAGGCGATGATTCATACGTAGGCCACTTCGTACAAGGCATGTTTGCAACTCTGCTGGCAACGCCATGCAGTGCGCCGTTCCTAGGCACTGCCGTTGCTTTTGCACTGGGTGCAGATGTTGTCACTTTGGTTGCTATCTTTACCGCCCTTGCAATTGGAATGGCAACCCCTTGGTTGGTAATTGCACTCTTCCCTCGCCTAGCCCACCTCTTGCCAAAACCTGGCATGTGGATGGATAAACTCAAAACTCTCTTTGGTTTGATGATGCTGGCTACCAGCCTGTGGCTCCTAAGCTTGATGACAAGCTTCTTTGCTACCGCAGCGGTTGTACTGGTGGGTGTATTACTAATCATTGTGCTGCTATGGCGCTTAGGCAAAGTGAAAGGCCGTAAACCGGTCATTCTGGCCATGGCATTCATCATCGTCGGCTCTGGTGGTGGACTGATTGCTGGCAGCATGACAGCCGATAACTGGGCAACACCATTGCCACAGAATCACGCTTGGCAGCCACTCAATATTGACGCTATCCAACAACAAGTTAGCCAAGGAAAAATCATCTTTGTCGACGTAACAGCAGATTGGTGTATTACTTGTAAGGTCAATAAAGTCAGTGTCCTGCTTCAAGACCCAATCTATTCAGCCCTTGAACAAGATCATATCGTATTGATGAAGGGAGACTGGACCAAGCCATCAGACTATGTCACTGGATTTCTACGTTCCAATGGGCGCTTTGGTGTTCCGTTCAACATTGTATATGGCCCAAAGGCACCGATGGGGATAGCACTTCCGGTTATTCTGACCAATAACGATGTTATCAACGCCCTTGAAGCGGCCAGTGGCAAAGGAGCTGAGTAATGGCTTCACATTCATCTACTGAAGGCAAAACCAAACCCTCGAAGATTGCGCGTTTTTTCAAAGAAGCGGTCTTGATGCTGCTGGTTTTGATCGCCGTAACAACCGGGCTTGATATATGGCGTAGCCAAAGTATGCCGCAAGGCACGATCCCGGCTCTGGACGCACAATCAACCAAAGGGGAAGAAATCGACCTAATTACCCGCAGTCATGATAAGCCCGTGATGGTGTATTTCTGGGGCACATGGTGCAGTGTGTGCCGTTTTGTCAGCCCAACCATTAATTGGCTTGATGGAGACTACAATGTGGTGTCAATTGCAGTTAATTCTGGCGATAACCGTCGAATCAATGGTTACCTTGACCACCATGATTATGGTTTTACCACCATCAACGACACTCATGGTTCGCTAATGAAAGAGTGGGGAATCTCAGCAGTACCTTCTATTTTCATCATCAAAGATGGTCAGGTATCGTCAGTGACCACAGGCTTTAGCACACCACCGGGCCTATGGCTCAGAATGCAAATGGCACTCTGACTCCCCCTCACCTAACAAGCAGCCCAGTCTAAGACTGGGCTGTATTTTATCAAAGGACATCTATCTTTGGTGTAGAGAAACACTACCTACTCCCACTCCCAATGCCTACCTTCATGGCCGTCGGAAAACATCATCCGGTACCCGCTGATATTTCTGTGGGGGATATCACGCATGATCTTATGGAACTGTTTTGCATCGACATGGATCAGGTTTTCATGATCACCTGACTCTATAAATAGTTCATCTTGCTCAAACAGCATATCATCAACCAACATATCAACCTGATAAGGTTGGCCGATTGATGGGATCGCACCGGGTTCACAATCTTGAAATATCGATGTCAGTTCATGCTCACCAACAAGGAAGAATTGTTTCCCCGTCATTCGGCTGATCTTATCTATCATAACGCGGCGGTTAGAAGGAACAACAGCCATCAAGAACTCACCGTTCGTGTCTTTTAGCAGCACCGCTTTTGCAACCTGCGATGTTGGAACATGGGCCGATATAGCCGAACTAAATGACGTATCGGTATGTTTATGCCGAGTCAGACTGAAGTCGACATTGTGGCTGTTGAGGAATTGCCCTACTGTCAGTGCCATAGCCATGGAATCACCTCCTGATCATTCATCAAGCCACTTCCACGAATAGAAAGCGCGCCTGATGGAAACTGGGCCTACAGCCTCAGTATGGAAGGAGATAGTCAATTTCGCGAGCTAAATTCCACTCTAGAGTCGTAAACAATCCCTCACAGGTTAGGGCGTATTGACTTACCCTTGCTTGGGGATCACTCTCCTAGCTTGCCAGTAGGTACTTCGCCAATAGGGATTTTTCAGATTCGAAATCATGACGCCTTGTGACGTTGATGCATGAAGAAAGCGAGACTTACCGAGATAAATACCAACATGGCGTCGGCTACGTCCGGTCTTGAAGAAAACAAGATCGCCCTCTTTCAGCTCCGTAATAGCAACCCACTTACCTTGCCGAACCTGCTCGCCTGTTGTTCGTGGCAATTTCTGCTGGAATACTTCAGCAAGGCCAACTTGCACAAATGCCGAACAATCAATGCCCGCCTTGGATGTTCCCCCCAAACGGTAGGGTGTACCACGCCACTGTTTATAGACAGAATCAAGAGATGGCGACTGATGAAGCGGTACATTCATCTCAACAAATTCGTAGCGAGGTGAGTTGGCCAATTGATCGTCAGAGGACGAATCTTGCCCTGCAGAGTCCGGTGATGATGAGCACCCCGACAGACAAATTGTCAAAGCCAGTGACGGTAACAACTTTTTCACTGCAGTCGACCTCTTCTCTATGTCAGTGATGTCTGACTATGAAATTTTTGTGGTAATAATCTAATAGAATAGTCAATTACTGAAACTACGGGAACATTATTCTATGTCCGCTATGAAAATTTGACATAACTGATGATAAAGCCAGCAAAAGTGCTTTACAGCTGAAATGAAGACAAAAAAATGGCTGACAATTGTCAGCCAACAAAACTCCACACAACAGAAGAGATAGATACCATGCTCTCACCCAACCAAGGAGAGCGACTGCACCTACCGAAAGTGTTTATCGCTTTATTTCAGTGCCTTATCCAGGATTTTCTATCTAAAACCATCACAATTGCGAGCAACTTCACGCTACCAGCTCCTTTCAAGCACTAATTAAACAATTCAATGCTTTATTAGCTATACACATGTTTTTATTGATGAATTCATCAAAAGAGTATATTTCTATCTCGAAGAGACTGAATAAAAATCAAACAATTGTTACACTTCATTAATTATTTGGATAAACATGCGCTTATCTGCTGGTCATACAACTAAAAAGATTTCATAATGCACACAGTTTTTCATTAAATCGCTAAGGAGTAAGCGTGCTTGCATTCTTCCGCATTTTCCTCGCAGCCATTTTCATTATTTTTACCACGCTATTCGCTCTGGTTTACTGCATGTTGTTTAAACCTCGCGATCCTAAGCACGTACATTTTTTCTGTCGCTGGTTTAACCAACTTCATCGTATTGTTGGCGTTGAACTTATCCACCGCGGTCAAGAAAAGATCGCTGATACACATAAAGCCGTTTATGTGTCTAACCATCAGAACGTGTTTGATTTTGTTTCCGACCCAGGTATGTTGCCACCCCGCGCAGTCTCCATTGGCAAGAAGAGCCTCTTGTGGATGCCATTTTTCGGTCAGCTATATTGGATAACCGGTAACATACTGATTGACCGTGAAAACAAATCAAGCGCACGCAACACGATCCAGCAAGTTGCTGATGCTATCCATAAACGTAACCTGTCGGTATGGATGTACCCTGAAGGAACTAGAAGTAAAGGGAGAGGGTTGCTGCCATTTAAAACCGGTGCTTTTCGTATGGCGATTGAAGCAGGCGTACCTATCGTACCTATGTGCACGAGCTCTACTCACAACAAAATCTCACTATCAAGCCGAGACAACGGCATTATCATTGCTGAAATGATGGAACCTATTGATGTATCGGGCTATGAGCTTAATGATGCTCGCGAATTAGCCGATCATTGTCATCGGTTAATGGAAGAAAAAATTGCCGAGCTGGATGCAGAAGTTGCCCGACTAGAGCAAGCCCGCGCTGGTGATAACGTCAGTATCAACTCATAGCATCTTACCCAACAAACAAAACAGGCTTGCCATTTGGCAAGCCTGTTTTGTTTTAGAAGACAATGAATACCAACCTACATATTACCCACCTACATAAATATTTGATCAGTCTTGAACAGCTACTTACCCGTCAGTAAATCAAACCCATTTTTTAGCTGTTCACTTTGCAAAATCCGTCCATGCCCTAACCCCTCAGTCGCGATCAGCGTAACGTGTTGATTTTCACTCGCGAGTTCAGAGTAAGCATAAGAAGCAAATCGATCGTATTTGTCATGCACTATCACTGCTTTAGCTTGTCGACCATTTAAGCGACTAAGCGGGTTTATACTCTCTAGCGGGTATTGATATTGCTTGGCAATATCAGCAACCACATCATGAAATAGCTTCATCGAATACCCAGACTGCTTAACTGTCGATACAAGGTTTTCGGTATAGTTAAGTACAGGAGCCACCAACAGCACAGGCTTGTCTTGTAATAAAGGGTGCTGACTCTCCAACACCATTGCACCGCCCATACTATGAGCGATAACACCAGCAATTGATTCCTGCTGAGCTAAAATACTGTCAAATGCAGCAACAAAGCCCGGAAGATGCCCAAACTGCCCTTCACTCTCGCCATGTGCCGGATTATCGAACGCTAACGCCTTGTAGCCTGAATGGGCAATATGC
This sequence comes from Photobacterium sp. DNB23_23_1, assembly GCF_052873815.1. NCBI lineage: Bacteria > Pseudomonadati > Pseudomonadota > Gammaproteobacteria > Vibrionales > Vibrionaceae > Photobacterium > Photobacterium sp. DNB23_23_1. Next base: position 86,371 of record NZ_JBNNXT010000017.1, on the reverse strand, counting down.
TCCATCAACGAATAAAATTGCTGAGCTGAGCCTGACCACCCATGACCTAACACCCATGTAGGGCCTTCTCCGAGACAGTATGTCATCATCATACCTTCTGATGTCTCAATCGGATGGCGGACTATACCCATAGGCTCTTCTACGTTCTTTGTACTTCTCACTGGAGTCAACAGCACCTTACGAGCAACACGTTTGGCATGCTCAGGAGCAATGCGGTAATGTAAACGGGTGGTCAGGTTAACTAGCTTCCTGCGCACATCAAAGCCCTGGCTTTTCTTGAAATATATTTTGCTGCTCATTGCTGTCCTCACCTTAAAATAGAACGGTCGTGCTTTTTATTATCAAAGCTTATCATGTCTAAAACACATTGATTCATCAGAGAGCCTACATACGCCACTGATCAAACAATGTATCCACTCCTTGCCAAAACCGCTGATGATCGTCTGTCTCCAGTTCCATACTGAGAAATAAGTGACTGCTGAGATACACCCCGTATAACTGGTATACACACTGCCAGCTATCCAGAGTAACCACGAACTCTCCTTGCCGCTTTCCTTGTTCAAGCTGTCGATAAAGGTAATCAAGCCAGCGCTTTGTCACCGCTTTGAGCCTGAGCTGAACGGACTGCTCTTTGTCACCGTGCTCTGTCCATGCATCGAGAAACATGCAACTCCCCTGAAAAGAACGATTCCATGCTAGCCAGTTTGTTAGCAACAGCCTTAGCTTCTGCTCAATTGACTCAGGAGATTGTAACCTGGCCGGTTGTATCACCCGTTCCACAAACAACTCCCCAGCATAATCCAAAACCGCAATTTGTAGATTTTCTCGTGAGTTAAAATGTGAAAACAAGCCACTTTTAGACATGCCTGACGCTTTGGCAAGCTGGCCAATCGTTAAGCTATCCAGCCCCTCTCGACTGGCCAGAGAAAATGCAGTATTCAAAATATGCTGTCGGGTGGCTTCTTTTTTACTCATTGGCTGCAAATCCCTATCTCAGGACACCTCTAGACGATGTATTAATCCTCGCTGTTATTTTTAGCACGATCGTACTTTTCATGGAAGCCATATTTATTATCAACTGGATGTTCAATCTGCATTGGTTAGATGCACACGATCTAAGCTGACAATTTGTTAGCGTTCAGCGAAACGGAATAAGCTGTCGATGTGAATCGGGCAGCTCCCTACCTGATGAACGATATCTTCAGCTTGCTTAAGTGAATCGTAACTACAAGGGATCCCGTAACTATCCGTTATGGGGTATTCGTTACCCTCACTATCAATAAAGTTAATACTCCAACCGGCACTGAGATAGTCATGCACCAAACGAGCTTCAACGATTGCATTATCTGCCATCAACTGGCGGCACTCTGAAAGGATCATAATTCCCCCTAGCAGCAAGAGTCCCCATATCAATCTCGGCCACTCATGACTTGGTGGAGAATCCTGCCTCATCGAATGTTCAGTCAAAGTATAGCAAGGCTACAAAAAAGGCTACAAATAGTAGCCTTAATAGTTAATGCTGAGCGGAGCGATTACAGGTACATCTTCGCCACATCAGAAGGTTCAGATTCTGAACCCTCAAGTTGAACTGTCCAGTTCAAACCAACCAGAACACCGTCTTCTGACAGCGTAATCATCCAGTCTTCAACAAAAACATCTAGCGGGATCATTACAGCGGTGAACTCAGCCCACTCATCCACGCAGTGAACTTTTGCGTCGGATTCATTCGACCAAAATGGCATTACTTCAGATTGCTCGAACTCGCTAGAGTCAACAGAAAGCCAGTCACCTTCTTCGTTACAAAGTCCCCATACTTGTTGAGTATCTTTGGTCTCTTCAACAAACAGATCGCAATTTGCCTTAATATCTGTGGTTAACTTAGTCATTCTATTCTCTCTTATACATGTTTATATCCAAGCGGCCTGGACACAACACCTGTAACTTGATGTGAAGTATACCCAAGCACTTGATGTTGTTTGGGTATCATAATACCAGAGATTCATGGTAGAAGATGTACAATTTATCGCTATCTATGCTGCTAACTACATCAGATTATTGTCTGTTTAGGGTTTGAATCGAGAATTAAGGATTGGTAGCTATACTTGTTTAGATGACCGGAACAACAACACCTATTGGGCAGTAAAAGAGGGCAAAACATGGCAACCGTTGACTGGCTATCAAATCTTAGTAATCAGACTATTTTAAATCCTCGCTCTCACCTGATAGAAGCCCACGAATATATCGGCGAGCATGGAGAAAGAAAGGTCGCGGTTGACTGTGCATGTGGCAACGGCAGAGACACACTGTATCTGCTTGAGGAGGGTTATCACGTCTACGCCTTTGACAACGACCGTCCTCGCCTAAAGACACTCTCTGAACATCCTTTATTGGGAGCACACCCAAACCTCGATATTCAAATCAGTAGTTTTGCTGACTATGAATTCCCCCGTGCAAATCTTATCAATGCCAGCGCCTGCTTGTTTTTCTGCACGCCTCATGACTTCAACACGCTTTGGAACAACATATCCAACAGTCTCAAAAAAAGTGGCATTTTTTGCGGGCACTTCTTGGGTAAGGAAACGCTAGAGCCCAACGAAAAGTTACCTATCCTCACCCACAGCCAATTCGAGCTTGAGCAATTATTTGCCGACTTTTACATTATTTCTTGGAAAAAAAAGCAAGAGTACTCAGCCAATCTTACAGGTAAAAAACGACTTTGGTTAATTCACACCATAATCGCGATGAAAAAATAACAACTTTATAGCCTCCTTATACCCAAAACTCACAAGCAACCCATTCATCCTGAAAAGCTACATTCCCAGCAAAGAATGTTCATTTCCCGTTCTTATATAACGACTATTGCATAAGTAATTTTAAATACCATAATATTTATATGGTTTTAGAAAATAGGCATGTTTAGGTATGGATACCCACGAAATATTTAATGATAGCTATACACGCTGTCTGCGAAACAACCAATTCTTCTTCATTTTTTATCGCCATTTCTGGCAGCAAGAGCGACGATTCAAAGACCTCTTCCAAGATGTGGATTTAGAGCGTCAAGTTCAGATGCTAAAGTTATCAATCTCGATGATAATCCTTGCTTCTTCATCAGAACAAGCAAGAGAAAGTATTCGACGATTCGGTAAAGCCCATGGCCCTGATGGCATTGGTGTTCAACCTAATGACTTTGAGGTTTGGTTAGATTCACTCATTGAAACCGTTCAAATTTGCGATCCTAAGTACAATGATGAGATTGCTTTCGCTTGGCGAGAGTGCTTCAAGGAGGGAATAGCTATAATGAAACAGGAATGTTTATAGAGAACGCACATGCCTCCCAATTTTCGACCGGACGACTCATCAACGTCAAATACATCACCATCAACCAGTAAGCGTTCACTTTTTGATTGGCGTTACATACTTCTCATCGCCATAGCACTGGCGCTAGGGGTAATGGCCATTTATTTCTCACCTATCCGACAGAGCCGTAACTTTTACGACTATGCAGACCAGCGGTTATTGTTTGGTATCCCCCACTTCTGGAATGTCGTCAGTAACCTGGGTTTTCTTATTGTTGGTATTATTGGACTTAGAGAAAGCATACGCAACCGCTTGGTAATCAATCAATCACTCTCCTTTGCATACCAATTATTTTTCATCAGCCTTATCGGTGCTTTTCTCGGATCAAGCCTTTACCATTTATCACCTGGCCCATTCACCTTGATGATAGATAGGATCCCGATCACCATCAGCTTTATTTGCCTTTACTGTATTATCCTTGCCGAATACTTATCACCAACACTAGGCAGAGCAATGCTGCTGCCCACTCTGGCATACGGAGTGCTATCCGTTATCTATTGGTACATGACCGATGTCATTGATGGACGCGGTGATATGGCCCCTTATGTATTGGTGCAATTGCTGCCTATTATACACATCCCCTTGATTATCTGGCTTTACCCAAACAGCCGAAATCCGACTCGATACTACTTCTATGCTCTTGGCTTGTACGTGCTGTGCAAACTGGCTGAATCAAACGACGACGAAATATATGAACTCACCTCACAGGTAAGCGGTCACTTTCTGAAGCATATTTTGGCAGCCCTCGCTGGCTATTGTGTCTATCTAGGCTGGAAAGCGGCGACAAAAAAACCTCGTATCTAACGAGGCTTTGTCTAGCACTAAATCGAAATTACTTTTCGCCAATTCCGCGGTGTTCTTTTTTTGCTAGCGTAATTTTTCCGAAGCCAAGTTTACGGAAGTGACTATCTCTAAAGTCCCTCATCGCCTTACTGCCAGATGATACGGCTTCCACTTGCTGTTCCATTCGCAAAAAATCGGTTAGATCAATTCCTTCTGCTGCTGCAACCGCCTCATGGATCGTACGGTACTGAGAGTATGAAAACGTCAGCGTTTTCTCTTGTTCTTTAAAGGTATAAATAATAGTGCGTGACATAACGCCTCCAACAGCAAAATCAAGAGAGGGAATTTACCCTACTTCAATTTCAGAAGAAACCTTTTTTCCGGATTGACTGGAACCAGTTGGTACAATGTGCTCGGCCAAAATCTGTGCCTTTGTCATCGGTCGGTAAAAAAAGAACCCCTGCACATACTGCACGCCTTTCTTCTGAATAAAGTTTAGCTCTTCTGCCGTTTCAACACCTTCAACTACAATCTTAGCCTTTGTGATATGACCAAGTTGGACAACGACATCGAATAAGCTTCGACCGCGCTCAGTATCTAGGTTTTCCACCAGCGAGCGGTCTATTTTAATCTTGTCAAATTCAAAGCGTGATAGATAGGCCAGTGAAGAATAACCAGTACCAAAGTCATCCAAAGCAACAGAAATCCCCATAGCTTTGATAGCTTGGATCACTTTAGCCGTTCGCACTTCATCCTGAATCAGCATATTCTCGGTTATTTCGATTTCAACCTGATCATAGTCCAATGTGCTGTTATTTATCACCTGCTTGATTGACTTAACAAAGTCTTTCTTCAACATCGTTTCAGGTGAAACGTTTACTGATATTGTAACGTTTGACGAAAGAACCATTTTAGAGGCATCAGAAATGGCCGTTTCCAACACCCAAAAGTCCACATCGGAAAGAAGCCCTAATTGACCGAACGACTTCAAGAAAGTCGGTCCTTTTACTCGCCCTTTCACATCTTCATGGCGTATCAACGCCTCCAGCGCCACAACTTCAGCACTTTGAATATCAACTTGAGGTTGATAGTAGAGTAAGAAAGAACCACTATTTTCAAGCTTCTCAACTTCACGCTGAGCATTAATGTTATCTTGAATCGAAGGTAGAAAACTGTTTAATTTGGATTGTATCGGCACGTCATCCCCTTTAAAGAAGTGAGTGTGGAAGATAGATGAAACATCAACACCCAGCGATCGCTGATCCATAACCTTGAAAAAAGGATAATAGATAGCGATACCCACAAAAATAAGAAACAGCTGGAATACAGCCACCGAAACCGCACCACCTGACGCAACATACCCACTCATTACTGGCGGCATTAACCAACTATGCACTTCACTCAGAGGTGGAATCAACCCCATAGATATTGCGCCATACGCCAGCATAAAGCTAACAAGAGGCACGCACAAAAAAGGCAATACCATAATTGGGTTGAATATGATGGGAATACCAAACAGTATTGGCTCATTAATGTTGAAAATAGTTAGAATAAACGCAGCTTTCGCTAGTAACTTATAACCTTTGCTTTTTGAAAAAAACAGCATGCACAATACAAGACTAATTGTGTTACCACTACCGCCCATGCCCGTAAAAAAGTCATAGAAATTTGTACTAATTATATTGAGGTCTGTACCAAAATTTTTCCAGTCGGCCATATTAGCAATGCTAATATCATATAGCTCTGTTTTATACATATGCAAAATATTATGGCCATTAACCCCAAGACTCCATAACATTCCACGGATAAACTCATACAACAGTCCATCATAGAATGAGGTCGGATCCAGTTTAGGGAGCACTATTCCAGGCTGTATAAATGTTGCATATATAACAACAGAAAAATGAGAACCAATAATTAATATTGCTAATGTAAGAACACACGTGGCCATCATCTGTATAGATGTATCAGCAGCACTAATAAACTTATCAAAGCTAAATAAACGAAGCTTATTAAGCTTCGATATGATTGAGCAAGAAGCATATGCCGTCAAAAAAGCGATCGCAAAATTATTCGGTAGGGCTATGACTGGTGAAATAAGGTCCCATTGCTGTGATACAATGAAAAAAGAGGCAAGAGCACAAGTAATCGGTGCAGCTTTCGGTAATCGAAGCAATGATGAGTGATATGTGGCGAAGAATATATTGAGCAATAGCGGGAACATGTGACCTGTCATCTCCCCAACATAACCCAAAGTCACACTGATACTGTCATAACCAAACCTCCCAAAAAAAACAGAGAGCAAGTAAAAAAACGCTGCCACCCATGACACAGGCAAAGCCATAATAAAAACATTGCTGATAGCAACTATAAAGGTATTAGAAGATAAATTTGAGAGTAAAAGCGGCAATGTACACTATCCAATTAATAAAACACTAAGCAGCGCACCTAGTCATAAATGCATGGTTACAACCTGAAAAGTCGTTACTTTGTATCATATCAAATTAGATTTATAAGCACACTAGAATTACGATATATAACTTATTATTATATAAGCCAGTAGCTAATCATTATTCCCACCAAGGAAGAATATAAAAGTGAGTATATTAGGTGTTTTGTGATTTAACCGTAGTTATACCTAATAAAAAAGAACAATACCCAATAGATATCGAATTTATTTATTCAATACAAAATAATTGATACTCTTTTTAATAGGCTGATAGAAAATATAGCGCTAATATTTTTCCAAATTAAATAGAGAATGATTAGCTGTCAAATACAACGTTATTCATGATACATGCCTGAAAATCATATAATCGTAAACTAGCACTACCTGAGTAAACTGTTTTCCCATAGTTATGCACAGAAACAGTGGATAACCTTTATAAATAAACAGGCAGCTAACAACTCATCAACAATCGACATTGGTTCATCGGCAAAACCGGTCTAACAATCAACCAGGTTACACCGTAATGATGACTGGATACTTACTTTTGGCCTTTTAGATAGTGGATAACCTGATTGCTACTTCCCCGCCATACTAATTCTGGGTTATGCAGCTCTTTCTCGAACTTCCCATCAACGACAACGTCAACATACTCGAGCACTGCTTTCTGCTGCTCATCAAGCTCTGCCAAGCGGTAACCAGTCCACAACCAAATATCCTTACCGCTACATTCGGTCTGTACTCTTTTTACCAGTTTTAAAATAACTGGAACATTGGCAGGGTGCAGTGGGTCACCGCCCGACAAAGACAAACCGCGCCGCTTTATGCGGCTATCGTTCAGGTCCGCAATAATTTGGTCTTCTATTTCCTGAGTGTATACGTGCCCAGCATCCAAGCGCCAGGTGCTCTGGTTATAGCAACCACGGCACTGGTGCACGCACCCTGATACAAACAAGGTACAACGCGTCCCCGGACCATTAATAACATCAACAGGGTAATAGTTGTGATAGTTCATTGTTACTCCTAATAAAAAGTGCCGAATCATCGGCACTTAATGTCATTGTTCGGATCAGCGTATGGGTCTACATATGTTTCACACGACGTATAACTTCTTCTTGCTTACCAAAGTTAAACGGGCGTGCATCTGGACTACCTAGATACCCACAGACTCGACGGGTAACCGATACCTTCGATGGTTCATGATTGCCACATTTCGGGCAGGTAAAGCCTTTACTGGTACAATCAAACTCACCATTAAAACCACACTCATAACACTCATCAATCGGTGTATTTGTGCCATAGTATGGCACGCGGGTGTAGCTGTAGTCCCAAACATTCTCCAGCGCTTCGACGTTATGCTGAATATTCGGGTATTCGCCATAACAGATGAAGCCACCATTTGCGATTTCTGGGTATGGCATTTCAAAGTCGATCTTATCGTATGGGTTTACTTTCTTTTCAACATCTAAGTGGAAGCTGTTAGTGTAGTAACCTTTGTCAGTTACACCGTCTACCACCCCAAACTCTTTTGCGTCGATCGAACAGAAACGGCTGCACAAATTTTCACTTGGCGTGCTGTACAGGCTAAAGCCGTAACCCGTCTCTTCTTTCCAACTGTCAGTAGCCGCTTTCAAGCGCTCAACAATCGCGATCGCTTTTTCGCGCAGCGCTTCGTTGTCGTAAACATGCTCATCTGTACCGTACAAAGCATTGATCGTTTCGTGAATACCAATGTAGCCCAGCGAAATCGATGCGCGACCGTTTTTAAAGATCTCGGATACGTCATCGTCTGGCTGCAGACGCACGCCACAAGCACCTTCCATATAAAGGATCGGGGCAACGCGCGCTTTAACACCTTCTAGGCGGCTAATGCGGGTTTCTAGCGCACGACGTGCCAGTACCAATTTCTCGTCAAGCAAAGCGAAGAACGTTGCTTCATCACCTTTCGCCTTCAGTGCGATACGCGGCAAGTTCAGACTCACGACGCCGATGTTGTTACGGCCCTCGTGGATAAGCTCACCATTTTCTTCATATGCCCCTAGGAAGCTACGGCAACCCATTGGGGTTTTGAACGAGCCAGTCACTTCAACCACTTTGTCATAGTTTAGGATATCTGGATACATACGTTTAGATGCACACTCAAGCGCCAACTTCTTGATGTCGTAGTTTGCATCTTCCGACTTATGGTTTAAGCCGTCTTTAATAGCGAAAACTAATTTCGGGAAGACCGCTGTCTTGTGGTTTTTACCCAGGCCCGCAATACGGTTTTTCAGAATAGACGACTGGATCAAACGTGATTCCCAGGATGTCCCTAAACCAAAACCAAACGTAACAAATGGCGTTTGCCCATTCGCAGTGTGCAGAGTGTTTACTTCGTACTCAAGTGATTGGAATGCGTCATAACACTCTTTTTCAGTGCGCGCTTTAGCAAAGGCTTCTGGTTCTGGAATATCCCACTCGTTGGCAACTTGTAAGTGCTTTTCGTAACTAACAGATACGTATGGCGCCAACACTTCGTCAATACGGTTGATCGTTGTACCACCGTAAATATGGCTCGCTACCTGTGCGATGATCTGAGCCGTCACTGCTGTTGCTGTAGAAATTGACTTAGGTGTGTCAATTTCTGCATTACCCATTTTAAAACCATGAGTCAGCATACCGTTCAAGTCGATCAACATGCAGTTAAACATTGGGAAGAAAGGTGAGTAATCCAGATCATGGAAGTGGATATCGCCCTCTTCGTGTGCCGAAACAATATCACGAGGCAGTAAGTGTTGCTTTGCGTAGTGTTTAGCCACAATACCAGCAAGTAGATCACGTTGAGTCGGGATCACCTTGCCATCTTTGTTGGCATTCTCATTCAGTAGCGAAGCGTTGCTTTGATCAATCAACCCACGAATTTCATTATTTAAATGGCTTTTCTTCTCGCGAGCAAGGTCACGGTCGTGGCGGTACTCAATATAGGCACGTGCAACTTCTTTGTGTGGACCATTCATCAGGTGATTTTCAACCGCATCCTGGATAGCGTGGATCTCCACCTGCTTCTGGTCAGCGAACTGGGACAGTACTTGCTCAGCAACTGACTCAGCATATGTGGCATCCATTGCCTCTACAGATTCGGCAGCACCTAGTACCGCTTCTTTAATACGCTTGGTATTAAACGGTACAAGGCAGCCATCACGCTTAATCACAACAGGGTTCACACAAGTCTCCTAAAAATGACAGTGTCACGAAAACCACTAAATATAGGGCTTACAAAATTGACCAATACAAGATGTGGTGTATTAAGCGAGAATTCAGGAAGAGAAACATTGATCTATGTCAGTATTTCTCCAAGAGCGTACAGCTAACAACCGATGTTTTCGATTACCTCTCAAAACTGACATTTTCACTCGTTTCATTACAAAATTGTCAACCCATTTATTTGATACTCAGAGCTGAAATAACTGAAAAAAAACTTGAATATTATTTAGATTATTAGTTCGAGCTCAACGCCTCACAACAAAGCAACAGCACCTCTTTCATCGTGCTTTTTGTCGGTTACCTTCCCTGCCCTCTATACTCAAAAGCATCATTGTGGAGGCCATTGCCTATGAGAACTGCCTTGTCGTTTTTGTTCATTATTGGCGTACTGATATCTTCAATCTGCAGCGCATTCCAAATCACCCCGCAGAAATACGAAAGATATACTGGTGATCTTCCCGTTATGGAGGAGAAGCGTGTAATCCGCGTGCTTGTCGCTGCGGATTTGGGTTTTTACTACCTAGACCGTGGTCAGCCCAAGGGTTTAATCTCTGAAATGCTTAGACTTTTCGAAAAGTTTGTCTCAGAGAAAACCCAAAAAAAATACCGTATACAAATCATTCCGGTTCACCGTGATCAACTTCTTCCCGCTTTAAACGCAGGCATAGGGGATCTTGTTACGGCTAATATCACCATCACACCCAAACGCATGAAACAAGTCGATTTTAGCCACCCGATACTGACTGGTATCCAAGAATTATTTATCACCCACTCCGTGCGAAGCCCTATAACAGACATCAAGCAACTTTCGAAAAAGAGTGTTTGGCTACGAGCCAGTTCAAGTTACTACCAAAGCATCCGTCGAATTAATAAGCAACTACATAAACTCGGCAAGGAGCCAATGTATGTTCATTTTCTAGAAGAAACGCTTCAAGATTTTGAGATGCTACAAATGGTTCAAGAAGGCATTATTCCCATGACTGTACTCGACTCTCATAAGGCTGAGTTTTGGGATTTGGTTACTGATGACCTTCAAATTCACTATGAGTACCCAATCCGCAAAAATAGCGCTATCGGTTGGAGTTTTCGCAAAGACAGCCCAGAGTTTAAAGCGATTGTTGATGAGTTTGTGGAAAACAACCGTCGCGGCACACTAAATGGCAACATCTTATTCAATCGCTACCTCAATAGTAAGGCGTGGTTCCAAAAAGTCATGAGCCCCGATAGCATCGATAAATTCAAAGAGCTTGAAAATCGTTTTATTCGTTACGGTAATATGTATGACATCAACTGGCTGATCATTGCCGCCCAAGCCTTCCAAGAATCAGGCTTTGACCAATCTAAACGCTCACACGCTGGTGCTATAGGCATTATGCAGGTGCTTCCACAGACGGCTAGCGAGCCTTACATCAATATCAGTAACATCCAAAATATCGAAAACAATATCCACGCAGGGGTGAAGTATATGGACTTCATTCGCGATAGGTACGTCACAGATGATGACACTGATGAGCTCAACCAACTGTATTTCGCCCTAGCAAGCTACAACGCGGGACCAAATAGAATACGGCGATTAAGAAAAGTTGCAGAAGAACGCGGCTATGATCCGACCCAATGGTTTAATAACGTGGAGGTGATTGTCAAAGAGGAAGTTGGCATGGAACCTATCACCTATGTCGGTAACATCAACCGCTACTTCACCATCTACAAGCAAATCTTCTCTTTACAGAATGCAGCTGGCCAACGTATGGCAAGCTCTAACCTACTTCGTTTCAAACTCTCTCGCTAACCTGGTCACGTTTCAATCAAAACAACCTCGAATACAACAGACGATGAGATCAACCTCTCGCTTTCATCACGTTGTCATTTAATGTCACTACTCTTGCCAGTACAAAAGTAATATACCCAAACACCTTAAGTGGCTTGGGTATATGCAGTTAAGGAAAACACTGCTTGGGAATAACCTTGCTATTGGCCTCTGCTATAGCACTCAACAAGGCATAAATTTATGGATATATTGAACAATACAACCATTGTTGTACCGACCGATGAAGAGCTACTGGCCAACTGCCCAGATAGCCTGAACTTAAATGATGAAGAAAACGAGCTCGCCAACGATATTATTGTGCTTTGACAGCAACCTACCCAAATTAAGCAATGAGCTAGCACTCGGCTAGCTCTTCCTCACTAGAAGTACTATTCAGCAGCTATAAAATCAGGTCGAATTCTAGACATCAACACCATATCGATGTACTTACCCGCCTTGAATGTACTAAGCCGTTTGATCCCTTCTATCTCGAAACCCACTTTATTGTACAACGCACAGGCCGCTTCATTATCCGCATGTACTTCTAACTCAAGACGTACCAAATTTAGCCAATTATCCGCTTGCTCAATGGCTTGCTTCATCAAGTAACGCCCTACCCCTTTGCCATGACAAGAAGGGTGAACCGCTATCGCCAAGAATGCCACATGTCTATCCCGAACCTTGTTGGTTAAAAATAGCGTGACATGCCCGACAACCTTTTCACCAACTTCAGCGACTAAAGTGTAGTTATCGGGATTATCGAACAACTGCCCTACCGTGTCAGAACTTAAAAAGGGCTTCTGGGAGGTATTTTCCGTCACCTCAGGTAGGCGATAAATGTCGAACAAGTCACCGTTGTCCGATTTTTCATAATGTCTAATTGATATTTCCACTGGTATCCTTCCCGGTAAACCGCATTGACCTAATCGCGCCTAAGTGGGCGTATTACACTCTCAAGCCCTTCAATTTTCATCTCAAGGGCTAATGCCATCAACAAACCCAACTCACCCTCGGGAAAGCCCTTTTTTTGGAACCACAGCAAATATTCTTCCGGCAGATCAATAATGACCCGGCCCGCATACTTGCCAAAAGGCATCTTTACGTTAGCTAATTTTACGATTTTTTCTTTATCAAACACGTTGGGCCTGTTTTCTTTAGGGGATGGAAAAGCCAGTATCCTAAGCACTACACCGCCAACCATTGTGCAGCAGCAATGATGTCATCATCAACAGTGACCTGAGCGACAAATTGACTTCCCGGTTGTACCTTACCGACACCGGATGGTGTACCTGTCATCACGATATCACCATCATTCAGTGTCATGAAGGTTTGAATTTCTTTCAAAATGACATCAGGCGAATAAATCATCAATGAAACGGTGCCAGTTTGCATCAATACATCATCAATAAAGAGGCGTAGCCCTAATTCACCACTCTCGGTGGATGGTAAAGACACAAACGGGCTAAACAATGCAGAACCATCAAAAGCTTTACTGCGCTCCCAAGACAATCCTTTTTGCTTCAATTTGCTCTGTACACCACGCTTGGTCAGATCGAGACCTACCGCTACCGCATCGAATCTGCCATTGCGGTACAGAAATGACAACTCAGCTTCGTAATGGACCTCATCGCCATTATGTGAAGCGAACAGCGTCTCTGAAATAGCTGAATTAGGCTTATTGAATAACACCATCTCGTCAGGTATTTCGTTTCCTAATTCATGAATATGAGCCACGTAATTACGTCCAACACAGACGACTTTATTTGGCGTAATAACTTGTTCTTCAACAATCACTTGTTTCATTTCAATCCTTTTTAATGATCCTTAGTTATTGCAAAGTAACACCGATAAAAAAAGCCAGCAATGGCTGACTTTGAAAATTATTCGTTATCGATATTAGATTTATGTATCAGCTAGCCAACGATCTTGGGCACCCTACTCAGACACAAACACTAAGTTCGCATTGACGGGAACAGTCAGCAATATAGAGTTGAGCTTGGCAATATCTTTGAGCTTTCCAATCCCCTCATCAAGACCAAAAGCCCCGGCCTGTAATTCCACAGGATTTATCGTTGAAACCAACAGACCGCCATCATCCAATCCAGTAACCTGTACTTTTGCGTTTAACACTTCAGACTTGCCATGCAAATCGATCTTGAATTCAACATCCTGCACCACTGTTTGTCCGGCGCTCAATCCACTGATAGCCGCGCTGTCCACTTTGGCTTCAATAATGGTTAGTGGATACACTTCGGTATTGAAGAGCTCTTTTTTCATGCGCTCATCACGGATCTGAATCTTGGTATCGACGCTGGTCAAATCAATAGAAAGAGAGACCTCACCTTGGGCAGAAATAGATCCACTCAAATTACGAAAACCGTGTTGCTCCATGACACTGTCATTTTTTACCGAAGAGAACCCCACTGAGGAGTGAGTACTATCTAACTTCCAACCGGCCCACGCACCTGTTGCTCCAAGCATAAGCGCAGCAGATACGCTGCCTAACAGAACCTTGTTCTTCCACGTTAACGCCATTGACTTCCCCTTCTTTAGTTATTTCTTTGAAATATCACTTAGAAAATATAGGTCAGTTCTTTACTTAGCGTTAATTGGCGGAAAGGTCACCCTTTGACCTTCTGCCGTCAAAATAGCAATGTCGATAGGTTTACCGTCAGCATCTAGCCTCACTTCCCCAATCGCACTTCGGTTTATTAAACGGTGGTTTCCAGGCAGATCTGGATCGCGCTTGAAGATCTTGAGTCGCTTTCGCTTAGTCAGCAAATTGAGTGGTGAACGTGGGCTGTACAATATGCGATCCATAAAGTCACAAACGCGAAGTAGCGCATTCGGGAACTCATTTTTGATCCCGCTTGAGGTGATCTGGTAAATATTCGGGCTGCTATTACGAAAACGGAGTTTAACGTCATACGCAAACGAATAATGAACATCTCCAGACAGGATCACAAAGTTAGTTGGCGTTTTGGTATGGGTGAAAATATTGATGAGCGTGTTGGCTGAGCCCGGGTGAGCCATCCAGTTTTCCGCATCAATCACTAATGGCTGACCAAGCCATGTCATACCACGCTGTAAGGATTCAATAAACTTCACGCCAAACATGGGAGCGGCAGAAACCAGGATCACTGCTGGTTCGTTAATCAGCGACATTTGCAGCTCGCTGAGCGCCTCCCAGTCCATTAAGCCCGAGGGCTTGTTCATTTTCGACTCAGATCGCCAACGTCGAGTACGGGTGTCCAGTACCAACATTTTAGGTGACGTACTTATGGTGTAATGCCATTGTTCAAATCGATAGAGATAATCTATCAGACTATCATGGCGGTCACTGGTTGGTTGCTCGAAGTATTCCTCGACATGACTAAAAAATGTCTCATTGAAGTTTTCAGGTGCATTTCCCCATCCTTGGCACAGCCAGTAACTGATTAAACCGTTTCCGATAATCCGCCGAGAAAAGTGATGATGATAGGCTGCTTGCTCCCATCCTACGGTCAAGTTCCAGTCATCAGTGACATCATGATCGTCAAAGATCATATACGTAGGAACGTGCGCCATTAAGCGGCGAACTTGGGGCAAGCCGGCAACAAATTGATCAATTGTCGCTTTTTCATCGAACCACAGTTTTTGCCATTTTTCCTCAAGGGTGTGACCTTGCCACCGAAATAAATTCTTTTCCAGCTTCGCATTATCGACAAACTGCCACAGCACTGGTGACCATACCAATAAATACATGGCATTAAACTCACTCAACGTAATGAGATGATTACCTGACTCTCGGGAACTGAATACCGGTGACTTTAGCCTTAACCAGTTTGCAAGGCGAGGCACGCGCTCGATGATTTCATGGCCACCTTCGAGATATTTCGGTAACAGCTTATCCCTGCCGTAAAAATTATTGGCATGATCAAATAAGGCTTGTGTATTGGCAACTGGTGCTTTATCGAAGCTCTCGTCGTAAAGGCCCAGCAAATTGATCACTTGCTGAATACTGTCTAATGTTGAGCCAGCCACGTGGTCAGCATAGATCTGATCACCACTCATCATTAGTAATGATGGTCGATCTTCAATGCTCTGACTCGCAATTTTAGCATCAGCGGCGACCAAGCTGTCCTTGCTCGGATAGTGCGGGTTACGGCAAGAACCATGCATCACATAGTCTGCGTGAGTTTTTATGATAAATGTCGGCCGTGACTCCCCGTCATACAGTAAATCAGGTACTAATTCGGTCAGTAAGCCATCTTGAGTGTTAATTTGGTATTCCAGCGGTGTGTTACTAGGGAACTTACCACAAAATGTCACCTGAAATATCCAAGCACGCTCACCAATTCGAATATGCTTTCCTTGTGAAAGCTCACCGGTATATAGCGCTAATTGTTCTGTTTGCTGGTATAGAGTAAATGTCCCTTTAAGCGGGCTGGAAACCGCAAACCACAGCGTCAATTCCTGCGGCGTTACCTTGCGCAAGATTGGCCCTGCGAGGATGAGAGGCAACACAGATGAAGAGTGGGGGTGTTCTGTGGTTAATGGCAATTCAACAGTCATAATGCGCAGATACTCTTTACTTTTTATATTTACTCTTGGTAGGACATTAACAGCAACAATTTGTTTAAAAAAGTTATATACCCAAGTAACGCCAAAGACATTTGGGTATACCTAGAACATCTTTGCCAACTCGGTATACATCCAATTCATGACTTGGCCTACTCCCTTGTCACGTCGCTTCACCGCCCCCATTTCCACCATTAGAGGTTCAGGGATTTCTTCAGTGGAAAGCTCAACAAGCTCATCCACATACCATACTTCTTGTGCAACATGCTCGGGTACCAATGCCCAGCCGACCCCGCGTATTACCATCGAGGAAATCAAGTAATAGCTATCAATATGCCAGTAATTGGAAGAAATTGGCTTCGCTTTTCCCACCCCCATACGATCGCGAATGACCAGTTGCCTATGCTGGGTAAGGTCAGAAATTTTAGGTACTGGAATTGCAGCTAACGGATGCTCTCGTGAAACAATCAAAGCATGCTTAAACTGGCCGATTGACGTAAATTCCAAGCTGTCAGGTAAGGCATCCTGATGAAATAACACACCCAAATCGGCCTTCTCTGTTGCCACCCACTGAGAAATATCTTGCTGTGAGCCATTGATAATAGTGAGCTTCAATGATGGATAAACCATTGCCAAGGAGGCAAATAGGCTTTCGAAGGCAGTGATAGGCACCGCTTCATCAATGGCTATGGTAAATGTCACCTCCTCGCCTGACGAAACCGTCATCGCCCGTGCCGACATTCTTTCACATTGGGCAAGTACGGCTTGAGCTTCAATATACATTTCTTCGCCTTCTGGCGTCAGGACCGGCAAGCGCGCACTACGATCAAACAGCTCAAATCCTAAATCTAGCTCAAGATTATTGATAGCGGTACTGACCCGCGACTGCGCTTTTCCTATACACCTCGCCGCTGCAGAAAACGAACCTTGCTGGACCGCACACACAAATGCCTCCAGCTGATCTATCGTCCAATTCACGATTTTTCACCCAATATAATGACGAATTACCCCCTCACTCTATCCGAAAAACGGATAGATACAAACTTCAACCAATCTCAAAAACAGCGATAATGTTCCCAACGTTATTACAGCTCAAAGTCCCTATTCAACAACGGCGCAAGAGAAAGTCATGCAAGAGCAATTCAACCACGAAACGCCAACAAACATTCAAAGTATCAGCAGAACTTTCTGGCGATACACCATTCCTTCCGTTGCAGCCATGCTGGTTAACGGTCTATATCAAGTCATCGATGGTATTTTCGTGGGTCACTATATTGGCTTTGAGGGCTTGGCAGGTATCAATATGGCTTGGCCTATCATTGGTATTATCGCAGGTCTAGGGCTTCTTGTAGGCATGGGGACGGGAAGTCTAATCTCGATTTACAAAGGAGAAGGTAACCACAACAAAGCGCAAAAGGCTCTATCGACGGGGCTTAGCATAATTGCCATTGCCGGATTATTAGTAATGGCGCTGTTAACCATGATTGCACCATCACTTTTAATAGCACAAGGCGCAACGGGCGCACCGCTCGAAATGGGTCGCGCTTATATTGAAGTGTTCACTGGGGGGGCCGTATTCACTATCGCCGCCAGCGCTTTACCTATGCTCATTCGCAATGATGATAGCCCTAATTTCTCAACGGCGCTGATGATGGCTGGGGCAATTATCAATATAGCCCTAGATTATATTTTCATTGCCCACCTCGATATGGGGCTTAAAGGCGCTGCAATAGCCACCATCATTGCCCAGATTTCTATCACCATCGTTGCAGTAACGTATTTTTTTACGCATTACTCCAAGCTAAGGCTCAGTCTATGCACTTTCAGGTTTAGCCCAAGTATTGCAACCCGTGCAATCAGCCTCGGTGCATCAAGCTTGCTCATGTATGCCTATTTCAGCTTTATTGTTGCTATTCACAATAAGTTATTTATGGATTACGGCAGTGCGGTTCATGTCGGCGCATTCGCGATTGTTGGGTACCTGATAACCATGTACTACCTGCTTGCTGAAGGTGTCGCCAGCGGTATGCAACCGCCAGTTAGCTATTACTATGGTGCCGGTCATGGCAAGAAAATCCATGCCACGCTGCTCCTTGCGAGCAAAGTCGTGGTACTGACAGGCATCATCTCGGTCGCTTTCTTAAACTTATTCCCCTACACCTTAGTGGACTTATTCAGTAACGGCGATCCATCACTCGCGACTGAAACAGTCAATGGCTTACGCTTGCATCTATTCGCAATGTTTCTTGATGGCTTTATTGCCCTTGCTTCTGTGTACTTTATGTCTGTTAACCAGGGAGGGAAGGCTTTAGCCATTTCTGCGGGAAACATGCTGGTGCAAATCCCTTTCTTGTACTTCTTGCCACAGTGGCTAGGGGTAAATGGTGTTTGGTTATCAGTTCCTCTATCCAACATTCTATTAGCCGCAATTGTCGTACCGCTGGTATGGAAGGATATTCAGAATAAACAACGTAGTGACATTTTACTTAATACCGTAACAGCCTCATCTTAGATAGCATAAAAAGTACACGCTATTTGCGTGTACTTTTTATTTATACGTCCAGAGTTAGGGCAAGCCTAAAATATCCCTTTCTTCTTGATCTTCTGCACATGAGCTAGACGCTCATTCAAATCAACTACCGGAGATGGGTTGCCAGGCGGCTCATCCTGACGACTCGTACTTCTTTGCGACAGCGTACGTATCAATGCCGTTTGCGCTGTTAACTGATTTTTTAGTTCCGCAATCTGCTGTGACTGGGAGTCAATCATTGCAACGAGCTTTGCATTCTGATCGCTGAGCTGGTCGATACTGCCAATTACAGCCTCATCTTTACTTTCAGCCTCAACACTGTTTGTGCGTCGCTCTGAGGAAGATATGTACTCACGAGTCAGCTTAGCTTCGGATTTCACTTGCTCGCTAATCGACGCTTTTAAAGCCTCAAAGAGTGCAGTTTGCGCTTCTTGGTTAAACTCTTGCGGTGAGTTTTTTACCAGAAAGCCCAAACCTTGCAGTGTGTTTTCCAGCGTTAATTCTGATACCTGCGACTCTGTTACCTGTAAACTCAACTGTTGTGACAGGTCAGGACTTAGCAAGTGCATGAACAAACCACTCAAGTAGACCTGCTTTTGCACATTTCTCGCATTGAGAAGCGCCAAACCATTCTCTTCCGCTGACTCGGCTTTCAACCGCGTAAAATCATCTGCCCATTGATGAAGCACTTTGCTGGCATACAAATCGGCTGGGTTATTCAATGGGTCGAGGTAAATGGAGTAATTTATCCGCTTAAGACGTTCAGCCATTTACGGCCTCTTGCTCTGGCATATTCACCGCTTCACCATCGGCATGGTACAAGCACAACTCGCGAGCCAAGGCTTCTTGCGGCTCGTCCACCAGCACTACTCGTTCGCCCAACGTCTCATAGGCTTTTTGTACTGCCGGATAAATCAAGCTTGCTCCGCCTCCCACAAGGTAAACTCGGTTCGGGTTTTTAGCAAACTTCTTCGCTTCGTATGCGACTTGCTTACCCAACTCATCAATCTTGGTTTCAATCTTCTCAAGGATCATCTGGATCTGACTTTCGTCATTCACGACTTCTCGGACAAAATCATGATTAGCACGTTGCTTGATGAGTTCATTGGCGACTAAGTAGCTCGAATCACTATCGGCAACCGCCAGTGATTTGCGGGCAACATCGGTTACCATGGAAACGCCGATTTCGTTATTGCCGTAAATAGCAGAAACGTCATCAAACTCACCGACAATCACCCCCATATCCAGTGTCGTGCCACCAATATCGATCACCAAAGAACGGTTAAACTGGCTGACAGATTGCATTGTTAGGGTCGATAACACTGCGGGCAAACTTTCAGGCATCACCTCAACATCGATGATATCAAACAACTCGCCTTTGTTTAGCTCAATCTGGCGCATAAGATTGTCACGCTTGCGGGCAATTTTATCTTCGTTTTTCTGGCAATCTTCCGCGTTGTAGTATTCTGTGATCGGCAGTGTAACAACCAGCTTTACAGGTCCTGGTTCGATACCCGTTTGTAGCAGTGCATGATGAACTGACAATAAATTCAAATCATCGTATTGGTAATCAACATGGGTTGTTTCCAACGCCTTGTCGGAGGTCATATCGTAGGTATATTTAGTTGAGCCAATCGTATAGTTAAAGATCTTCTTGTCTTTTCTTAGTGCGGCACTTTTCCAGTTTTTTCGAAATGAATTCGGTGAAATAACAGTCTGTAATTCACCATTTTCAATCCAACTAACTTTAACGTTGGTTGAACCATCATCAACTGCAAATTTACGTGGCGTCATTTTGATCCTGCTCTATTCTCAAGGGGATATAGGTTTATCTGCGAGAAGTAGATAAAAACCCGACGCTAATGGCAAACCTAGCGCCAGAGTTTTGAAGCGGCTAGGCAAAACAAAAAAAATCCAACTCTTTTATTTAATTCTGGTGAAACTTGGTCGATCAGCCCGAGTGGTAGCGTTTATTAGCCTGCAGATTGTCGTGATTAGCACTCAGTTAATTATCACAAAACCATGCATCTTGTATGATACCAATCTGGGTAAGTCGTTGATCAAGTATTTATGTCGGTTGGTATGATGTATCACCCCATAAAAAAACAGCGACTAAAATAGTCGCTGTTTTCACATTTACTTCAAAATATCGTAAGGCTTTGACCATTGGTACCGCTGGCTCAGCTCCTTTTTAATTTGCTGATACCTTGGTGACGTCAACATTTGTTGTACATCATCAACGGTCAACAAAGGCTCACTACCCTGTGGGTGCTGATTCCGTACTGAAAGCATGTCTTTGGCACTTTGACGCAGCGAATCAAAAGACACTTCATCACCATTGCCATTCACAAATGAAGTGTAAACTTTTGCGGTCGTTCCCGACTGTGGTTTACCACAGCTATAAATTGAAGGGTTCCATAAACCATCTTTTGAGTGGTACTCCGTCACAGGTCGGCCTTCAGCAATATCTTCAATCATGCAATAGGTTGGGCTCAGGCTCACTAAGTTGTGGCTATTGTTAAAAGCATGAGCGACCCAATCACCACCGCTTGCTTCATCTGTTTCATCCTGCCACACCCAGCTATCAGAGGGGCCAGTGAAAGATTGACCAATAGCGAAACGTTGTGGATCGGATACAAAATATGCCGTATCACCGCTTTCCAGCTGGTATGCCTTAACAAAATCGCGCTGAAATTCATAATGCGCACTGTCAGTATGAAGGTTACGACCGTCATAAGGACCATCAATGAAGCCAACGGTAAGAAAGTTTGCCTCGGTCATCGCCTTGACACCGTCACTCAATGAGAGATCAGATTCATCCTCACTGATATAATAAGGGTAATCACTGAACAGAAGGCTCTCCCCGCCTGATATGATCCCGCTTCTTGGGCCTGAGTATTGATAACTAGCAACATCATAACTGGTTTCACGAAGGCCAGAGCTCATTTCAACCTCATCCTTAATGACACGAACCGATGTCCCGATCCAGTTACCTTCATATTTCAGTACATAGTCCTGTGTAATGACTTCACGCCCTGACTGAGGGTTAATATCATAACTTTGAATATCAAAGTGAGCTGATGTCGGGTCGAAATCCCAGCGTCGAAAGAATGAAACCTTAGTGCCTTTCTGGCTTATGGCCCGTGGCTCAGCATCATAATTTGCACCGCAGGCTTGACCGCGACTTGCGATATAAGCCAAATTAGTCCCGTTGACATCAACACGGCAAACAAACTGATCATGAAGTGCAGAAGCGTTCACTTTATTAACGATATTAGAGAATGCCTCTTCGCTTACCGTTGAATTGTGGGCCTGGAAATACCCCAAAGCTGCATTATAAGAAGCTAATTGAGCCTCAGAACTTGCTGGCAGTGTCAAAGCGTAATCCAACAAAAAGTACTCTGCCTTATTTTGCTGGATTTTATTGACAGCATAGCTAATTAGCTCTTTAGATTGATAATAACCTTGTACATTGGGCGTCGCATTGGCATAGGCTGCAGTCATGACAAGAAGAGCACTGATAATCGTTTTTTTCATTTTATCCCTTACTTCTTAAAATTTGACGGTGTACGCATGCCTGTCCCGTTATTCGAGGCATATTTCACGGCTTGGAGCATTTCTATGTCACTGTCATTAACACTAAGCTGAGTTTGACGGTCGTGTTGTTGGGTAGCACTACTAGAGTGGGTATTAGAAGATGAATCGCCACCACCACAACCGGCGAGGGAAACTCCCATTGACAGAAACAAAACCAATAATCGACATTTCATTTAAAGCAGCCTTATATCAAATACTTATCGTAGTAACCTAGAGAATATTGAGCACTGTTTTATTCTCTGCGCGGATTGTACGTTCAGCGTTTGTTCAGCTTCAAGACATTAATTGAATGGGTTTGTATAGATGAGCTTAGATATTTTATAAATTAAAATCTGTAGAGAAATTTATTGTTTATATTTTATGTAGTTAAACGGATTGATAAACAGTAGATAAAATATATATATTGAAAATACCAATCACAATTTGCATTTTTGGTTGTGCAGCATGGGGAATAACTAGGAGTAATGCCCTTGAATATTTAAATTGTAAGGGCATTTAATAATGTTAAGTTATCCTACTATCTTTAAGTACAGCAAAACATCACCACTTGAAGAGATCAGATCAATGTTGAATTAACTGAACCGTAGTAACGATCTTATCGTTTAAGCTTGGATGAATAATACCGCCATTATCAGGGTCGAAATTATCATAAAAGCTCGGTACTGACAGGGTTGCCTTCACCTCAGCACCAAAGAATGGCATAGAAGCCTCCGCCGCCGCCAATACGTTTTTAGCGCCACTAGGACCAGGAGATGTCGACAGCAAAACAACCGGTTTATCTTGGTAGACCTTTGGCTCGATGCGCGAAACCCAATCAAACAAGTTTTTATAAGCAGCCGTGTAAGAGCCGTTATGCTCAGCGAATGAAATTAGCAATGCATCGGCAGATTGCACCTTCCTGAGAAAAGCATGAGCGAGTGACGGTTGACCTAGCTCTTTTTCCTTATCTTGGCTAAAGAGAGGCAACTCAAAATCATTAAGATCCAAGACTTCGACATTCACGCCTTCTAACTGCGAGGCGGCATAAGTGACGAGTTGTTTATTGATAGACGTTGAGCTGTTACTTGCAGCAAAGGCGACAACTTTCATTCTGGCTTCCTTTCATCATGAACTATTTTGCATGTCTGATAACATTAGCAACCCATATTAGTGAAGTAAACTAGATGCCTTATTTACCTTTCTCTTTATAAAACCACATAAAAAAGATGTCATCAAAGCATCTACTTTACAACGCACTATATAGTTACATGATCATAGGCTCACTAAACGTCCAGCGTGAGTCAAATCTCAAACGTGTAATCTCCATTAGAGGCGGCAAATACCACTATCAATTTGCCGCCGAATTAATCTAGCCGTTTTTAGTCGTCAATTAACAATATTAAACAACATCATAGGAATCACCCCATAACAGCACTGACCTTGACAAGGTCAGTGCTGACATGAAAGCCCCCTATCGTTGCTAATATTATCTGCATGCCAATACTTTTACGAATAACTCCGCTTCTCTTTAGCTTAAGTGCTTTTGCCACTGTTGAACTACCCATAGCGGAATTTGAACACGAAGCACTCAGTACTTGGAAAGTAAAACACTTTCAAGGGCGTACCCAATACGTTCAAGTTAGGCTTGAAGGCCAGCGCGTGCTCAAAGCGACCAGCAATAACAGCGCAACCCTCTTGTCCAAGCCCATACGCATCGATCTCGTGGAAACCCCTTACCTTAATTGGTCCTGGCGGGTAGAGAATCAGTTAAAGGGGCTCAATGAAACCACCAAGGACGGGGACGATTACGCAGCCCGGATCTATTTAGCTATCGGTACTAAATTGCTGTCTTCATCCAGCAAGGCGATAAATTATGTGTGGTCTAGCAACCAACCACGATTCTCACGTTGGAGTAATGCATTTGCCGGAGAAAAAGTTCAAATGATAGCGATTCGAGGAGAAGCTGATAGCGTATCTCAATGGCAAAGTGAAAAACGAAATGTCTACCAAGATTTCATCAATATGTTTGGGGATAAAGGAAGCGAGCTAGCTAACCGTGAGGCTTATCGCGATCTTAATGGTATTGCCATCATGACGGATACCGATAACAGCAACCAGGCGGTCACAGCCTATTATGGCGATATCTTCTTTTCTGCAAAGTAGGTTGGTATTAGATAATCAGTTTAAATAGTTGCATAAAATAAGGGGGAAGCCACCTCACCTCCCCCCTTTGTTTCATTTTGACTGTGTCTAGCCTCTATACTGACGTCGCACTACTTTCCCTGCGGCGAAATGCGTTAAGTGACAAAATCACAATCACTACAGCAACGGCTGCCAATTTAATCGCTAATCCACTGAAAATCAGTGCAAATGGCACCATCAGCAATGCCAAGCGCTCCACGACTGACAGCGGCTTTATCAACCGCCCTTCAATCGCGCCAGCAAAGGCGACAATAAGCGCGATGGTGGTCACTATCGCGAACATAAAGCCAAACAAGTTCTCGCCATCATAGATAAGCGGTGAAAATGCCATCATCAACGGGATCAGGAAGAAGCCCTGCGCCAACTTGAATGCTTGCACCGCTGATTGCATAGGAGAAGCACCGGCAATGCCTGCACCGGCAAACGCAGCCAAGGCAATGGGTGGGGTTACATTTGAGGTTTGCGACAACCAGAACACGATCATGTGCGCGGCCAGAATGCTTAATCCAAGCTCAGTCAACGCAGGCACCGCCATAATTGACAACACGATATAGGCAGCGGTTACTGGTAAGCCCATTCCCAAAATCACCGCAGCTACAGCAATTAACGCCATTACCGACCACAAATAGCCACCAGATAATGCCATCAGGAACTGGGTAAACTGCAGGCCAATACCGGTTTGGCCAACAACCCCAACCACAATACCGGCAGTGGCACAGGCAACAGAAATAGGCAATGCCAGTAGCGCCCCTTCTTTCATCCCTTCAAGGAAAAGACGAAGACTTATACGACTGTGTTTCCGGCACATCGCCGCAACCAAAATGGCACTACAACCCGCAATACCAACCAGCACTGGCGAGTAGCTCATTAACAATAAGCTGGTGATCAAAATTAATGGAACAATGAAATGCCATCCCTGCTTCATCACTATTTTCAGCTGCGTGACTTTATCCATACCTTTGAGGCCGAGCTTACAGGCCATCAAGTGAACATAGAGCAAAGTACAACCGAAATATAAAATGGCCGGGGCAATCGAAACCAGTAAGATTTCACTATAGGCAATACCGGTAAACTGGGCCATGACAAAGGCACCCGCCCCCATCACTGGTGGCATAATTTGCCCGCCAGTAGACGCTGCAGCTTCAATACCTGCCGCTTGCTCAGGCTTATAGCCCAGCTTTTTCATCATTGGAATTGTCAAAGCACCAGTGGTCACCGTATTGGCAATCGCCGATCCCGAGATAGACCCTAATGCCGCAGAAGCAACCACACTCGCTTTCGCCGGGCCGCCACGATATTTACCCGCAACAGCAAACGCCGCATCAATAAAAAACTGTCCGGCTCCGGTCACTTGTAAAAAAGCCCCGAACAGCACGAAAATAAATACCACCCCTGCTGCAATAGCCAGTGGCGCACCAAACACACCGTTAGTGGAATAAATATGGAAACGGATGATCTCATCCAGTGCAAAGCCTTTGCTTGCCACACTGGCCGGTAAGATGTCGCCAAACATGGCATAAGACAAGAAGAATCCGGCAATCACCACCATGACTATACCGACTGTTCGCCGTGTTGCTTCCAACAAGGTCACAATCAAAATAGAGCCCGCCAGAATATCATTAGTCCCTAGCCCATCAAGTAAGAACCCAATGTCATCATAGTCAAAACGGACGATATGCTGTGCAGCCCACAGGGTGGCCAATACCATGGATAAATCAACCAGCCTTGCAGGCAAGTAGAAACGGTTGTCCACTTTCACCAAAGGCTTCACGAGAAAGACCAGTGCGAGGATCCAGCATAGGTGGACAGGGCGAAATACAGGAGCGGAGAGGTTGGCGGTCAGTCCCTGCCAAATTTGAAACACTGATAAAGCAACGGCGGCAACCGCTGCCAATTGCATTAAACGCTCAGTTATCCTGTGATTTAACGCCGAAGAATGGGTCATTGCGAACTCCTTGTAAACTGCAATGTTATGTACCCCCGAGTGACTTCGGGGGTATTACTTCAACCATCGATGCCGATAGGTTTTACTTCGGTTATTTATTTTTTCTCATCCATGAACTGCTGAGAGCCGGGGTGCAGTGGAATACCTGCCAACTTGTTCATGTTTTCAACAGTAGTGAACTTGGTTACGCCGATAGACTGGCGGATCTGATCGATGTTATCGAAAGCCACCTTGGTCATCTCGTACGCTAAGTCTTTATCCAGGTCCCCTTTTACCACAAGTACATTCCAAACGGCTGGAGCCTGGAAGGCAGGAACATTACGGTAACTGTCAGCATCAACATCCAAACCGCTGTATGAAGCGTTGTCTTGGTTGATTTTCGCTATTTCTTCATCACTGAATGACAAAATACGGATATCACGCGTCAGCGCTAACTCTGTGATTGCACCTACACCTAGGCTACCCACAATTACGCCGGCATCAATCTGACCGTTAGCCAGCGCTTCAGTGGTCGCGGTATAATTCAGTGCTTGACCGCGCACGTCACCCTCTTCAATGCCCAAGGTTTTCAAAATGTTCAGCGCACTCACACGCGTACCTGAGCCCGGCGCACCCAGCGCAACACGTTTACCTTTTAAGTCCGCAACGGACTTGATGTCTGAATTTGCTGGAACCATGAACTGAACAACATTGGGATATAGTGCAAACAACACAGAGACATCCATCTTGCGCGGGAACGGCTCTGTTCCTCGATAGGCTTGTTGTACAACGTTACCCATTGCGATACCAGCAAGTTGCTGCTGGGTCGACACTTTAATAACATTTTCTACCGATGCCGCCGTCACTTCAGCGCGCATATTGAAACCTTCGATATTCTCACTCCAAACCTTGGCCAGCAAACCGCCTAAAGGGTAGTAAGTCCCACTTTGGCTACCAGTACCTATGGTGTAGTTAGCCGCAGCAACGGGTAAAGAAACCGCCAGTGCCAGAGAGATAATCCCTTTTTTGATCATTGAACGCATTGAGTACTCCTTCTCATTTAGAACGTCTGATTATTGGTGACCTGACACCGTAGTATCAGGCTCGACACATAAGCATCAGGTTTTATTGTCATACCGATGTTGCATCAAATAAAACTGCATTTAAATGTTAAAATTGTGAAAGTTGTGAAAATGAGATATCAGTGGTGTTAAAGGCATCAGTAGCCGTCACTGCTTAGAACGAAATTATAAATTGCGTTACCCCGCTTAGATTGTTATCACACATTAAAAGTAATTTGCACTCAACCGCAATTATCATCACTACAGAAATGGTTATGCTGAACGCACTCTTGAATATTCTTGTTTGGAGGTATCAATGGCTGAAGAGCGCGCCATCAATCTTTACTACTACCTTGTAAATAACAAAGCCCCGAAAAGAGAGTTAGATGTGGTTATCAACTTATTAAAGCAGCAATACAAAATTGACTTGAGTCACCTTGAACGAAAGACACCGCCCCCAAAATCGATTCGATATTAACAGTTATGGTGCAGGAGTTTCACGAACCATGAATCAAACTAGTCAAATACTGTCAACATAAAGTCAAATAAATACAGACAAATATTTAATACATAAAAATAATACCATTAAATTATAACTTTTATTTAGGTTTACTCATTAGATCAACAAATAACCTAGACAGAATAAACACAATTGCAATTATTTAAAAAACAAATTTATAATAATAAAACTCTTTAATTATTACAGGTGATTTTTTATTTCTTTTTTATATATAAAAAATAAATGTAGAAAAAACCATACATTACAATATATTAATGCTACCACCAAAGATGAATACGACCTAATTATCAACACCTTAGCAACGACAGAGAAAACCATACAATTTGTGCCATTTTTTAATTCTGCTACGCTTTCTTCATCGCCTATCAACTGTAGGCGAATCCACACGTAAATACGACAACTCTATTTGTATGGTATTCAAAATGAATAATACAAATTATACTAATAATTTAAGCGGTACACGAAAAAATCATCAAACAACGAAAACAGGAGCCCTAACTTGTATCATCTCATGTATTTTATATTCTGGTAACCTGCAGGCTAAATGCGATATCCCCACGGGGGCGTCTCTAAGTCCATTATTTGGTGCCGAACCCTTTACACAGGCTCTTTATCGACTGGAAGAGTTTGGGACGATTCCGCTTCCATATTCATCAAATCCAGGTAACCCCTTCCCCACCCCTAGTGATAAAAACTCATCACCTGCCGGTAATAAATTGGATAACTTTATGGGACAAACCCTGTATCCAATTCCGGATAAATCACATTCTGGTTCATACGCTAATACGTCGGATCACAACCCTTGGAAAGATAAAATAAACAGCGTTCTTGGCCTAGGCTTAGTCAATCCTCCTGCTGAAGGCCGACCGCCAGGCATAGACTGGGCACACCAACGTTGGAGCGAGTTCTATCCTGAGGAGTATACTGTTACAGCACAATCTGGCGTGCGGGTAAATCGAGGTTTTCGCGATCAATACCAAACTCATCAATATCAATCCGATGAGTTTAAAGATGGCGGCCTTTACCACTCCACTTTTAACTGGGATAAACAGCCAAACCTCAGCAATGATTTCAAGGCAACCACGAACGGGATTCCCGCTCAGTTTCACCCTAAAATGCCAGTTCAACAAGCCAATTCGCTATGGACTTTTGACGGTACATTTCCACCAAAGTTATTGAAAATGCGTTATGGCTACCCGGTATTGTTCCGGCACTACAATGCGTTACCCATATCACCCTCAGCCAACAGTGGCTTTGGCCTGCACACTATTACCACCCACCAGCACAATGGCCATAACCCAGCAGAGAGTGATGGGTATACTCAAGCTTTCTATTTTCCAGGCCAATACTATGACTATCGTTGGCCAATGATTTTGGCGGGACATGATCACGTCAATAAAAAAGGAAAAGATAACCGAGCTGGTGGCCCAGATGGCAATGGAGGAATAAGGAAAGTACCGGGTGACTTTAGAGAAACAATGAGCTCACTCTGGTTCCATGATCACATGCTCGATTTCACTGCACAAAATGTCTATAAAGGCAACGCTGCCAGTCTGAACCTCTATAGCTCATTAGACCGAGGTAATGAATATATCAACGACGGCGTTAATCTTCGTTTTCCCAGTGGCTCTCACCTCGACTGGGGGAACCGCGATTATGACGTTAATTTAATACTGGCCGATAAGGCTTGGGACAAACAGGGGCAATTGTTTTTCAATATATTTAACCTAGACGGCTTTCTTGGCGATCGGATGTTGGTGAACTGGCAGTACATGCCTTATATGGATGTCAGAGCTCGACAGTATCGTTTCCGACTCCTCAATGCTTCCGTCTCCCGTTGGATGAAAATTGCGGTTATGACCGAGGATAAAGACCCTGTGCCAGTCTATATGATTGCTAATGACGGTAACATCATGGAGCACAGCGTTTTCTTTGAAAAAGGCGAACTTCCGACCCAAGCAATTGGTGAACGCTATGACATCATTATAGATTTCAGCCAATTTGAGCCTGGCACTAAAATCTACTTGGTCAACCTAATGGAGCATGAAGATGGTCGGGAACCTGAAAGTACTTTTAGCCGTTCCAAAGCATTTAGTGACCCTTTTAAGAAAGGAAACACCTGTGATCCTGCTGTAGGGAAGTTCATGGAGTTTCGGGTTAAGAGTTACGAAGGTATCGACCACAGCATGAACCCCGCTGATTTCGTCAAAGGTAAACAGAAGATGATCAAGCGTCCAAAATTCACTAAAACGGAATTAGCCAACGCCCGACATCGCTCCTTTGAGTTTGGTCGAAGCAGCGGTACAGACTCCGCACCGTGGACCATCAAAACAGATGGTGGCTCTGGGTTTGCAGCCGATCCTAAAAGGCTGTCGGCAGCACCTAACATCGGGGATGTTGAGATCTGGCACATTAGCGGTGGCGGGGGCTGGAGTCATCCAATCCATATTCACTTCGAAGAAGGACAGATCCTCAGTCGTGACGGTAGCAAACCTCCAGAGTGGGAAAAATGGGCAAGAAAAGACATCTATCGAATAGGTGATGTCAAAGACAGCAGCCGTGAAGTCACTGTGGCCATCCGATTCAGGGAGTTTATGGGCAGCTATATGGAGCATTGTCACAACACTCAACATGAAGATCATGCCCAGTTACTGCGTTGGGATATTGAAAAGCCAGGGCAAACCATGCCTATCAGAACCCCAATGCCAACATGGGAAGGTGTTGGCTATGTCGATTCCTTTACATTGTCTACCTACAAGAAAGGGGATGTGGACGCCAAAAAGGATTTCAACGACGATTAACCGCTTCAATAAACTCCCGATAAACGCCTAATTAGATGGCAACAATATGTTGCCATCTAGGAGATTTCTTAATGAAAAAAAATCAATCTCTACCTTTATTGGCTATGTTATTAACGTCACTAGCGACCGTTAGTTTTTCGGCAATGGCGGCTAAATGGCGAGAGAATTACTTTCCGAATACTGAGCTGATTACCCATAACAATACCAAGGTAAAATTCTATGATGATTTACTGAAAGACAAAGTCGTGCTCATCAATTTTATCTTTACTCGCTGTCAGAACGTCTGCCCGATGGAGACTGCTCGATTAGTGGCGCTGCAAAAAAAATTGGGTGATCGCGTTGGAAAAGATGTCTTTTTCTATTCCATATCAATCGACCCTGAGCATGACACTCCAGAAAGGCTCAATGACTATGCTCAGCAATATCAAATTGGCCCAGGTTGGTTTTTTCTCACCGGCAACCAGGAAGAGATCAATGAACTTCGAACTAAGCTCGGATTAACCATTGATGACTTAGAAGTGTCTGATGACGGCGAGTTGGATCACAATCTCAGCTTGATCATCGGTAACGAAGCAACGGGAAGATGGATGAAGCGCTCCCCTTACGAGGATACAGCCGTTCTTGCTGCCATGGTCGGTGATTGGCTTCACAACTGGCAGACATCATCAACAACACAACATACATCATATGACAAAGCCCCAAAGCTCAATGAAGAATCACAGGGACTTTATCTCTACCGTACAAGGTGCGTGACCTGCCATTCTTACTCGCTAGAAGAAAATAAATTAGGTCCTAACCTTAGTGGAGTTACCACACGACGAGAAGAATCATGGCTTCGACGCTGGTTAAAAGAACCCGATAAAATGCTGGAAGAAAAAGATCCAACCGCTATCGCATTGTTTGAAGAGTACAACCAAGTTCCGATGCCAAACTTACAACTAACGCAACATGACATTGATGAGCTGATACTCTTCATGAAAGAACAAGACAGCCAATTAACTGCACAAAACGCAACCAAAACAACACCTTAAAAGACCATCACTTCCCGCGACAATGCAACTAACTGTGCCACTGGCTATATGCGGTGGCTTTCACCTCGCCTCCACACAATAACATTCCCTTACATTCACTGTTATTACTTTGCATAAATTTGCTATCTACACAACCATTTACAATCAAAAACACGCACGTATTTAAAAACAGCGTTTTTAAAATCAACCACATAGGGCTTAAGTAACATATCACTTAAGCCATGGCTTGAAAATTTCAGTTAATTTACATTTTGAAATTTAAAAAACACCGTTCAATTTATACAGGAATGATTCAGTTTGATGTTGCTAAATTAGCGCCATAACAAAACGCCATCACAGAAGTGATGCAGCCTTTAAGCATCTTAATCAGCAGGAATCATCATGAATACATTCGCCAAATCTTCTATTGTTTCAATCATCGGCCTGACTCTTCTTACAGGTTGCGTAAACCCAGACAATCAAGATGATCCAAATGCATTGACTAAACAAGGTGCTGCCGGTGGTGCCCTGCTAGGCTTAACGCTCGGTGCATTAACAGGCGAAGCGGATCTTGCTGTTAAAGGCGCGATCGCGGGTGGCGTTACTGGCGGTGTAGCAGGTGCTTCTGCTGATATCCAAAACAACCGCGATAATCAGCGCCATGACAGCCGCAACGACGCCCTAGCGCAAATGGGTAATGGCGGACAAGCGACCACAACCAATACCCAACCACAAAACTGGGACAAGCTTGATAACTTCACCGGAGACTGGAATGTCAACATTTGGAGTGGAGCAACCGAGCAACCAGTAAATGCAACTGCAAATGCCTCTGGCTCCTTGGTGAAGACAACCGAAGCAAGCATCAACATCAATAATGTAACCGTTGGCGATCAAGCACAGGCACTCTCTTTTAATGCAAACTTTGCCTATACCCCCGAAGCTGGCTATAGCCTTACAGTGACAGACAACGCAAACAACGTACCGGTTACTTTTGCTGGTGAATTCCAACAGAATATGAACCGCTACAACTTCTACCCAACTAACGCACAAGCCAGCATTTACGAAAACTTCGACTCATCAACGGTTCGCTTAGAGCTCGGGTTTGCGGGTCAGAATGTTTGGATGGTAGACACCTATGCGCTCGTTGATGGTGAAGAGCAAAAAATTCAGACTTACCGTTTCACCAAAAGCTAATTATCACTTCATGAGCTGATAAATTTCCTGTAGCGCTGTGCCCTCCCAGATACCCAAAACATGGGTATCGAAGTAGACACAGCGTTTTTTTAAAGAGTACAGCTCAAATATCCATCCTCATAACTCCCTATAGTCACGTGAGTACCGTAACCAACTGACGGGAAGTTTTTAGGGAAAGGAACACTGTCGTCATATTGGCTGTCAACATGAGAGTCAAACTCCAGATCACCTTCCAAGTCATAACCTTCATAACGAAGCGTCATAGAGCCAACCCTCTCATAATCAACATATACATTGAGCACTTGACCGTAATAAAATTTACCGCCTGGCGCGGCCTCAAAAGAAACATCAAATTTTTTCCGATCATCCCGTGCCTCAAACCTTGCATCCATACTGGTATCGTAAGCACCGCGTTTTTCGCATTCAATTCTCTTTCTGTCTTCATCTTTCGCAATACTACTGCCAGAGAATGCAATCAAACTTACTATGCCCACTACTGTTAATGCATCTTGAATACCATTTTTCATGTTTTCACCTAATCAAGTTGATTCAATCAGACATGCCACTGCCTTTCCAAGCGGTACTTCAACATCCTTATTTCACGGGTAAGAGACAGATGTCTAATTATTGTTCCATGTCGATAGTGAGAAAATTTGAATACCAAATCCGCTCTATGCTTACAGCAAACCTATGGAACAATAATCACGCTTAGAGCCTCTTATAAACATGAGTAGACACTCTCAATCACAGCATGACTATAACCAGCTTGTGGATCTGTATTATGCAAAGCTATACCGCTTTGCTTTCAGCCTGACGAATTCACAAGCCGATGCCAGTGATCTTACCCAGCAGACATTTTGTATTTGGTTAGAGAAAGGACACCAGTTACGCGATCCTGAGAAGGTAAAAACGTGGCTGTTTACAACACTGTACAGGGAGTTCCTGCATGTAAAGCGGAAGTTAAGTGTGATGACAAGTGATGAAGGTATTGCCGAAGACGTAGCAGAAGAGCTGGAATGCCATGATAATCAGTGCATTGACCCAAATAAGGCTCTCGCTGCTATTGCGAGTTTGACTGAGTTTTACCGCACTCCTTTAATCTTGTTGTATATGCGGGAGCACTCATACCAAGAGATTGCAGATATTATTGGCGTTCCAATAGGCACAGTTAAATCTAGAGTATCAAGAGGTAAAGCAATGTTATACAAGATCATTGAATCAGATTTAACCGACTTCGACGATAGCTTGGAGCAAGTAGGAGCAGAGTAATGGACAGCAATACAATCAAGTCGATATTACGACTTTATCGTCCTGATATTGATGAAGAAACCAAGCCTATCACGGAAGCTCTAATCCAAGTAGAGAGCAACCCTGAACTTAAAGTATGGTACAGAAAACACTTAGAAAACGAAGATGCTATCAGTGCTCAGTTTGATGACATTGCTATTCCCATTCATCTAAAAGAGCAACTTAAGAAGCAATACGAACCCAAAAGCACGACGTCAAAACACAGCTCTTGGTTGGCACCGCTGGCGCTAGCAGCTTCAATGTTGCTGGTAGTGTTATCATGGTTTAACTTCTCGACAATAGACAAACCCAGCTTTGCACACTTCCAGCAAGACATGATCACCTTTGCTACCCAACCTTATGAAATGGATATAGTGGTGGAAGACCTTGATTTAATTAACAAGGGGTTTGCTAAAGCAGGATGGCCAACTAACTATATCACTCCCGAACCACTTAATAATTTGCATGCCTTGGGCGGGGTCACACAGCAATGGGAAAATGAAAAAGTGTCTATTGTTTGCTTAGAGGACGAGGCCGGTAAATATATTTGGTTATTTATCACTAAATTCAGTGCTTTTGGTGAAAATCAAGCAGTGGTTTTGAACGCAATGCTGGTTAGTGAAAAACCACTCCTCACCCATGCAGCATGGCAAGATCAGAATTTTATCTATTATATGTTAGCTGAAGGTGATATTGAGTTTATCAAAAGCTATTTATAATGGGCGTATACTCAAATCTATCACTTTAGTAGGCCCACCAATTCTCTTATTCGCAGCCGTGCCATCGCCAGATAACATTCTGTCATGGTACTTTGATCTCAATAAGTCTACATACACACAACAAAAACAATTACATGCTTGATATTGCCTGCTAGTATTCATGCATCAAAACAATAACAAATACCGTTTCATGCCGACCAATATTCCATTGTCCGATTACTCTTTGACCAGCCCAAACAACACAAGTCGAAAATGGACCAGTTTATTGGTGGTTGCTGCCCTTATCGCATCATCTCTACTCTCTTCCGTTGTTGTTCTCAATCCACATTACTTTGAGAAGCAAAGCGGTTGGCTTACCGGTGAAAAAATCCTGATTTGTACATCAGCGGGATTACGCTGGGTCTCGGTCTCTGCCCTTGAACGAAAAAACAAACACCAGCACAGCGATGATCACCAAAACTACAATTCACACTGCCCTACCTTCAAACTTCACGATAGTAGGAGCTTATCTTTCAATGGTAGCTACACGCTTGTTCACGACATTCAATTTGTAGTGCACCTTGCTGATTATCAATCACAACAAAAACAGATTACTGACCGGCTATACCTGATCGCGCCCAAACATTCTCCACCATTATCTTGAGTCAGCACTTAAGACAAAATAAATTAAAAAATTTAACTGGCATGACACCAATTGGAGAACATAATGAAAACTATAAAAAGCATTCTACTAGGAAGCCTATTCGCACTTACCAGCTCAGCCTATGCCCATGAATACAAAGCAGGCGATTTATATATTGACCACCCTTGGTCAAAACAAGTACCGCCAACTTCACAGGTTGCCGCGGCTTTTTTCAATATTATGAACCACAGCAACAACGGCGACGAACTGATCAGTGCTTCGTCCCCTATCGCAGGGAAAACCGAACTGCATGCACATATGCATGAAGACGGCATGATGAAAATGCGTGAAGTAGAAAAAATAGATATCCCTGCCAATGATTCACAAGCTCTTAAACCGGGCGGCTATCACATTATGTTTTTTAACCTAAAAGAAGTACCACAATTGGGTGAAAGCTTCCCATTAACCCTGAACTTCAAACATGCTGGAACCGTTAAGGTTGAAGTCAAAGTAGAAGAAGCAACCTATATGCCAGAGGACATGAAAGAAGAAATGATGGATCACAGCAAACACTAAATGAGCATCAATTGGTGCAAGCTAACCCATGGCTTGCACCCTTCCCTATCAGTTACTAACACTTACATTTCTTTTAACGACAACCTATAGTCAGACTGAAATCGTTACGTATAATACGCCTCAGTTTGAGGGAGTAGCTATTTTGCACTTTATGCAAAAGGTTACGTCAACATATTTGGCAACATGCCATGGCGTAACCAGTTACCAATATTTCAGGTAGCCCAGCGAGACTCGGACAATCACACACCAAATGCGAGGGCTAGGTGTGGGGTTGTTCGTGTTTTTTATAGCCCTCGCCTCTAGTAAGACTAATGAACGCTTTTCTTCTAGCACTTTCTGCATTAACTCTTGGCTTTGTGTTCCTATCCTTTAGTGCAGATAGGCTTATCGCATCATCCGCCACCTTTGCCAAGCACTGTAATATATCCATTGCCTTTATCGGTATGACTGTAGTTGCCTTTGGTACTTCCGCACCAGAACTATTAGTCTCAGCGACTGCAGCTATCAATGGTGCAGGCGAGCTATCAGTAGGGAATGGACTAGGTTCGAACATCATCAATATTGGCCTAGTAATATCGGTTTGTATTCTGTTTAAACCCTTATTTGTCCATTCTCGTTTCATCCGGCGTGAGTACCCTATACTGGCCATTACAATGATGCTGTCGTGCTTATTAATGTTGAATGGAAAACTCGCCATAGTTGAAGGTGCGATCCTCCTTTCTGGCCTTCTGGTGTATTGCCTGTATCTCGCCTATTCAGTAAAGCATGAGCATTCAGAACCTGAAGAGTTAGATTTCCTCAACATTTCAAAAGCCCGAGCGGCTCTTGAATCTATCATCATGCTTGTTATTTTACTTACATCATCAAAGCTGATGGTGTGGGGAGCCGTTGAATTGGCTGTCATTGCCGGAATTAGCGAACTGACAATTGGCTTAACTGTCATTGCATTTGGCACTAGCTTACCTGAACTCGCCGCCGCTCTTGCAGCTGTGAAGCGGGGAATGCATGACATCGCTTTTGCAACCGTCATCGGCTCAAATATTTTTAATCTCTTAGGTGTCATTGCTTTCCCTGCCCTTATTGATGATGGTTTGACACTGCCTCCGCAAATTTTAAGCCGAGACTTACCGGTGATGGCACTGCTTACAGCCGTGCTGGGTGGGATGTTAATGTTTGCAGTAGCAAAACAACGCTTCACTAGTAATACGACGGCTAGTTATCAAGTCAGCCGAGTGGGTGGTGGATTACTATTGATCATCTTCATTACTTATATGTGGTATATCGCCAGTTCAATCGTGTAACTATTTACCGGCATAACCGCGCTAGTGGCAAGGCATTGATATATAAAATGAACATCCGGTTATGCCACTACTTTCTACTTGGCTCTTTTGCTATGACATAAATTATTTATTCATATTCGCTCACCATTTACACTGTAAAGGTGGCCAATGCGCTTGATCTACCTCGTGCTAATGTAAGCCATTTCCTGCTTGATTGGTCTGATGAGTTATTAAATAATGATTTAACAACACAAAGATAATATCGCTTTTCATCCATATAGGGATATCAAGATGAAACTGCACCAAGTTGATGGCTACATCCAGTCGATATATCTGGTCGAATACCGCTATGGCCTACTCTTGCTCGATGGTTGCTGCCGCGCTGACATCCCTATCCTGCTCAAATTCATTTCCGACAACTTGAACCGCCCAATTAAAGACCTCAAATTGGTCGTTGTCACCCACATGCACCCCGATCATGCAGGCGCAGCCCATCGGCTGCGCAAAATGACAGGATGCAAAATCGCTGCGGCTAATGTGCAAGGACAATGGTATCAAGGGATTGATGGTGTACTGATGCACTGGACTGATTTATTACTAGCCAATTGGGTGGCTAGAAGAATGAAAAAGCCACGCCAGAATTTATGGTATAACGCAAAATTGAAACCCGATTTCCTGTTGGATGATCAAGAACCTTTGCCCGGTTTCCCCGAGTGGCAGGCCTTATTGACACAGGGCCATACCGACCGTGACTTATCGCTCTATCATCCGAACTCCGGCCAAGTTTATATTGCAGATTTAATGGTAAAAGTAAAAGGGCGCTACATCCCCCCCTTTCCTATTTTCTATCCAAAACGCTATCGGCAATCAATTAATAAGATCATCGCTTTATCACCCAACCGACTATTGCTCGCCCATGGTGGTGAAATAATCCCAACAACAGAAGACTTCCAGCACCTGCTTGAGAAAGCACCCACTACACCAATCACACATTGGCGATCAGTAAAAACCAAGTTCAAACGTGCATTTTTTGCAACATGAGTTACCAGCCACATTAAAGTGCTCCCGAAACAATCACCAGATCGCTCGGGATAAGTTAAGGCAGGAATTGAGGTCCTCTTGCCAAGCAATAACCAACGTTAATCCGTTTGTTTTTATAAAACAAAGCCGAGTCATTGCAATGACTCGGCTTAATATTGGCACCTCTATACAGATCAACGACTACTGGTCGGTCAGGGTCGTCATCGTCACATTTTTATCAAACGCTATTTCGTCGATAGAGGCGGCTGCGTTAGGAATGGCGATACTGGTGAACGTATTTTTATAAAATGCCCGCTTGTCGATAAGAGTCACTGAGTCGGGAATCGTCACACTCCTTAATCCATTACTTGCAAACGCTTCGGGACCGATAGAAGTGACAGAGTCAGGGAACGTCACACTGGTTAATGCATTTCTAGCAAACGCCGCCTCATCAATAGAAATGACGGAGTTGGGAAACGTCACATTAGTTAACGAATTTTTGTAAAATGCACTCTTACCAATGCGGGTGACTGAATCAGGAATCGTCACACTTGATAATGCGTTTCTTGCAAATGTCCAATTGCCAAGCGAAGTAACTGAATCTGAGATTGTCACACTGGTTAGTGCGTTATCATAAAAAGCACTGCTTCCTATCGAGGTAACAGAATTGGGGATGGTTACATTGGTTAATGCATTTCTAGCAAACGCGTCGTCGCCGATCAGCGTTATCGAGTCAAGAAGGGTTACCTTTGTTAGGATATTGCTAGCAAATGCCCCGTTGCCAATCGTGGTCACTGACTGAGGAATGGCTATACTGGTTAACGTATTGTCAAAAAAAGCCTTTTCACCAATAGAACTGACAGATTCAGACAGTATTAGATTCGTTAGCGCGTTTTTAGCAAACGCCTCATCGCCGATAGAGATGATCGAGTTAGGTAGTGTCACACTTGTTAGTGCGTTGTCGTAGAATGCCTGGTCGCCTATATGGGCCACTGAGTCAGGGATGGTCACATGCGTTAGTGTATTTCCATAAAACGCCTTATCGCTAATGGAGGTAACAGATTTAGGGATGACTACACTGGTTAAAGCATTACCATAAAACGATTGCTGTCCTATAGCGGTGACTGAATCAGGGATATCCACACTGGTTAATGCGTTATCAGCAAACGCCTTGTCACCAATTGTAGTGATAGCATCAAGGATTGTGACACTCGTTAAAGCATTCTCATAAAATGCTCCTTTACCAATAGATGTCACTGATTGTGGGATTATCAACGACGTTAATTCGTTACCATAAAACGCGAAGTCACCAATAGTGGAGAGAGAGTCCGAGAGTGTCAGGTTCGTTATTCCATTACTAGAAAATGCAGATTTTCCAATAGTGGTCACAGAATTTGGAATGATTAGCTCTGTAATTGTATTTCTATTAAATGCACTCATCCCGATAGAAATAACAGAATCGGGGATTGTCACACTCGTCAATGCGTTACTAGCAAACGCTTCCATGTCGATATACTTAACAGAATTAGGGATAGTTACACTGGTTAATGCGTTACTAACAAAAAGACCACTACTAATGGTGGTTAATTTATTTGAGATCTTCACCTCTGTTAAGGCGTTTCTTAAAAATGCGCCTGAACCTATAGAGGTGATGGAATCCGGAAGAATGAGGTTAGTTAGTTCATTTCCTGCAAAAGCCCACTGATCGATGTAAGTGACGGAGTCAGGAATCGTCACACTTCTTAAGGCTTTATCAGCGAATCCACTTGCACCAATAGACACGACAGGAACGCCGTCAAAGTTGTCTGGAATAATGATATGTTTATAACGAGAATTATATGCCTGAATTGT
This sequence comes from Photobacterium sp. DNB23_23_1, assembly GCF_052873815.1. Lineage (NCBI taxonomy): Bacteria > Pseudomonadati > Pseudomonadota > Gammaproteobacteria > Vibrionales > Vibrionaceae > Photobacterium > Photobacterium sp. DNB23_23_1. The sequence goes on along the minus strand of NZ_JBNNXT010000017.1, from coordinate 45,999 downwards.
TCCTGTTTCTTCATCGAAATCAACATCATTTAACGTGAGTACTGTTTCTTGTATTTTTTGTTCGCTTAATTCCAATGTGTTATTTTGTTCTTGCTTGCAGCCTGTGCTTATTAAAAGCAACATTGCACACACAATAAATCCGGTAATATTTATTTTCATTATTCTCTTACTCGCAGAAATAGACTTTCATACTTTTTTTAAAATTTATCTCAGTTTTTAATTTAGGTGTCTTATTTTTCTGTAGAGTAAACCCTTCGAAAGCAGTTCCAACCAGGTTGCATGCGACATTACGCCACTCCACATTTATTAACTTACCACTAACTTAATTAACCAAAGTTTCGCATGATAACCTGAGAGCAAATAACTTAGATGCTGTTTTTGTGGATGTCGATGCTTTTTATCAGGAACTTTGACTTCCTTGCCAATATATTACTCCGTTATCCACCAATACGCAGCAGTTATCAGCATGTCGAAATGAGTTAGTAAGCTTCGCTTATTTGGAAACTCTGAATTAGCACTAACATAATCACCATTAGGTCATGGCTCAGTACTATATACATCGATTTAAATACCTCACTCTACTCATACAAGAAGCCGTCATATATGACAAGATGAAAACTAAAGATGACGCTAGTGGTATATATAGATATACATCTACTTTCGTTAGCAACCACTCTTCACCAAACGTAGATATCGCCTTGATAAAAAGCGGATGAATAAGATAAATGCCTAAGCTAAGTTCGGCGAAACGATTTAGCTTCAAGTCATTGTTTGAATACTCTTTAATTATGAAAAACAATGCCACCGATGCCACAACAACATTAACACTTAAATATGAATAAAAGTAAATATACGTTATATAATAACTACCAACAACGGTAGTAAATAGAGCAACTGCAAACATGATGATGCATCGTATTATTTTTGGTTTAATGGCATATTTAGCAATGTATCCACCTAGGCAATAATAACCTAAATAACTTAAGAAATCATTTGTAAACAGGCTAACTTTAGCGCTCAAATCAAAATATAAAAGAACAACATTTGAAAGAGCCGATAGCATAGCTAATGCAAAGCTGATACTAATGAAAACGAGCAGTTCATTTTTTTCGACCGCGCTTATTATTACCCTTAAGATAGGCGTCACTAAGTACAAGAAAGGCACCATAAAAAGATACCAAAGGTGATAATAAGGCTCACCAAGAGCCCACCCTTTAGCAACCGTAAAATAAGCTGTAGAGATATCACCTTTAAAGAAGTACTTTAAAATAACCCACAAAGAATAAAACAAGGACCAGAATACGAAGGGGATAAAAATCTTTCTTACTCTTTTTCTAAAAAAGACAGCATTTGATTCTGTTTTGTTAAGTAAGAAATAACCGCTAATCATGATAAATAGCGGTATACACCACATAGTTAACGATGCATATATGTTACCCGCCCACCAGCTACGATTACCATATATAGGGTTAATTATGTCAATATCACTAACAAAATCAGAAGCTACATGCAATAAAACCACAGCAAAAACTGAAAACACTCGTAAGTTATTAGCCCACAAAAAGAGACCCCCTCCAATTTTTTAAAGTCTAACTTAAAGAGTGTATTAATTCGCTTCGACAGCTCATAGACACCACTTGAAAAGTCATCGCTACCTTAGTAACTAGCAGATCACTTTCACACGGCCTACATCACCACTTTCTAATCGCACTTTAATACCGTGAGGATGATTTGGCGACTTAGTCAATAGGTCTTTTACAATACCGGAAGTTAATGTTCCGCTGCGCTGATCTTTTTTGAGGACAATTTTCACGGCTAATCCAGGGCGAATATTGGCACGAAGAGTTCCACTCATTTTCTCTACCTTCTTATTGGGCGTAATCACTGGTTGCGATTGGCACCGTGTCAGCAAGAATCAACTGACACGATGTTTATTGGTATATCGTTGCTTGTTTGGTTATGAATTTTTTAACCAAACATCAGCATTGCCAAGACCTTTCTTTTTACGTTTTTTCTTACCCGTACCTTCCGGTTTTGCCATCGGCTTATTGGCTTCTAGCATCTCTTGGGTAATGGTTTCATCGAGTTCAAATCCTTCTACCTGTTCACGATCAAGGCGGATCTTGTTCTTCTTTTCGATAACTTTGAAGTGATGAAAATCTTCATAATCAATCAATGATAAAGCTAAGCCAACTTCACCAGCGCGACCACTACGACCAATCCGGTGCATATAGTCGGATGGGCTTCTAGGTAGATCAAAGTTAATCACTACCGGCAACTTTTCGATATCTAAACCACGGGCGGCGATATCTGTTGCAATTAAGACATCAATTTCACCTGACTTAAACGCTTCCAGTATACGCGTGCGGTAGCCCTGCCCTTTGTCACCATGAAAGACTTCAGCTTCAATCCCACGCTTATACAGTTTATCGGCTAGGTGCTCACAACTGTTCTTGGCATTGACGAATACGAGTGCCTGTCGCCATTGATGCTGTTTGATCAAATGCGCTAATACTGCTGTTTTTTCGCCTTTATTGACGTTAAAAACACGCTGTACAACAGTGCTGGCATCATCACTTTGTAGCTGTATTTCAATCGGGTCAGTAAGCAGCTCTTGAGTTAACGTCTGTACTTGCTCTGGGAACGTAGCGGAAAACAGCAGTGTCTGCTTTTGTTTTGGCAATTTTCCCAGCAATTCAGATAGCTCATCTGTAAAGCCAAGGCTTAGCATTCGGTCGGCTTCATCAAGCACTAAGGTCTTTACCTTATCGAGCTTAATCGCATTACTTGACATTAAATCGAGCAAGCGGCCCGGCGTAGCAACCAAAATATCGGTACCGCCACGTAGCGCAAGCATTTGAGTATTTGCCGATACACCGCCAAAAACAGCCACGGTTTTAACTGCCCCGTTAAAATGCACAGCGTATGACTTAACACTGTCAGCCACCTGCTTAGCCAGTTCACGCGTCGGCACCAAAATCAGCCCAGTAACATAGTTACCTTGGCTGCTCTTTGGGTTCTCTCTGTTTTTTTGCGTAAAGAGATCCTGCAACATTGGCAGTGCAAACGCCGCCGTTTTACCCGACCCCGTATTGGCACCTGCAATCAAGTCACGGCCTGCTAACACACTTGGAATAACTTGCGTTTGAATCGGTGTAGGCTGTTGGTACTCCAGCTCTGTTAATCGAGCTAACAAAGGTTGGATGAGGGCAAGTTCAGCAAAGCTGGCTGGCGTTTTGGCAGTAGTCATTGGGTAATAAAAGCTCTAGCAAAAATATTGGCGTGCATCTTAGCCTATTTGAGCCCTGCGAAGTAGCACAACGATAAGTTTAGCCACGCTGATACCTGTTTATCACATTCTCTATGGTCATTATTCCAAACATGATTTTCCTGACAAATGACTCCGAGCTGCCAACGAAATAGAAATTTGGATGCCGAGACCATATCTTTTGTAAGGCAATATCAAGCTGAGCAGCTTTTTCAGAAGACTCACTTCTCACCGGATTATTGCTGCTGATATCGTGCCCCGTGGCACCCGCAGATTCAAAAAAGATAACCGCATCATAGCGGGCGATTTCCTCTTCGAAGGTCGAGTTAACCTCCTTGAAAAAATCACTTTCCGTTCCCGGCCAATAAGCTAAGCCATCAAGTGATCCCCGATCGCACACTAGTAACCTATCTGGAAAGTGTGCTTTATTGATATCTTCCAAGTTTTTCTGCAATTGGAAAATTGTTTTCTGGATCATTTTAAGTACTAGTTCATCTTCTGATCGTGTTATCCCGCCAGAAAAAAGCACCGTGGCAGCTTCAGGAACAACAGCAATTTGTTTGCCGAGCTCCCGACGGAAAAGATCCAAGGCCGTCGTTTTCCCACCTCCCGGACCACCAGTGATCACCACTTTCAACTGTTGTTTCATTATAGGCTCTAACTCGTTGGCTTTATCTAAATAGCTTAGTCAATAGGTCCAAATCATGTTCTAACCTTGTGGTGACCAATTACAGAAATGGAGCCCGGCAGTGACCGGGCTGTATTATCTAATGATCATTCTAAGTCTTTACTATGGAAAAGGGCCTGCCCTTTTTTATTCACATCTGACCAGAAATTGATATTGAACTGAGCATCATCACTCATTTCGATACGGTGCCAGTATTGCGGTGGGCTTGTTGCGAATTGCCCAGCATTGATGACAACCTTGACCTCTGGCTCAGTCGCTTCACTGTTGGCAAAGCCATAATAAGTGACCCTCCCTTCCATTACACACAGCTGACCAAATACACCTGCGGCCGTATTATGGTGACTGAGCAGTGCTGCCGGCACGGTTTCCTTGGTAAAGAAAGGCGTTGAACGCTGTACTGTCCAATGTGCAGGAATACGTTGATGGCTCATGGTAACCTCCAATTCAATTCTGAATCGATTAATTGATGTTTAACTGTTTAATTCTTTCAACAATGGGAATCCGTTAGGAAGGTGCTGCTGAGTAACGACATAACCCGTTAACTGCCCTTGCTCATTGCGGGCCCGCACCGTGCTTCCCAGCTTATTGACATCTATTTGCCAATTTAGCTCTTCGTTGATATCTGGAAGTACAGTTTGACCTGCAAGTTGAATTGGAAAATCAGGTGTTTTTACTTTCACCATCATAACGGGTAATACCAACGGTGTAGGCTGTCCCAATATTGTTTTGGCAAGCGCATTGGCACCTAATAATGCAGGTTGCAGATACGCCAGCACCTTGCCATTTATCTCTGCACAGTCGCCTATCGCAAACACATCAGGCGCAGATGTAGCTAGCTGATCGTTTACAACAATTCCTTTTCCGACCTTAATACCCGCGCTGGCTGCCAGCTGAATATTGGGTTTAAGTCCTGCCGCAGAGACCACTGCATCGACCTCTATCCGCTTTCCTGAGCTCAGTTCTACCTCCATGGGGCCATGTAGGGTCTTTGACAGTTTCTCAACCTTGTCAGATAGAAAGAACGTTGTTCGTTGCGAGGCCATGACTCGTTCGAGCTTCAAAGCAATATACTCGGGTAACTGATTAGCCATCAATATTTGGCAAGGATCAATCACCGACACAGTTTTACCACTGCTAGCAAAGTCCATCGCCAGCTCAGTACCAATCAATCCCCCCCCGATAACCGCGATATGTTTGGCTTGCTGCAATACATTCTGGGCGTCGGTATATTCAGATAAACTGTTGAGCGTCAATACACTATCTACACCGTCACCGCGCATAGGGGGAATGAACGCACGAGCACCTGTCGCGAGAACAAGTTTGTCATAATCGTATTGCAGTCCATTTGCCACGATGCACTTTTGCACGGTATCAATTACTTCAACAAAACAGTGGGTATGCAGTTCCACTTGGTATTCTGCAGAAAAATCTGAGCTACGCATCCGGATCAGATCACTCGCTGTTTGCTTTTTTGAACATGCATGACTCAAATCCGGCTTGTTATAGTCATGCCCTTCATCTGACGTAAACACATGGATAGGCAAAGCCTTATCCTGGCGGCGAATAGCTTTTACCAATTGGTAAGCGGCAAAGCCGCTACCTATGATCACCAGTGGTTTAATCATTATTTATGCCCCTTTCACCGGTTCAAACACGTCTTTGCCAAGACCGCATTCAGGGCATAAAAAGCTCTCGGGTACATCTGACCAGCAAGTACCGATGTCGATCCCTTGGTTCACTTCACCAATGGCGGGGTCATAAACCCAATTACACACCGTACAAAGCATTTTCTGGGTATCTGTTGGTGACAGAGCCTCACTGGTAGCTACTGAGCCTATGGTTGGCTGACTTGCTACGCTTGGCTCTGCATTCTGAACTGGCGCAGCATCAAAACATTCAACAGTACTTTGCTTAGACACTTGCAGATTAGAAACTGGTGCAGAAGCTTCTGCTAAAGGCAAAGCCTTCAGTGTCCATTGTTTGGCAATCATGCGACCATGTTCACGGCATTTAAGCATCATTTTGCCGTCTGGCTTCCATTTTGCTTTCAGGCCAAGGGTTGTTTCAAAACCAGCATCGGTCAAGCGTGAATGAATTCGGTCAACCGCACCACCATTCCAGCCATAGCTACCAAATGCTCCCGCTTTTTTATTCTTAAAGCGAAGCCCTGTGATTTCTTCCAGCATGCCTGCGACTTTAGGCATCATGACATTATTCATGGTCGACGAACCCACCAAGATCCCTTTAGAGCGGAATACGCTGGCCAAAATATCATTCTTATCTTGGCGAGAGACATTGAAAACCTTCACTGCCACGCTCGGATCTACATCGTGAATACCTTGAGCAATCGCATCGGCCATCATTCGCGTATTATTCGACATAGTGTCGTAGAAAATAGTGATGCGATCTTCTTGGTAGTTATCCGCCCACTCTAGGTACTGATGAATAATTTGAGTTGGGTTATCACGCCATACGATGCCGTGCGAGGTCGCAATCATGTCCACTGGAACATTAAAGCTCAGCACTTCGTGAATTTTTGCCGTTACTAATCCGCTAAACGGAGTAAGAATATTGGAGTAATAGCGCAGACACTGATCCATCAGTTCATTTTGATCCACTTCATCGTTAAACAAACGCTCATCGCAATAATGCTGACCGAATGCATCGTTACTAAATAATACTGCATCACCAGTTAGGTAAGTCATCATGCTATCCGGCCAGTGCAGCATAGGCGCTTCAATGAAGATCAGTTGCTTCCCATTACCAATGTCCAACGAATCGCCAGTCTTAACAACTTGGAAATTCCATTCCGGGTGATGATGGTGGCCAACGATAGAGTCAACGGCATTTTCAGTACAGTAGATTGGCGTATTAGGAATGCGTGCCATCAAATCAGAAAGAGCACCGGAGTGATCTTCTTCTGCATGGTTAATGACAATATAGTCAATATCTTCTAGATTGACTTCCATCTCTAGATTTTGAATAAACTGATGGCTAAATCGGTGGTCGACAGTATCAATGAGAACAGTTTTTTCTTCACGGATAAGATAGCTGTTATAACTGGTACCTTTGGTCATCTTGTATTCTGTGCCATGGAAGTCCTGCACTTCCCAGTCGCGTTGGCCTACCCAGTGAATGTTGTTTTTAACGTGAATTGTCATCTTGATACCTTACTCAATGCTATGGGCGCTACATGACGCCCTCAATCTGACTAAGGTAATGCACTGGCCGTGCCAACTTTTTATCATGTTGATAAATAATGAATTTATTTTCAACAACAAGCAAAACTGTCATTATGACAATTAATAATCACTGTCAAATAGACAGTATCATGTCATAATGACAACATCACAGTTCGTCAAAGAGGCGACAATGCTTAATACACCGAAAGAATTAACCCAACTCGCTTTGGATCTGACTCAGGGCATTTCTAGCCAAGACCGATTTGATCGCCTACTCACTGTCATCAAATCCCTTTTTGGGTGCGATTCATCGGCCCTGCTTGCTTTTCGCGAACAACATTTCTCCCCGCTTGCGATCAATGGCCTGTATGAAGAAGTACTGGGCCGGCAATTCGATATCAACGACCATCCTCGCCTTGAGGCCATTGCCAGAGCAGGAGATATCGTCCGTTTTCCCCATGACAGTGATCTGCCCGACCCGTATGACGGTCTGATTCCGAGCCATCAAGGCAACCTACATGTGCATGCCTGTATCGGCTTACCCCTGATTGCAGATGAAACCTTGATCGGAGCATTGACCATCGATGGGTTTGATCCTCACCAGTTCGACTTGTTTAGTGATGAAGAGTTACGCATTATCAGCGCCCTTGCTGCTGCAAGTTTACATACCGCCTTGTTGATGGAGCAGTTAGAAAGCCAAGCTTTCACCATGCCAGAATCTCACGGACAGGCCGCAATCCAAGCAGGAAAATCAGCCCAGTCAGGAAAGGTAGAGATGATAGGTAAATCGAAAGTGATGGATGAGCTGAGAAGCCATATTCAAGCCGTCGCCGCAACAGAGCTTTCTGTATTGATCTCCGGTGAGACTGGGGTGGGTAAAGAGCTGATCGCCGCTTCATTACATCAATTGTCCCACAGAAGTCAGCAACCATTGATCTACCTTAATTGCGCCGCACTGCCTGAGTCAGTTGCCGAAAGTGAGTTATTCGGGCACGTTAAAGGGGCTTTTACCGGCGCAATCAGTGACCGAAAAGGCAAGTTCGAAATGGCCGATGGCGGCACTCTGTTTCTTGATGAAGTTGGTGAGTTACCCCTATCCCTCCAGGCAAAGCTGCTGCGGGTATTACAATATGGCGACTTACAACGGGTCGGTGATGATAGTGTATTGAAAGTAAACACCCGCATTGTGGCGGCAACGAACCGCCAACTTCATGAAGAAGTCAAAGAAGGCAAGTTCAGAGCAGATCTGTACCACCGTTTGAGTGTCTTTCCTATCATGGCACCGCCTTTGAGGGAACGGGGAAATGACATTATTTTGCTAGCCGGTTTCTTCATTGAACGCTGTAAAGGCAAACTGGGGATCAAGTCGATGCGACTAAGTAGTGAGGCTGTTGCGCAAATCTCTGCCTATAGGTGGCCAGGTAATGTCCGAGAGCTTGAGCATGCAATCAATCGTGCTTCTGTTGTAGCTAGAGCGGAATCAACCCACTTAGACTTCATAGAGCTGCAACCTCAGCACTTCGAACTCATACATACTCCGCAAGAACTTTCGAAGGAAACACTTTCAGAAGGGGTATCTTCACACCATGACAAAATACAAGGCCCAATATCGATCGATACCAATATTGGGCTTAAAGATGCGACTACCCGCTTCCAATACCAATTTATTGAAGATTGTTACCAGCGGAACAATCAAAACTGGGCAGCAACCGCCAGAGAGCTCGATCTGGATGCGGGTAATCTCCACCGCTTGGCAAAACGGTTAGGGCTTAAATGAAAAAGGCCCCTTTCGGGGCCTTCTTCAAAGAGCATCTAAGAGTCACTCTCTTGCATATCCATTATTATAATGGCGAACATCTGGCACAATATTATGCTTATTAAGCAATCGGTACATTGTCGCTCTTGAAACACCAAGGTCTTTTGCTGCTGAAGCAACTTGTCCACGATGAGTCTCAAGGACTGCAACCAACACATCTTTTTCTGCCTCGTCCTTAATGTTACGAAGGCTTTGTTTGAGGTTTGACTTACTTGGTAGGTCAAAGTGTTCAGCTTTCACTTCATTGCCCTCAGCAAGCAAGGCCGCACGTTTTACCTGATTAATGAGCTCTCGCACGTTACCTGGCCAGCTATATCGTAATAGTAGCTGCTTAGAGTCTTCAGAGAACGATGACGCCATAGTGCTATATTCACGCGCAAATTTGGTCAAGAAGGTTTCAGCAAGTAAGAAGATGTCAGAACCACGCTCACGCAATGTTGGGACTTTAATATGGAAGACATTCAGGCGATAGAATAACTCTTTACTAAATTGCCCGTTCGTTACCTCGGCTTCTAAATCGGCACTGGTGGAAGCAATGATACGCACATCCCCAGAGACTTCACCTTCCAAACTCTCACAGCTAGGTGCTTGCAGATACATGAGAAGGGCTTCTTGTAACTCCTTGGATAATTCATCAACATTATCCAGCATGAGTGTGCCATTAAACGGTGTGCCGTCTTCCTGACGATAGCTGCCATCAAGCAAGGCCATGTTATCGTCATCCTGACTCAAAGCTGCGCAGTTTAGCGCAATAAACGGGGTATTTTTTCGCTTGGAAAGATTGTGGATAGACTTTGCAATCAATTCTTTACCTGTTCCATTTTCCCCAGTAAGGAAAACGTTCACTTCTGTCATGGCAACACGTCGCACCATATCACGTAGTTGCTTGATTGATTTTGACTCACCATACAACCCCATATCATGCTGCGAAGTGATCTCCACCCATGAACTTGCCTCAATCTCAAGCATACCAAGTTGGTGTCCAATCGTGCTCAACATGTGGCTACTTGGAATTGGCACTGTGAAATAATCAACACAGAAGTTATTAATAAACTGGCAGATAGCATCCGTTTTAAGCTGATCCTTTTTAATGATGGCTATCCATTTAACTTGCTTAGTTTTATTTGCCCTCAGTGAAATACTATTTAAGCTAAAATCATTATTACTTAAATCAACAACACATATACATGGGCTGTATTCTTCCAAGATTGAATCAACCGTACGTAGATCATAACAACAGTGGGTTTTCCATCCAGATTGTTCTAAAAGCGCAATCCATGGTTCGTAGTTACATCCAAGTGCTACTAAACGACCATCTATTGATTTATTTTGACTTTGAGTCACCATCGAAGTCACCTTCTATCAACTTATATTTATTGTGTTTGTAATAAAAATATAGGTGACATTTTTGTGTTGTGATGCGTTTCAAATATAAGAAATTGCACCAAGTGAATTTCATTCGTAGGAAACATACACTAATTGCTAAACATATCAATAGGTTATAAAAGCTAAAATGATAAGAAAAAAATTGAACTTTTTATCAAAAACGACTGTGTGACAAGAAATAAAAAAAAGCATTGTTAAGAAAACAATGCTTTTAATGACAAAAAAGTACCAAACATCAAATTTTTAGTGCAGACGGTTTAGTATCCGTTATGCAAAATTGAGTTCTCCAAGCGACTATTAAATAGGTTCTGCCTATTGAAGCCAGCGATATCGGCTTCGATATCCAGTACCGTCTCAGTTTTAATCGCAGTATTATCCGCAGAATTTTGTACAACAGTACCAATGACGTCTTTGGTAGAACCAAGATTAGCAATATTATTATCACCCACACTAATAACCTTTAAGGGGTCATCATAATCATAGGTCCGGGCACCATCATGACTCGTCAAGATACCATTACTAATAGTGAAATCAGCTACATGGGTACTTAATACCGTTTCACCATTAATCTCTGTCGTAACAGACAGACCAATGTTGATAATATTATCGTTGACCGAGACAAAACCACCTCGTAGCGAAGACATTTCTTCATCAGACAACGTGGTCAAACCTAAATCATCAATAGTAAGGAAACCAATAGATGCATGGGTAATAAGAGCAGAACCTCCTATTGCCGACGCAACAATTAACCGTGTTAACCTTTTCATACTAGCCTCTAATAATCATTACTACCAGGCAGAGTAATACTAAACGTTGATAGTGAGTCTCTTACAACAGCCTCTGACACGGGAGATGGGTTATATATATTATAATTATCTGCGGTGATAAAACTTCCCCGACCCTGCTCGACTCTATTTTTCACCAGCAAAACTGTTCCCTTGTAGACTTGTTTAAAATCAGCAATAGGAATGAGCAATGTCCCTCTAGATGGGTCACCCAAAATTACATTCTTTTCATTCATTCCCTTGATCACAACGAAGTGCATGTATCCATCAAAGTTAACGATAGTAATTGCCGGAATACGTAAATCATGAAATTTTTCTAGAGGTATATTATAGCCATTAGCATCAAGACCAACAGATTCAAGGTAGGATTTCATGTCTAACATCGAAAAACCCTGCTTTTCTATTTGATCTTTATCTCCATGCTCGAACATAAATTCGAATATGGTGTTTTCTTGAGATTCGATATCGTAATGATAAGTCAGCAATGATGCTACCGCCGCAGAGCCACAGCTAAAATCATATTGCTGCCTAAAAACATCACCAAATAGCTGCTCCTGATAACTTTTTACTTCCACATTAAATCCTCCCCGGCTGGGGAAATAATCTAATGCTTGGATGCTTGATGATGCTAATACGCTGATAAGCATGACAATTGACTTTTTCATACACTAACGCCTATCAAACTCTAAAAATTACAATACTTTAAATTAAATAAAGCAAGAAAGGGCCTTTCGGCCCTTAAATCTTAGTATGAGCCACCACCGCCAGGTAGGCTAGCTCCACCTGAGCCAACAAGCGCTGCGTTTGTGCTTGTAGTTTGTTGTACCATTGAGTTGTTACCCACGTTTTGACCTGCAATGTTGATACCAGAAGCCTGCTGGTAACCACCGTATAAGGTGTTAGCATGGTCAACTACCACATGTGTTGCATTCTGGCCCTTACAGCATGCACCACCATAAGTTACTGTGTTACCCATTACCGCACCGTCGATGGTTGATTCTGCAAGCAACTCATCTAGCTCATAATGACCCGTTTCTTTGATTGACCAGTCATTTTCAGAGTTGTTTTCTAGGACAACCTCATGGGTATTACCAACGTTTTTCATGATCAACTTATCATCATCTGTCTCAGCATAATAATTGTCAGTATAGGTTTTTTTATAGTTCAAGTCGGCATCAAGTGTAACTACGTCGTTGAAGCTACCTTCGATAGTAACGTCATCGTAGTCGTCGTAGCCGCCACCGTACCCACCGCCATATCCGCCGCCATATCCGCCATCCGCGAAGGCCATTGGTGATGCGACTAGTGCTGCTAAAAGCATAATTTTAGTTTTACGCATGATAATACTCCAAATTTGTAATAGTTTTATTCAAATCCATTTGAGAAAATTAATCTCACATAATTATTCTTTGTAACCTTAAACCAGAAGCTTTGATTGTTACGCCCTGCGAAACCAATAATATTTTATTGTTTATTGGTTGCTGACACCTAAATGTCAGCATAGATAGACTAACAATTACTTCAATGTCAGGTTTATCACGGTTGCATTCTGAATTAATACATTACTACCGGTGTTTTGTACGATATTATACACGCCAGATGAATTACTTAATGCGCCGCCATCAAGTATGTTATTCCCTGTTGTATTGTTATACGCACTATTACCTGTAACATCGCCATACATTTCTGAACTAGCCTGAAGTGTATCAGTTTCGAGCTCATATTCTCCACCTCGAGAATGAGTCATAAATTCTTCAGATAACTGTTCAGAATTTGCTAGAATATCCAACTCTTCAGCAGCTGCTGCACTATAAGATATAAATGCGACCACCATCAGTGTTAAATATTTCATGACATCCTCCTGAGAGCTGCAAAGCAGCTCTCAGTTATGTATTAATTACCAGCCAATACCGCATTGGTGCTAGCACTCTGCTGAACCAAAGAGTTATTACCCGCATTTTGGCCCGCAATATTGATACCTGATGCGCCTACGAAAGCACCGCTCATGTCATTAGTATGATTTACAGTCAGTGTTGACGCCTGGCTTGGTCCATAACCGTAACCACCTTTACCACCACAACAATCACTACCACCGTACTCAACTTCAGAGTAGGTAACATAACCATGAAGCTCGGATTTCGCTACGTGGTAAGTATGTAGCTCTTTAATATCAATTTCCGTGCTGTAGTCATTCAGGCTATTGTCTGTCCACTCTTTCTTGTAGGTATTATTGACGTTTTTCATTTTCAGAGTATCGTCATCAGAGTAATATTTATGGTCAACGCTATACTCTTTATCTACATCGAGGGTAAGGGTCTTATCAATGTCATCATTGTATGAGTCGGTAATTGTTTTATCATTACCGTCATCATATGATGGGTAATAAGGGTTGTAAGGTTGTTGGTAATCATTCGCTAGCGCAAGCGGAGAGCTAACAACTGCTACTAAAAGTGCGATATGTGTTTTACGCATGGTCATACTCCAAATATATTTAGTAGTTATTTTCTTATAATCACTCGCCGTGTTTGCGAGATAACTTAACTATAGTGCTGACCAAAAAAGTTCCTGTATTATTTTTAATAATTTTTTGTGCTTTTCATTATGAACTTTCCCTTTTAATTCTTAGCGTTTTCAACGTATAAAATATGAAATCAATTCTCATTTTTTCAATTATTGGAATAGTTCATCACATAATAAACATTGGTATTATTTCTTAAACTTTGGAATCATCTCTCATATAAAGTACACCTTCCTATTGTCTGAGATAAGAGATGATATGGATGCATTCTCATAAATAAGACCAATAATAAGATTCTTAATTACCATATAATTCTCACGTCTACTATTATTTTCTTATCTAGCAATATGCTTTTTTTATTGCATATATATAAGCAGAAACCACAACATATTTTTTGGGTAAGCTAAGAGTATTAAGTGAGGAATTCGTGAGTATTTTCAATAACAAAAGCTGTATCGCGCTTCTTGCTTTGATTTCAGGAACTGTCGCAGCAGAAACAGAGCAAGCTACAAATTCTACAGAACCCAATACAAAGCCGAAGCGAGTGCAGACCTTTGGCGATCTCCTTGATCCCGACTTACCAGGAGTGCTCACCCCCAAGGGTTCATTTGTTCTTGATACCAGTTTTTCTTTTACACAAAACTCATCTAACAGGGTGTCAGTCGTCGGCTATACCGTGCTTCCTTCCCTTATTGTTGGCTTAATTGAAGCTAGCGACACGGATAGAACAACGCTGACCTTCGGCTTGACCGGTCGTTATGGTATTACCAATCGACTAGAAGTTGAAGCGCGGATCCCTTGGGTTTACCGTTATGATTCAGTATCGAAGAGAGATACGAACACTCCAGCGGAAGGCGCGACCACTACAACTTTTGATGGCAGTGATATCGGTGATATAGAAGCTGCATTCAAATATCAAATTAACATGGAAACAGCGCCTTATTGGATTGCAGGGCTCAGATTCAAAACAACGACAGGTACATCCCCCTATGATGTCCCGGCTTCGACTGAATTTGGCTTAGAAGAACTCCCCACAGGTTCAGGCTTTCCGAGTATAGAACCAAGCTTGACGATGATCATGCCAATGGATCCTGCCGTTATTTACGCCAACCTTAGTTACATCTGGAATATAGAAGATGATGTAACTACTGAGCTCGATGGGAGTTCAACCAAAAGTAAAATCGACTTAGGTGACACTATTGGCATTAGCGCAGGTATGGGTTTCGCTGTTAACCCTAAGTTTTCATTCAGCTTAGGTCTCAGCCATAGAACTATATTGAAGTCCAAGATAAATGGTTCTACGCCATCTGATTCAAAGCTGCTCCAACTTGATTCGATATCTATGGGTGCTAACTACGCGATAAACCCAGAAACCACATTGAACGTTGGTGTCAGCGCGGGCTTGACCGCGGATGCTCCTGACTTTCAGCTTACCGTTCGTGTTCCATATACCCTACGATAACCCTCGCACTCAAAAATACTGCTATTTAATAGCCTTACCCGTTGCGGGTAAGGCTATTTTCATGACTAAAGTCTAATTTTCCTCTATGCTATGACGCTACTACTATGTGTAACAGGAAAATAAAAATGTCCACGCCATTAGAGCCAAGCCAAATTGAGCAGATTCAAGGTTATGATGCCGAGAAGCGTTATAAATACTTGGTGAAAGAAGTGGTTACCAACCGCGAAATATGGATTCTGACGGATGAACATGGTTGCGTCATGCTCAATACTGATGACGAGGACTGTGTACCAGTATGGCCAAACAAAGAGTTTGCTGAATCTTGGGCTACCGGTGAGTGGGAAGAGTGCAAAGCAGAAGCTATTTCACTCAATAAATGGCATAGCCGTTGGACACATGGCATGGAAGACGATGAGCTTGCCGTGGTTATTTTCCCTAACCAGGATGAGGATGGTCTTGTGGTGTTCCCTGACGAGTTAGACTTTGAACTAAAACAGCAAGCAAAAAAGTCAGCTAACCGCTAAACCACCCCGTTGCGATCAGTTATCTGGGGCGAAATTGACATCTTTCGCCCCACTTTAAAAGGAAATTTGCCATGGAAGCACTACTCACTAAACTAAAATCACAACCTGACAACGTCTCGTTTGCTGAAGTAATGGCAATCATCGAGCAGTATTATCGTTATCAGCCAACCGCTTTTACTAACGGTTTAGGAAACGACACCCTTTTCAACAAAGCAGCTACCAATGAAGGTTCCTGCCGGATATTCGCCTTTGCCAAACTCAATCAACTTTCAGAAGCTGAAACCCTTGCTTGCTTTGGTGACTATTACCGCATCGATGTTCTGCAACACCCTGACGCGACTGATCATCAAAACATTCGCCATTTCATGAAATATGGTTGGCAAGGTATTCAATTTGACGCTACACCATTGACTGAAAAAGCCTGTGCGTAAGAAAAAATCCACTCTGCGCCTACAGTTTTTTCTGACAATGAGAACATTTCTCGGGTGGTTTCATAAAAAATGGCGAACGTGAGGGGCTACCACAACCGTCACAAAACTTGGTTGAGCGTATCGTCAACCACGTCAACGGCACCATAAAAGCCAATAACCCAAGCATCATAGGTAGTGGGGGTTGCACATAGACAATCACAGCACCTATTACGACATTGCTTGCAATGTTGTAAGTCGGCCACAACTTGCGCTTTCTAGCGACATCTGTACCTCTCTGGAACAACATATAGCTAGCCGCAGCCATTGCGAGCCAAACAGCCGCAAAGATAATCAGTAAATCTTGTTGCATCTTTTATCTCTGAATTAACATCATCTGCGCATTCTAGCATTTCCCTTCCGATCTACGTATATCCCCTCGTGAATACAAATCGCAAAAAACAGTAAATATTCAAAGCTCAGCAAGGCAATCATTGCTCAGAAAGCAACCGAACATGGCAACGAGCTCATTTTACCGCACCAGCTCTCTTAAAGGGGAAATTCCTATTTATGGGCTAGATCACATTGTAAATATACTGATTGGGAAGCACGTCACAGGATGATAATTTGCTATCAGCTTTTCGACTAGGTTCATATTGAAAACCCAGCCTTCGCCCAGATATCTTATGTATGCCGCTTGACGTTGAAGTGGTGATACCAAGGAGATCCAATGATCGCGAAGTCTTTGTTCAGAACGTGTTTTGTTCTGTTATGTGTTTTCGGACGTGGCCCTGTTGCCAATGCCGCAGTACCACAATTTGCTGATTCGGAATTTAAACTTCCATCCCCAACACAAGACACCAAGGATAACTTCCAACGCTCTCTTAGCGGTTTATTTTCAATACCTAGCTTCCGACAAGAAGCACTATGCCAGCCATATAACGAATTCGATAAACTGTACCAGCATGCTGAAGCAGCCCAGCGAGAATTGGAGCAAATGCTAACCCAAGTCAGCCTACATACTGAGGCACAACCAATTATTCCTGGTGTAAAATCTCGAGAACGCGCAGAGCAGAAGGTTGTTACCGAACTCAAGGGGCAACCAGAGATGCTGACAGACCTTGCCCGTGGCACGCTTGTTGCCAATAGCATCTCATCACTCGTTGATGCCTTTAACCAACTGAGTCGCGAAAGCACCATTGTTGAAACCAAAAATCGATTCAAACAACCGGCCTCTTCTGGCTACCGGGATTTGAAACTGCTGGTACAGCTTCCTCAAACAGGTTTAATTGCCGAAGTACAACTTCACTTAAATACTATTGCAGAGATCAAAAGTGGTCCGGAGCACGACATCTACGAAACTATTCAGCACATAGAGCGCAAAGCCAGCCAAGAACAACGGCTGTTGAATGATATCGAGGTGGCAAAAATCAAAGTACTAAGACAGGAATCTCAACAATTATACCAACAAGCTTGGCATCAATACTTGCAGCCAGAGCCTCTTGCACTGGCAAGTTAACAAAATGTTTGTAAAGGGGAGCCGCTGGCTCCCCTTTGATTTCAATCAATTGCGTCACTCTCTGTCAGCGGTCTGTTAACTCCCATCAATGCACTTTCCCAATTCATCCAGCGTTCAGATAACTTTGATAATCTAGAAAGCATAGAGTAGCTAGCAACTCAAATAAATACGTCACTTTTTCTAAGCAGGCTCTGCCCGCTGAGTTACACACTATTACGTATGATGCCTGATTTGATCGGGCAGCAAAGGAGTTGTTTGATGCATTTTAAATCTGTACTTCGAACGTGTTTTGTTCTGTTTTTCCTGACCCGTGGGTCAGCGATGGCAGCACCATTGATGGCAGTCTACTCTGGACAAGACTACGAGGTAACACCTAAGCATTCTGAAGCCAGCAAAAAGTCGTTCCAAAAAAGCCTGAGCGGACTTTATAGCATTGATAGCTGGCGCGCGGCTGATATTCAACAGCCATACACAAATTTCGAGGATTTATACAACATCGCCCCCTCAGCCCAGCAGGAGCTAGCAACCCTGATGAACGAAGTGGGCTTGATGACCAACACCAACATCGTGTTGCCGGATGTCAAATCAAGAGAACGGGCAGAGAAGAAAATTGCCACTGAGCTCAAGGGGGATGCAAGCAAGATTACCGATTTGGCCCGGGCTTCACTGGTTGCTAATGATATCCATGGTTTGGTTGATGCTTTTGAGCTAATTAGCAAAGAAGCGACAATCGTGTCAGTTAAAAACCGATTTAAAACCCCGACCGATTCTGGTTACCGTGACTTGAAATTACTGGTTCAACTGCCTGATTCCGAGCTAATTGCCGAAGTTCAGTTGCACCTAAATGCAATTTCGGACGTTAAAAACGGTGAAGAGCACAAGATTTACGAACAAATTCAGCACATTGAGCGAGCAGCACTTAGCCAGAGCCGCCCACAAAGTGAATTTGAAGCAGCGCAAATCAAAAAGCTAAGAGCCACTTCGAAGTCTCTTTACCATGATGCATGGCAACAATACCTTCAGCCTGCAAGCATCGCCGTGTAACTGTTCCCCCAGAGGCCACTTGCAACTTGGCAGTGGCCTCTACCCTCAATAACATCTACGAGTAAAACTATTTCAAGCTGTTTCAGTTTTAAGCGAGATTCTCATTATTGACTACGCTTTTATTAGGTGGCTATGGAATCTTCACTCAACTTGGGGCCAAAACAACAACGCAGCCCCTAATACAGAGACCGCGTTATGACAAATCGTTACCAACCCATCGACTTCATGCTGCAAAATCATTTAGAGCAAGCTTGTGACGCCCATTACGACGTATTACTTGAGCTAAGGGACGACAGCACAGTGGAGGGGCAATGTATCAATACCGAAGTACATCCAGATCGTTCTGAATGGCTCGTGTGTAAAACGCGCTACCAGTACACCAAGATCCGCTTAGACTTCATAACAAAAATGAAGTCGTTAACGCCGGGTTCGAGCTTTTCCGAAGTTATACCATCTACTCAAGCGATCTTCAAAAGCTAGTTCAAACGCTAATCAAGTTATTATACAAATAAAAAAGAGCACCTCAGTGCCCTTTCTCTGTATACCAACCTACATAAATATTTGATCAACTACTTATCCAGATGGGTATTATTTATGGACCATGATTTCCAAGATCTGGATGTCTGTTTGTGTCATCGCACCATTAGCTAATGCCGACATATTGCGGATAGAGGAATCTACATCATCAGCAACGATGCCTTCGTTGCCTGTGACTCGAATTCCATCAAGTGCCATCAGCGCCGCCTTGATCGCCGCACTGGCAGATGAAGATACTTTCATCGCACAACTCGTCTTGGCACCGTCACAAATGATACCTGTAATATCACCAATCATGCTGCAAATAGCATTGCTGATATGGTTGAACCGACCGCCAAGCAGCCATGTCATGCCTGCAACCGCTCCCATGGAGGCTGTCGTTGCGCCACAAAGTGCCGATAACTTGTTCTGGTAGCTTTTAATATAAATAGCCATCAGGTGCGACATCATCAGGGCACGTACTGTCGTTTCTTGATCGGCGTTAAGGTGCTCCGCAACAACGACAACAGGCATAGTTGCTGCAATACCTTGATTGCCTGAGCCAGAGTTGCTCATTGCCGGTTTCATTGCCCCGTCCATTCGAGCATCTGAGGCTGCCGACGTACGACGTAAAATGTCAGTTAACAGACCACCAGAAAGTAGGCCTCGATCAACATTTCGCTGGAAGGTCGCACCAATTTGCAGACCGTATTTGCCTGTCAGCCCTTCTTTGGATAGCTCGTTATTCAACGAAGACGCCTGTAAGATAAAATCAATATCTTTTAACGGTGCGTGGAGAGCGAAGTCATAAATATCTTCCGCTGTCGCTTGTTCGAATATGTTTTCTTTTATCGTTGCTTGTGAAGTAGTTACCTGGTCTGCAATAAACAACGGTTGACCATTCTTCTCGATAGAAACAACCTGCGTATGGCTATCAGCAATAATCACCGTCACTGTATCGGTTGCATTGCTAACGGTAACCATAGCAAACAAGATATTGCTGACATCAGCCACACCTACCGATACCGCGCTGTTATCTAACATCTTTTTGGCTGAAGCAACGTCTTCCGAAGTAATATTTTTCAATACCTCAAGGCCAGCATCAGCATCACCCGCCAATGCGCCCACTGCCGCTGCAATTGGCAAACCGACCATTCCGGTACCCGGTACACCGACACCCATACCATTTTTCATCAAGTTAGGTGAAACAAAAGCTTCTATATAAGTAGGGATACAATTCAGTTCACGCGATGCCTTTGCAGCGGCCAAAGCAACAGAAACTGGCTCGGTACAGCCAAGTGCTGGCACAACTTCACGCTTAACAGTCTCAATAAAACCATTCCATAGATGCTTTTTCATGTTCATCACCTTCACGACATTAGTAGGGTATCAGGCTTATTAAAATGCAAATTATGGAGTCATAAGCCCTTGTCTTTATATGGTTAATGTACCGCTATCGCAGGATAAATATTTTCTTATTTTTCCTCCACTAAAGACCTTTAGTAGAAAAGTTTTCCCCATGAAAAGCATCGTGCGACATAAATCATATAATTTACTGGCCTCTGTCCAAACAAACACCCTATATGCGTTGATAACTCAAAAAATGGATATAAAAAAACGACCACATTGGGCCGCTCCTTTTGCTGGGCATTTAACTTTCCTACCACGTACCTTTCTGATCAGCTCGCCGCCTTTAGCGGTAACGGCTTGGTTGCCGATCTTTCTTCTTTTCCAAGCAGTTCATCGACAATCGTTTTCAGCAAGAACGTTTCACGTTCAATCGACATGCCTTTTTTATCACTGCTGGCAATAGTGTGCTCGTTATGGGCTATCGCATTGAAGATATTGATCCAAACCGGTTTCATTCCGTTTTTTACTTCATAATCTTCTAACTTAGTGTTGCCAAGCTGTTCATCAATAGTGCAAACATAACAGTAAGAAAGCATGTGCATGATGTCAAAATCAGGCTTATGCCATGGGCGGTATTCTTCATAGATACCAAACTCGCAGATATCTCGAATATTCTGCGCCCCCGTTTCTTCTTCCAGCTCACGGATCAAACCTTCAATAGCATCTTCACCGTCGTCAATACCACCACCGGGCAAGGTGTAGTCGTGGTAACGTTCGGTATATAACATGAGAATATTTTCACCATTAAGAATGATGCCTCGTGCCGCCTTACGATGAAACGTATTGCGCTGAAGCCCAGACGCTTCAAGACTTTGCAAATTAGGATGCACGGTTGATTTCAGTAGTCGCATGTTTATTTTCCGAACGCTTCAACAAGCGGTGAATTCTAGCTGATATACCCAAGCAACTTCAAGGTACAGGTTCAGCGCGAATATTTAAGCATGAAGTGATTTGGGGATAACTCTCAATTACCAAATCACTTAAGCATATAAGTATTCATCCGCTTTACCATCGTCAGCCCGGAGGTGCAGTCATAGAGCCTCAGCGCCGTCAGTGTAACTTGTAAGCCCAGCACAGAACGATTATATATATTTCCATTTTCACTAAATACGGTCGATATGGCTTCTTTAAGTAACTGATTTTTAGTCTTTGTCGGTAAAGAAAATTGCCATTGAGTCGCTTTGGGGTTTTCAACTTCAATCGGGCAGGGAATATGCCCGGGGTAGGTTTGCCAAGGAGTCATTAACGCCTGAGGGTAGCATTGCTGCAACCAAGCCATATATACACCATGCTTTAATGCCCATTGCGTTTCCATTGCGAACATCGCTGCAAGCACGGACTTACTGTAAAACGGCAAGCAAAAGTCCAGCTGGAAACGATCCATTTCTTCGTATGGCAATGCTAGATGATGGTGTTGATCGTTTTCCCACAAGAACAATTGATAGGCTTTTATTAGAGGTAAATGTGCATACTCCTTGAAGCTATCGATGATATTTTGCCTGAGTCGCTGCTGCAGTGTTTCGCCCTGCCTAACTAAACGCGGTGGAATATATGCCATCTGCTGCTCTAAATAACAGTCAACCAACAATTCAAGGTTCTCTTGTCGGCAAGCTTCAATGATAGCTTCACCGGTATATATCTGCCCAACACATACGCTGCCACCATTCCCAGACCAGAAAAGCCGAGGGCGAGCTAATTTATCATAGTATTCAAAGCTATCAGGTTGCCAGTGTATACCTAACCGTTGCTCAACAGTGAGTTCCTGGGTATCTGTCACCCGCACACTGTGAAGAGGGATATGATGATAGGCTGCGAATTGCTGACCATAGCTCGCATCCTGCGAATGGTTCCGCGAAAAATTAAGGCACTCTACTTCAGCTCCCCTTCGCTGCAGTTCAGCGGCAATTACCCGTGAATCTAACCCTCCGGATAATGTACTAACGGTCGAGCTATCCGAACCAAGGTATCTCTCAGTAGCTTGCTTGAAGCCAGCATCTAAACGCGCTATGCCTTCTTCAAGTGAACAGGAGGGGATATCGACATCAGACCATTTAAAATAACGTCTGCGTTGAATACCTACAGACGACGCTTCCAGCATATTCAAATCAGAGAGTTCTAGCATCTCACCAGGACGGGAAGCAAACACTTGGTTGTAAGGCGTCTTACTCCCCAGCGAGTACCCTAAGGTTGCTATTTCTGTCTGCGCCTCTAGATTATTTTCAAGCGGGATCCCTAGCTCAGGGAACAAGCGTAAGCAGGTGCTAAATATCACGGCGCCTTGATACTGCATAAAGTAGTAAGGCCTAATCGCTAAGCTATCTGTATATATCGATAATCGTCGGGCCCTTTTTTGGTAATGAAATACACAGAAAGTCCCCTCGGCCTCAAGCAGCGATTGCTCGGGCCGTTGGCTTTCGAGCAGCGACTGCATATCACTTTTAATGCATGAACTTAGCAATGGGTGCCCAGCCCCAACGACAAAACCCTTGTCATCATCAGCCCTCGCAGCATCACCAAAGCACTGATAATCAATCTGACTCAAAAATAGGGATGAATCAGAAAAACTATGACGAACGTCATCCTGATTGCGTGAAATGTGTCTGTCTATATTGTGCTTGACCGCTTTGAGCTCTGGTGTCCAGCGGGTCGAAAAAATGCCTGCGATTATACTCATGGCCCACTCCTAATGATCTTTCCAATCAATAGAGCAATTTGTAAGCCAACAAGAACAAAATTTTAAGCCATTGAATTTATGTGTAAAATCTTTTCAACCTGTCATTGTTATTGCTAATTGCAAAGCAATAACAAAATCCCCCAAGCCACTAATAAGCTTGGGGGACTTAAAAATATCTCTGCCTTTCAAGGCTCATCAACGCTGTTAATTGAAATCAAATAGGCGCTTAAAGAAGGTTTCAACTTTTCGGACACAACCTTGCTTAAGGGTTCCCTGAGGATCCCAAGCGGGGAGGTGGGTTTGTCCCACACAGCTTTGCGATAGTACACCACGTTGATCACGGTAGTAATCAAACTCGGTAATTTGCTCAGGTGCCTGTATAACTAAAGGTTCAGGGTCACGACTTTGGATATAATCTGCATACAAACGCAGTGGTCCTGAAGATCCAGTCAGCTTGACCGCCTTATTATCATCCCTTCCCATCCAAACAGTCACCACCTCGCGGCCGTCAACACCGACATACCAACTATCACGGCCTTTATCGGAAGTACCTGTTTTCCCCGCCAGACGAGAAGACGGCAGCATTTCATTGAGGTACCGTCCTGTTCCTTCACTCACCACACGTTGCAAACCATACATAGTGAGCCAAGAAGCTTGCTCTGAAACTGTTTGGGTAGAAACAGGTAATGACTGATAAAGTATGTTGCCTTCATTATCCACCACTGCACCCAGTGCAGATAACTCTGATCGATGTCCGCCACTAGCAATAGTTTGGTACATCTGGGTGACCTCGACCGGTGTTAAGGTAAATGCCCCCAGCAGTATCGACGGCAACTTCGGCACTTCATTTTTATCAATACCCAGCTTTTCCATGGTACTGATCACTTCATCCAAACCAACAGCCATCCCTAAGTTCACCGTCGGGATGTTGTATGATTTTGCCAACGCAGTATAAAGTGGTACCTCACCACGATACTGCCTATCGTAATTTCGTGGCGACCAGTTTTCCCCATTTTGGCCTTTTAGGGTCAACGGCCGATCTTGAAGGCTTGTGGAAAGAGAAAAGCGCTTAGGCAATTCTAACGCCGCCAAATATACCGCTGGTTTTACCACAGAGCCAATCTGACGCTTGGCATCAATGGCACGATTGAAGCCGTCGTATCCCGGTCGGGATCCCCCCACCATCGCTCGTATCTCACCACTGACTCGGTCAGCGACCACGACAGCCGTTTCAAGCTGGTCACCGGCTTTGGACTCAAGTTGCGGGATCACTTTACGCACAGACTGCTCAGCCATTTCCTGAGAGCGAGGATCCAGTGTTGTAAAGAGCCTTAGCCCCTGTCCTGCCTGATAATTCTTCACTTTTGCAGTTAGTTCACGCTGTAACTGACCAAAATACGCAGGCTGACGATTTGAAATCGTTCCTTTGTCTTGAATATCGAGCGGTTTATCTACTGCGGCAAGATAGTCATCTTGCTCCAATACCCCATTTTCGAACATTAGTTGCAGCACCAAGTCTCGGCGACGCTTAGTACGCTCAGGGTAACGCCATGGATTGTAATACGATGGGCCTTTCACCAAGCCAACCAACAGCGCTTGCTGATCAACTCGAAGTTCTGACAGCGGCAAGCCAAAGTAAAACCGGGAGCCCAACTCGAAGCCATGCACCGCATCGCGACCGCTTTGCGCCAAATATACCTGATTTAAATAGGCATCCAGAATCTGATCTTTGCTATAGCGATAGTCAATAATCAGCGCCATATACGCTTCACGCGCCTTTCGCCATAAACTGCGTTCACTGGTCAAAAACAAATTCTTGGCCAATTGCTGAGTCAGAGTACTCCCTCCCTGCACTGTCCGGCCTGCCTTGAGATTAGCAAGAAATGCCCTTGCTATTGCTGTCGGTGAAACCCCGTCGTGCTGATAAAAATCGCGATCCTCTGTTGCAATCAAAGCGTCAATCAAGGTTTCTGGCATTTCATCCATAGGGCGGTAGAGACGCTGCTCATCTGTCTGTGCTTCCAGCATCCCCAGCAGTTTAGGCTCAACTCGGATATAACCGAGCTCTCGGTTTGTCTCCGCCTCGACAATTGATTTAACCTTGGAATAATCAAAGTCAACAACAACATGCCGGGCATCTTGCTGCCCATCACGAAATTCAAAAGGGCGGCGAATAAACTCAACCTTCAACCGGCTAGTCGAATATTCCCCAGGGCGAGAGGGGTTGCTGACTTTACGGTATTTCAGCGCTTCCAGTTCGTTGATCAAATCGTCATAGCGGATCACCGCACCAGGTTGTAGTGCCAATTCACGCGCATATACAACAGAAGGTAGTTGCCACAACTGCCCCTCGAACTTTGCTGCCACTTCATCATTAATATCGACACCCATTTTGACCAACCCACAAGCGGTAAGCAGGCAGACACCCAATACGGTAAATTTCAATTTACGGTATGAACGGCGAGGCTTGCGTACGCTTTCAAGCGCTGAAGATGGCGATGATGGCTTGTTCAGTTCATTGATTTCAGAATCATTAATTTGAGGCTGATTGGACTTCTGTTGCTTGGTCATAACGTCGCTTTCGTGGCAAATTCGCGCCGACCTTACCGCAAGGTTCAGTTAAATTTGTCAGTATTTTGTCAAAGCATATTACTCCTTTAATCAAGCCGTACCGCCAGAAACGACCTAACCCCTCCTCATGTCTGGATATTACGGTCAAAATCACGCAAAATACGCGGCCCACAACTGATAGCCAAGCAGAGATGAAATGGAACGCGATTACAAACTAGAGTGCCTAATGACAATGCCACGCCATGAACTGGAAGAATTCAGCTTGCGTGTGATTGGCCGCATGGTTCCTGAAGATACGATGCAAGAAATCTTTACCTTTGAACAGGAAGAGATCGACAGCGAAGATCGCATGAAATCAGCCCAGTTTGATGCAATGCTGCGTATGACTGCTATTGCTCTTGGTGAAGTCAGTACTGCTTTCGAAGAATCAGACAATGCCAAGCAAAATACGGAACGTATGACTCGCCTTGTTCTTTGGCACTTCTATGCCATGTCCTTCAACTTGGAAGAAGCAGTCACTCTTGAGCAACACTGTGAAGAAGTGGAAAAAATATTAGTTAGCGCGCCAAAAGACGCATTTGGCTGGATTAAAGCGCTGACGGACTTGCTTCATACTTACGCTGAACTTAACGAAAAGCGTAACTGATAACCGGTATATACCTAACCATAATATCTTCACCAGCCAGAGCCGCTCGCTCTGGCTGGCGTATCGAGGCTACCCTAATGATGCCTGATGCTTGCTGATCAAGTCGTCCATCGCCTCTACAGCGCGCTGCTGAACATGATTAAAGCAATCTTCATGGCTCATTGCCTCAACCACCTCGTAATAACACTTGAGCTTTGGCTCTGTCCCTGATGGCCTAACCACGACACGAGAGCCATCATCTAGGTGATAAATCAGCACATCACTCGGCGGTAAATCTATCGGCTCTACCAATCCGTCGGCATGAATACGCTGGGATACTTTCAGGTCATCGGTAATGGCAACACCTCGTCCTGCAATCTGCGTCGGCGGCGTTGCGCGGAGTGTATCACCGATCGGTGGGGTTCCCGGCTGTAAAGCAATACTGCGCTGAGCATTGATATATAAGCCGTGCTCACGATAAATAGACTCAAGCTGATCCCACACCGTTTTCCCTTTCACGGCGAGTTCCGCAGCTAGCTGTGCGAACGCAACGAGCGCAGACAAACCGTCTTTATCCCATACGACATTACCCACGGTGTAACCGAGTGCTTCCTCATAAGCAAATAAGAACTGGCTATCTTCAGTCTGTTTCTCCATTGCAACATTCGTCAGCCACTTAAACCCGGTCAACGTCTGAAAGAAGGAGGCATCTACCGACTCAGCAATTTTCTCCAGTAACGTCGAAGAAACTATCGTCGTGCCCACCAAGTTTTGCGTCGGCCCAGCATGGGTCAACAAGTAGTGACCTAACAACACACCGACCTGATCGCCAGACAGCATTTGATAAGTGCCTTCTTCGGTTCGCACAGCGACGGCAAACCGATCCGCATCGGGATCGTTAGCACAGGCCAGCATGGCCTGGTGTTTATCGGCTTCGGCGATGACCAAATCCATCGCCCCCGGCTCTTCGGGATTAGGAAAATTAACCGTCGGGAATTGACCATCCGGCTCTCGCTGAGCAGCGACACTGTATACCTGATTAAACCCAGCATCTGCAAGAAGCGACTCGGCCAACTCGGCCCCAACACCATGCATTGCGGTATAGGCCAAACTCATCGTTTCAGGCTCGTTATGGTTTGAAAGCAAGGCGCTATTATTGAGTGCTTTTCGATATTCGGTGTAGAAATCACCATTTAACCACACTAGCAAGCCTTCTCGTTCAGCATCATCAATTGAGTGTTCAGGCAGAGGTTCAGTGGCCGCAATATCTATCTGCTGGGCGATACCTGAATCATGTGGAGGGATTATTTGTGCGCCATTGCCCCAGTACACCTTGAACCCATTGTACGCTGGCGGGTTATGGCTAGCAGTGACAACCACGCCTGCAACAGCTTCAAGATGGCGTACACCAAAAGCAACAACAGGGGTAGGAGCCACTTTTTCGGTCAGATAAACCCGGATCCCCAAAGAGGTGAGCATTGATGCTGCATCATGAGCAAACTGACGAGAATCAAGCCGACCATCATAACCAATCACCACTCCCTTTGACGCTGACTGGGCATTTTTCTGAAGCAGATATTTTCCCAGCCCCAAAGACGTTTCTTGAATGACCAACCGATTCATCCGGTTTGGCCCAGCCCCCACAATACCGCGTAACCCCGCAGTACCAAATGCCAAACGAGCAGAAAACCTCTCCGCCAGTTCTGACTGGCGATTGGCTTCTACTAACTGTTGAAGCTCTTCTCGTGTAATAGGATCGGGATCCCGTGCTAACCATGTTGAGACTTCTGGTGACATGTCGACATTCCCAATAAATTGCCATTTGGAATAGTATAGAGCGTGCGCCACAAGGGACAATTATATCTGTCTCAAAAAGCAGACTTAACAATATGAAAAATAAGTCATTAGAAGATGCAGGGATTTATCGCAAGCATAAAAAAATCCAGCCGGTGAGGGCTGGATTTATAATTCATCACACTAGATTGTTAAATCTGAGCTGATTAATCTTCGAAGCGAGGCTTACGGTCACGCTGAGGAGCACCATGGTTACGCTCACCACGGTAGCTACCACGGTTATCACCACCACGGTTGCGGTCGAAACGACGCTCGCCTTCACGACGTGGACGACCGCCTTCGCGGTTACCGTCACGGTTACCACGGTAGCCGCCACGGTTACCATCACGGTTGCCGTCACGACGGTGCTCACGTAGTACGTCATCAGCTACAACAACAGCTTTAACTTCGTTCTGGCGAATGCGTAGTTTCTTAAGCTGAGAAGCGACTTCACTTGTCATCTTCTTAGGTAGTTGAACATACGTGTGACCAGGAGCTAGTTTAATCGCACCGATGAACTCTTTGCTTAGGCCTAGTTCGTTTGCGATAGCGCCAACGATATCTTTAACCTGAACACCTTGCTCACGGCCAACCTGAAGCTGGTAAGTATCCCAGTCAGCGTTGTTGTAAGTGCGGCGCTCACGACGTTCGCCACGCTCACCGCCACGTTCGCCACCACGGTCATCACGACGACGCTCACGACGTTGCTTCTCACGCTCGATAGCAGCGATCATTGGGTCTGGACCTTTGTAGAACAAAGGACGGTTACCCTGCTGACGCTTAAGTAGCATTGCAGCAAGTGTCGCAGCATCAACTTCGATGGTTTCTTGTAGTTTTTCTACAAGCTCAACGAATGCTTCTAGGCTAGATTCTTCTTTCTGAGCTTCTAGCTCCTGACCCAAACGGTTCAGGCGAGAAGCTGCAACAAGATCACGGTTTGGAAGTTGGATTTCTTCCATACGAGACTTAGTTACACGCTCGATTGTACGCAGCATGCGGATCTGGTTAGTACGAACCAACAAGATCGCTTTACCTGCACGTCCAGCACGGCCAGTACGACCAATACGGTGGATGTATGACTCAACATCGAATGGGATGTCGTAGTTAAACACGTGAGTAATACGCGGAACATCAAGACCACGAGCAACAACGTCAGTCGCAACTAGGATATCGATAACACCTTTTTTGATGTGATCAACAGTACGCTCACGCAGTGACTGAGGGATATCACCGTGAAGTGCTGCAGCTTTGAAACCACGAGCAGACAACCAATCAGCTAGACGCTCAGTATCCTGACGGGTACGAACGAATACGATTGATGCATCAGTCTCTTCTGTTTCAAGAAGACGCATCATTGCTTCGTCTTTCTCTACGCCTTTAACAACCCAGAACTGCTGCTCAACTTGAGAAACAGTACGGTTTTCACCAGCAACGTCAATACGCTCAGGGTTACGTAGGAAGCGGTCAACAATTTGCTTAACGATTGGAGGCATAGTTGCCGAGAACAATACGCGCTGAGCTGACACTGGTGCTTGTTCCATGATCCAAGTTACGTCATCAACAAAGCCCATTTTTAGCATTTCATCGGCTTCATCAAGTACAAACGTACTAACTTCATCAAGGTGCAGGCGATCACGAGAGATTAAATCTTTCACACGACCTGGAGTACCAACAACAATGTGAGCACCATTTTTCAGTGCACGCATTTGATCAACGATAGATGCACCACCGTAGATCTCTAGTACTTTAAGGCCCTTGATGTTTTGACCTAGAACTTTAATTTCAGCAGCAACCTGGATTGCTAGTTCACGAGTTGGAGCCATAACAATAGCCTGAGGCTTATGCTGACCAAGATCCAACTTGTTTAGTAGAGGCAAAGAGAATGCAGCTGTTTTACCTGTACCTGTTTGTGCTTTACCTAGTGCATCAGCACCAGTAAGTAGAAGAGGAATAGACGCCGCCTGGATAGGTGTCGGCGCAACGAAGCCCATTGAGTCTAGTGCGGATAATAGTGTGTCGGCCAGTTCTAACTGACGAAATTCTGTAACAGATTCTTGCATTGGGATCCCAATAAATGATCTAACGTAAAACGGGGCCCCTAATGCTAATAAACGGTTCTGCAACAGCAACCACAAGCTTGGGCCTCGACTATAGAGGCGCGCATTGTGCGCTAATACAAGATAAAAAGCCAGAAAAAATTGAGCACTGTCACAAATTAACCTTCAAGTACCTACAATTCATACAATAAGTGCAACAGAGCATCTTTTTTAGTGAAAAACTCACTACTGATTTCATTTAAAACATGCTTCAATTAGCCCCTCCTTTTATATGCCCTCTTCTATAAACCTGATAATCAGGTAACAGGACTGGGCCGAAGCTTGGTTTTATGGGCTGAAAACTTTATAGTGTGCATGTTAACAACCTGAGATCGGGCATCATGTTTCAAGATAATCCTTTACTAGCACAGCTTAAAAAACAAATTCAGGAAACGCTTCCTAAAAAAGAAGGCAACATCAAAGCAACTGACCGTGGCTTTGGCTTTCTTGAAGTCGACAACAAGGAAAGCTACTTCATTCCACCTAACTATATGAAAAACGTTATGCACGGTGACCGTGTTATGGCCGTTATTCGTACGGAAAAGGAACGTGAGGTTGCCGAGCCACAGGAACTGATTGAACAATTCGTTACTCGCTTTATTGGACGAGTGAAGCTTATTCGTGATCGCTTGCATGTTGTTCCCGATCACCCGCAGCTGAAAGATGCCGTTAAAGCTCGCCCTGTCAAAGGCCTTAACCCAGAATTACTCAAAGAGGGTGACTGGGTTGTTGCCAACATGACACGTCACCCGCTGGTTGGTGACAACAAAACTTTCTTCTGTGAAATTAAACAAAAGATCACCGACAGTAACGACAAGATCGCGCCATGGTGGGTAACACTGGCTCGTCATGACCTACCAAAAGCTGAACCTGCACCGCAGGATAGTTGGTCGATGCTTGAAGAAGGTCTAGAACGCGAAGATCTGACCGACCTTCCTTTCATTACTATCGACGGTGAATCGACCAAAGATATGGACGATGCTATTTACACCGTTGCTAAAGGTGATGGCAGTTTTGAAATCACCATTGCCATTGCTGATCCAACGTCTTATATCGCAGTCGGTGAAAAAATGGATAAGGAAGCACGTGAGCGTGGTTTCACCATCTATTTACCGGGTCGTAATATCCCAATGCTACCTCGTGAGTTAAGTGATGAACTCTGCTCTTTACTAGAAGAAGAAAAGCGTCCAACAATTTGTTGCCGTGTCAGCATTGATAAAGACGGTGTTATCCAAGATGACATCCACTTCTTCGCCGCTTGGATAAAATCACAAGGCCGCTTGGCTTACGATCACGTCTCTGATCTGCTTGAGAATGGCAGCTGTGACCAGTGGACTCCAAACGAAACTATCCTAGAGCAAATTAAAGCGCTGCATGGTTTTGCTATTGCTCGCAGCGAATGGCGTGCGACCAATGCAGTTGTATTCCCAGATCGTCCAGACTACCGTTTCGAACTGAGTGAAGATAACGACGTTGTCGCGATTCACACCGATCCTCGCCGTACTGCCAATCGCATGATTGAAGAAGCGATGATCACTGCAAATATCTGTGCAGGTCGCGTGCTGAAAGAAAAATTTGATTTGGGTGTGTATAACTACCACAACGGTTTCAACCCAGAGAAACTGGATACGGCAATGGACTTCCTATCCAAAGCCGAGGCGCCGTTCGAAAAAGATCAACTACTGACTTTAGAAGGCTTCAGTGCACTTCGCCGGTGGCTAAATGATCAAGACAGTACTTACCTTGACAACCGCCTACGTAAGTTCCAAGCATACAGTGAAGTTGGCAATAAACCTGCCCCTCACTATGCCATGGGGTTAGATGTGTACGCGACGTGGACATCTCCAATCCGTAAATATGGCGATATGATCAACCACCGCCTACTTAAAGCGGTTATCTCAGGACAAGAACCAAGCCAAACACCAGATGACAGTGTGGGTGAAGAGATCGCGACTCACCGCCGCAACCATCGCATGGCTGAGCGCGATGTTGCCGATTGGTTGTATGTTCGTCTGCTTAAAGATGCTGTGAAGGAATCGACTGTATTTACCGCTGAGATCTTCGACATCAACCGTGCAGGCATGCGTGTTCGTCTACTGGAAAATGGCGCAGCCGCTTTCATCCCAGCCCCATTGATCATCGACAACAAAGCACGTATTGAGTGTAACGGTGAGCTGGGTATCGTGAGCATCGATAAGGAAAAAGAGTACCAACTTGGTGATCAGCTTGAAGTGACTATTGCCGAGGTACGCTCTGCGACTCGTCAACTCGTTGCAAAGCCTGTTAAACAGTTCCCGGCACCAGAAGCAGAAACAGCCCCGGCAGAGTCCGCAGAGGCTTAATCGACAACGACAATCAATCAAAGGGCCAGCACTTGCTGGCCTTTTTTGTATACTCAACATACCTTATACATAACTAGTCATACCAATCTGGATAAGTAATTGCTCAAGTATTTATGTAGGTTGGCATCATGCTCAATGGCCAAAATAAAAAGTCAGCTATGCAAAATTATAAATACGAAGAAGTACATCAACAGGTAAAACAATGGTTGGAAGACGTCGTCATCGGGCTCAACCTTTGCCCTTTTGCCGCTAAACCTAATCGTAATGAACAAATTCAGATTTTCATTTCTGAGGCGTCAAATGAAGAGGTGATACTTGAAGAAATCTATCAGCAACTTCAGAAACTGGATAGTACGCCTGTAGAAGAATTGGAAACCACCTTAGTCGTCACGCCAAACCTGTTCAGTGACTTTGCCGACTATAACCAATATCTCGATCTTATCGATGCTCTTGTATTCCAAATGGGATATCAAGGTATCTACCAAATCGCGAGCTTTCACCCTGATTACTGTTTCCACGGTACCGAACCGGATGATGCCGAGAACTTAACAAACCGATCTCCTTACCCAATTTTTCACCTTATCCGTGAAGGGAGTATGGAAAAGGTATTGAAGCACTACCCCGATCCAGAAGGTATCCCTGAACGTAATATTGAATGCGTAGAGAGCTTAACCGAAGAAGATGTAGCTCGGTTATTTCCATTTTTGAAGTAATATCAGACTCGCAGGGCTGTACAACAGCCTAGCTGGCTGGCTGGCTGGCTTTTTATCATTAATGAATACATAAAGATAAAAAAACCCGAACAAGTTGTCGGGTTTTGGTTACCAATAAACTTACTCTTCTTGCAAAGGTAAGCCAGCTATGCAGCAACGCCAATATAAATGTGGGACCTAGCTAACCCTAGCAGATCGGCGGCCAAACCATTGCTAGGCACTAAGCCCGGGAGTTGCTTGCCTAAGTGAAAACAAGCATCTTCTTATTATCTCTGAAGGTAATCATTTATACCCTACTCAAATGATTCTATCAGCCCACATTAAAATGTGAAACCATAAAGAAGGTATAAACACCTAAAATTCATCATTTATTCAAAAAAACCTTTTGCGTATTCTGAAAGTAATAAGTGACAAATTTGTAGGCTAGTAAACTGATAGGTAAGATAATTTACTTAATAAAAGTTCACTTTATAAAATGAAAGTGACCAGTATTTCTGATCACTTTAATCTCTAAAAAGTGGTCAATTACTTGTTTGACCCTTCCTTCATCTCTTTTTTCAATTTCGTACACTCATAGGCGGGAATAGCCGTTACACCCAGTATCTTCCCTTCATACATACATATGATTTGTGGTGTTGAGACAGTACTACCACCACTGTGACCAGAGGAAGAGTTGGCAAAAGTAAAGCTAGAGAAAGCAAGCATCATCAGAACAAACATTTTTTTCATTAGAAGCCTCCACGAGTTACGGTTTATTTACAACGAAAACCAACTCTAAAAGCGTAGCAGGTAATAACTGAAGTAAAAGCGGCGTGCTACTTCTAGCCCTAGATATAACGCCCCACGTTTTATTTATGAGAATCACTATTACGAAAGAAAGATAACTTCTTATGTCTTAATGACAAAAAAACCGGATGCCTTGGCATCCGGTTTCAATTTTTTCATGATATAGGGTTAACCGTTTATGTATTACCCTTTCACACCACCTGAAGTCAGGCCACCCACCAAGAATTTCTGGGCCAACAAGAATACTGTCGTGATTGGAATCGCTGACAATACTGCTGCGGCTGCAAAGTCACCCCATAGATAGTTCTGCGGGTACAGGTACTGCTGCATACCAACAGCTAATGTATAGTTGTTAACATCAGTCAATAGCAGTGACGCTACCGGCACTTCGGTTACCACACCGATGAACGATAGGATGAACACCACAGCAAGAATTGGCACGGAAAGTGGCAACAATACCAAGCGGAATGCCTGCCACGGTGTTGCGCCATCCAAGGCTGCAGCTTCTTCTAACGAGCCATCAATCGTTTCAAAATACCCTTTGATTGTCCATACATGCAGTGCAATACCACCAAGGTAAGAGAAAATCAGGCCACCGTGGGTATTAAGCCCCAAGAATGGAATATACTGGCCTAAACGGTCAAACAAGGCATAAAGAGCAACCAGAGCAAGTACTGCTGGGAACATTTGGAAAATCATCATCCCTTTCAAGATGGTGCTCTTGCCTTTGAAGCGCATACGGGCGAACGCATAAGCACTGGTTGTCGACAGAGCAACAATGATTACCGAGGTAATGCCTGCCACTTTCACCGTGTTCCACAGCCATAAAAGTACTGGGAATGGTGGTGGTGTTACGCTTCCGTCGCTGTTTGTCACCGAGAAGCCCAAGGCTAAACGCCAGTGATCAAGCGTTGGATTGCTTGGAATTAGCTCACCACCAGCAAAGTTACCTTCACGCAGCGAGATAGCAACAATCATCAATAAAGGGAAAATCGTTGCCGCTAGGAACAAGCACAATCCAATGTGTGTTGCCCATACCCGATATTTTAATGACTTAGGTTGAACCATTGGCATGACGTCTCTCCTTAGTTCTGCTCAAGCTTAGTGTTGGTAAATTTCAGGTTAAGTAGTGCCATACCACCTACCAAGATGAAGATAATTGTTGCTATCGCACCGGCTAGACCGAAGTCTTGACCACCGCCACCTTCGAATGCAATACGGTAGGTATAACTTACTAACAAGTCAGTGTAACCTGCTGGCTCTGAAGTACCGACCATGTTCGGGCCACCAGAGGTCAATAGCTGAATCATTACAAAGTTGTTGAAGTTAAACGCAAAGCTTGCAATTAGTAGCGGTGTCAGCGGTTTAATCAACATTGGCAATGTAATATTGAAGAAGTTCTGGATAGGGCCGGCACCATCAATGGCAGAAGCTTCATACAGATCTTCAGGAATCGACTTCAATAGACCCATACATAGAATCATCATGTAAGGGAAACCAAGCCAGGTGTTCACCAATACAACCATCACTCGGGCCATGACCGGATCAGAGAACCATGATGGCTTGATACCAAACATAGCTTCAAGCAACATGTTTATCTCACCAAAGCTCTGGTTGAATAACCCCTTGAAGATAAGAATCGAGATAAACGACGGTACGGCATAAGGAAGAATAAGCAGTACGCGGTAGATACCACTGCCTTTCAACGGCTCCCACTGTACGATAACAGCAAGGATCATCCCCAATGCAAGCGTCAGAGCAACAGCAAGGAAAGCAAAAACAACAGTCCAGACGAAGATGCCGAGGAATGGTTCTTTAATACCGTCATCCGTCAGCACTCGTTCGAAGTTAGCAGCACCAACGCCTACCACAAATCCTGGAGAAATAGGCTTTTCAACAAAATCACCATTTGCATCAACCGGTTGATAAAAACCAATTTCATAATTTGGCTTAAACAACTGGTTAGTTTGATTATTGAACAGTGACTCTCCGTCTTCCTGCAAAGTGAATAGTGCCGTTTCAGCAGCAAACTTTCGCAGACCACTCATGCGGATATGTTCACCGCTAGGCATCTCCAACTCGACCTTATTGAGGTTAGAGCGGTTTTGCACAATAGTACGGATGATTTCTTTCTCACCCTGCGCCGCACTGACCTCGCGCAGATGCATGAACTCTTCTGCAGGCGGATTAGCGATATCAAATACATCAGAGGCTAATAGGTCGCCATTGGCTTTAATAATAAGCTGATGACCGTTATCAACCTTATACAAGTCAAAACCGTAGCTATCACCTGACAAGAATGAACGCTGTTGAAGTACTGTCTGCGCTCGCTCTAGAGACAGCTGGTTGGAGGCACTGTAGTTAGTAAATGCCAATCCGACCGTGTAAATCAGCGGAAAGATAATGAAAACAATCATCCCGGCAATACCAGGATAGATATAGCGATGAGCGTAGGTTTTCTTACTACCAAAAATATAAAGAGCAAGAGCTGTGAGAACAACGGTAAGAAGTGCGAAGGGTATTTCACCCTGAGCATACATTAAGACAGTAGCATAACCGTTAACCGTACCGATCATGCCTAGTAGTGACCATTTCAGCCACTTACGATAATTTAATTTCGAACGTTCCTGAGGTGAATCGAGGAGTTCTGCACCTTGAACTGACTGCATCTCAGCTCCTTGCTAGCAAAATGACAAATAAAAATAGGGAGAGTTTCCCCTCCCCGTAAAAGGAATTACTTAAGAATGTGACCAGCGGCTGCATCAAGGGCATCATCAACACCCTGGCGACCGTCAACAACGTTCTGGATAGCGTTACCTTGTGCGTACCAGAAAGCAGTCATTTGTGGAACGTTTGGCATGATTTCACCGTTCATTGCGTTGTCCATTGTCGCAGCAATACGGGCATCTTTATCAAGCTTCTGCTGGAAAGATTTCAGGGCAACAGCACCTAGTGGCTTGTCAGCATCTACTTTAGCCAGACCTTCGTTAGTCAGTAAGTAGTTTTCGATGAACTCAACAGCTAGATCTTTGTTAGGAGAAACGGCGCTGATACCCGCAGTAAGAACACCAACAAAAGGTTTAGACGGGTTACCGTTTAGCTTAGGAAGTAGAGTGACACCGTAGTCGATACCAGACTTCTCAATGTTGCCCCAAGACCACGGGCCATTGATTGTCATCGCAACAGTACCTTTGTTAAATTCAGCTTCAGAGATGCTGTAGTCCATATCTGGAGAGATAACTTTCTTATCAACCAGAGACTTGATGAAGTTCATACCGTATTTCGCACCTGCGTTATTTACGCCTACGTCTTTCACGTCGTAACCGTTCGCAGTAAATTTGAAGGCATAACCACCATCAGCAGTTAGGATTGGCCATGTGAAGAATGGTTCTTTTAGGTTCCACATGATCGCTTTCTTGCCATCTTTCTGAAGCGTCTTGTCTAGTGCTTCGATGTCTTCCCAGTTTTTAGGTGGATTTGGAACAAGATCCTTGTTGTAAATTAGAGAAAGAGCTTCTACAGCAACAGGATAGCCTACATATTTACCATCGTAGGATACGGCATCCCAAGTAAAGTCGATGATTTTATCTTTCATCTCTTGAGATGGATTAATCTCTGCCAGTAGGCCAGCTTTCGCGTAGCCACCGAAGCGGTCGTGAGCCCAGAAAACAATATCCGGACCATCACCAGCAGCAGCAACTTGTGGGAAACGCTCTGCAAGGTTATCAGGGAAAGCGACAGTGACTTTAACACCAGTGTCTTCTTCGAACTGTTTACCTACTTCTGCCAAGCCGTTGTAACCTTTGTCACCATTAATCCAAATGGTAAGTTGACCTTCTTCAATCGCTGCATGTGCAGAGACTGAGCTAAGAGCAGCAAGGGTACATAATGCGACTGTGCTGAGGACTTTCTTCATTATTAACATCCTTCATGATTGTTATTGGCTGTATCGCAAAAAGTATTCCGCGATACAAATTTCAGTCTGTATCTTCCAACAGTATCAAGCACTCGGCATCATCCTGTGTCCTACGCCCCCACCCCCTAAGTGTGAAAAGCGTGATCTCCGTCGTTTCGCTTAGTGATGCAGATCTAATAACGACAGATGATTGTGATACAGCGCACATACTACTGGGAATAAAACAGTCCTTCAGCCCTTACAATGACAAAGTGTGATCCAAACACTCCTCCCCCCTTCATCCCCCTTTTTATTTATCTAAAAGGAGGATGTTTCTGTGCCCATCCTCAGCAAGAATACAACCATACCCACTGGGTAGTTGAAGACACTGTTCTTTTTTCTTAGGTAATGCACTTTTGCACTAACCACTCTTTTTAAAGACGACAGCACCATTTTATTTCTTGGGGAAGTAGATAATTTGGATTTGGTCAGGGTAGACGTCTATTCCCTTAATGAATGACGCTCTACCCAGTTTTTCTTCAATTACACTGAAAAATTCTTTACCCGCAAGGTCACGCGCGAATAAGATGAGGCCTTGCTGGCAACAACAACTTAGAGGAATAGGCTCGATGACGAGTGTTACTTTACGAAATGTATGTAAAGCATATGGAGATAACCTGATATCGAAGAACGTTGATCTTGATATTGCTGAGGGTGAGTTCGTTGTCTTCGTTGGTCCATCAGGCTGTGGTAAGTCAACACTTCTACGTTGTATCGCTGGCCTAGAAGACATCACTTCCGGTGATTTGTACATTGGCGAAGAGCGCATGAATGACGTACCACCGTCAGAACGTGGGGTGGGCATGGTATTCCAATCATATGCACTTTACCCTCACCTTAACCTGTTCGACAACATGTCTTTCGGCATGAAGCTGGCTAAAGCCGACAAGGACGAAACTAAACGCCGTGTTGACCACGCAGCAGACATCCTTCAGCTTGGCCATCTTCTTGAGCGTAAACCAAAGGCCCTTTCTGGTGGCCAGCGTCAGCGTGTTGCAATCGGTCGAACTTTGGTTTCCCAACCAAATGTGTTCCTACTGGATGAACCCCTTTCTAACCTTGATGCCGCGTTACGTGTGCAAATGCGTATCGAAATTGCCAAACTGCACAAGCAGTTGGGTTGCACCATGATCTACGTTACGCACGATCAGGTTGAAGCGATGACCATGGCACAAAAGATCGTGGTTCTTGATGGCGGCTATGTTTCTCAGGTCGGTAAACCACTGGAACTTTACCATTACCCGAAAAACCGCTTTGTTGCAGGCTTCATCGGGTCACCAAAAATGAACTTCATGAGCGTATTCATTGAGCAGGTTGAAGCAGAGCGTGTCATGGTTCAAATGGCTGACGGCAATGCATTCTGGATCCCAGTTGATGGAACAACAGTGACCAAAGGCGACCGTATGTCACTGGGTGTTCGCCCTGAACATTTGGTACCCGCTGGCGAAGGCGATGCAACAATTGAAGGTAAAGTACAAGTGGTTGAAAAACTTGGTTATGAGACCCAAGCTTACCTACACCTTGAGCATATGGATGCCGATTTCATCTACCGCCGTCCTGATACAATCAACGTAGATGCTGGCGATTTGTTCAAATTAGATATTCCTGCTCATCGCTGTCACCTATTCCACAGTGATGGCAACGCTTGCCAACGCCTACACAAAGAACCTTGCGAATAAAAACCAGCTCTCCTTTCTAACTAAAGCGCTGTTGATTAAACCCAACGGCGCTATACCATGACTGAACCGTTGAGTTTTCAGCTCTTATTCGTCGTCGCTTTAAACACCTAAAATGCCATTTCGATAACTATGCCGATGGGATCCACCGTGATACCGCCGGGGCCAATCGTTTCATCTCAATGACAGAAAAATTGTACATTCATTGATCCAAAAGCCTTCCAATTCAGTAAAGGGTGGAATAGGAGTGAATCCGCTCCTACACTAAAACTGAAACCGCAAGTTGGTTATATCGCTAATCTACGGGTATGACTTTGGTATGGAGGATCATGACATGAGCAGCCATGATAGAATCGAAGATATCGAACAACGCATCCATTTAGCTTATCAAGAGGGCAATTACCAAGAAGCAAAAGCACTTGAGGCCAAGATGCAAAAGCTGAGAGGGCAACGAAACCTATACGATGACAATGAACCCTACTCCCTTGAAGGGCGTACCTATATGGAATTCGACTGAAAATCGTGCTGCTCCTTTAGCTAGTTAACCGACGACCAAACAAAAGCGCTGCAATCGCAGCGCTTTTGATTTTTGATTCTAAACCGGATGGTTAATACCAGTCTGAATAAATAGTTGATCAAGTATTTATGTAGGTTGGTATTAATATTCTGTTGTTGGATACTGTCAGTCTGCGGCTAGGGCAAGATCAGCACGTTCGACTTGTTGCTGCAATACATGCTGGCCTTGCAGTACAGGAAATGCCAAAGAATGATTCGGTTCGGCAAAACTAAGATCTCCCATGACTGGCACAAAACTTGGCTGAACAAGTACAAGATCACGACACTGACCATTCACGGTAACTGATGTGTTTGCAGGATCAAACTTGACCTCAGCGGGTAATTCATCGGCATTAATCAAGAGTTGATACTTCGCTTTGTCCTTTGCCATCAAATGCAGCTCAAGCTGAACAGAATTATGACTCTTGTACTGCAACTCAAAACATTGCAGCCCTTGTTCATTATGTTGGTAACTCACTAACAGCGCATTAGATTCACCAAAACGTAGCTCGGCATCAAACTGCTGCCATGCAGAGGGTAAACAAGGTGCCAACACAATCTTACCTGATAACATTTCAGGCTTAAAACCGATGTAGTCCTGATAACCATTACGTGTAAACTCTGACACCGACCATGCTTGGGCATAGGTTCCTGTCGGTGTAAGTCCACCTTGTTCATTCAAAAATGCATCAAGGTTTTCACTCATTGCCCCGCGATGACCTAAATACAAAATCTGATCGGACAGATTTTGGGTCAGCTTGTAAGCAAAATCAGCGTAGCCATACTCAATCAAGCTTGAAACAGTAAAACCAGCATTCCACCCCCAAATGGTACCGTTATGATAGGCGGCATCTTTGTGGTACTCGTTACGATTAGCATGGTATGGATGGAAAATAGGATCATGCTGCGACAGTGACATGATCCCCCATGGGAGCAGCAACTCACTGACGGCATTCTTCACGACCTTGGCACCAATGGCTTTTTCCAGCAAGCCATTATCAAACGGTACCGTTACTGTCATCAACTGGTTAGATCGAACCTGCAAATCACGCTGATCATCAGTCAAAAGGCGATCCGCCAATTTTTGCT
Organism: Photobacterium sp. DNB23_23_1; assembly: GCF_052873815.1. Taxonomy (NCBI): domain Bacteria; kingdom Pseudomonadati; phylum Pseudomonadota; class Gammaproteobacteria; order Vibrionales; family Vibrionaceae; genus Photobacterium; species Photobacterium sp. DNB23_23_1. The sequence goes on along the minus strand of NZ_JBNNXT010000017.1, from coordinate 4,559 downwards.
GCTCATGATCCCAAAACAGATTTTGGAAGCTCACCCTTACCTGCTCGGCCATTTTTTGATAATGCTCACTCCCCTGCACATCATCGGTTAACTTCGCCAACTCGACAGCGACCAATAAACTGGTATACCACAGAGCCTGAATGTCATTGGCACGGGTACCACGGGCAGACCAAGGCAGCTTACCTTCCAGTTTGGCATCCATCCAGGTATCAGGGTCACGGTGAGTCATCAAGCCATGTTCATCAAGGTAGTGCTTCTCTATACCCGCAATATAGGTTTGAACCACTGGGTAAATAGCCGCAGCATAGTCTTTGTCACCGCTATAACGCAGATAATCCCAGATTTCCCGTACCATCCACGGCGTACCATCGGTGGTGTTATAAATGATATTGGTTAAGCTGGTAACCCTGTTAGGGATGCGGCCAAAATTAACACTGCTTTCATCACTCAATTGCATCGAGGCGAAGTTATCAATAATGGTCTTGGCATCTTCAAAGTCGCCATTGACCAAGGTGATCCCCGGTACAGCAATAAAGGAGTCACGCCCCCAGCAGTCTTTGAACCATGGTAAGCCAGCCCAAATCCCCTTACCAAATTCCGTTGAAACGAATACTTTCCCGGACGCTTTCGCCCACATCAAAGCCCGGTTGTATTCCCTATCTGATGTCCAAACATAAGAATGGGTCAGCATGTCATACACCTGCTGCAGGTGAATGCTCACCCCATCATTGTCAACCAGCACTTTCGCTTGTGAGATTGCCTCTGCTTCACTTTCGGCAAAGGCCATATATATCGTCATCTCGGTTTGTGGCTCGGTAGAGGTCAATAATGGTTTAACATGGTGACCACTCAGGTGAAGCTTGTCTTTCAGATCTGGCGTTTCGTCAAATGTGGTTTCTTTAAAACCGAACGCCCGATTAGCGCAAAGGGCGATAAACGATGGCGTACCCGGTTGGCGCAATTCATTCGCAAGCGAGTACACCACCCCACCCTCGAATGCCGTCACTGACGAGCTATCTATAGCAAGGTTTAGCTGAGGGGCTATAGCCAACGTCGCAGGCTTATCGGCACGTACCCTGACTGCTGCACTGCGCTGACGGCTTTGCTGCCCCGAAAATAACATAAAGGTTTCTTCAATGTTGTCATCAGACCCATTGCTAAAGGCATGAGTAACACCGTACGGATAGATACGCGCTTCTGGTGCTGAGGTTTTATCATTGAGTACACCATCGACAAATGACGCCATCGCTCCAAGGTACCAGCCTTGCTTATGGCGATACTTACCGGACGCCACATAGCCATGGGTGACACCATCAAAATAACCATCAATATTATCGCCGAATACAAAGGGAGCGCTTTGCTCAACACTGATCGCCAATGCCTCAAACAGTGGCTCTGGCTCTAGAACAGTTCTTCCCTTACCGACAACTTGCCCCTGATCCGCAACCACTGAAAACGAGGCATTGAACAATTCACGGTTCGGCTCGCTATCAAGGTTTTCACCACCAGCTTCAATCACTATCTCCACGCTTTCATCTGAAGCATATACAGAAAGAGTATACAGCCCCGTCTCAGGTGCCATAAAAGTAAGGTCGTTGCCGATCCCTTTTGCTGGGATCAGTGGCAGAAGCTGCTTTAACTCACAAGCAACAGCTTTGTACTTATCGGCGGCAAAACTGAACGCTTCACTGCCTTGCTGATCGGAAATTTTGAAATGATGAAGATCTGCCGAAAAACAAACAATCGCTTGATAACAACCGTTACCCATATACATCATTGGCGTGTCATCACCCCACCCGTTAAAAGTTCCTTTGACATATAACGGTTCGTGAAAAGGTGCTTGATCAATTGTGTTCACGTGTAATCCTTGGGTCGTCGTTCATTACAAAAATGCACAGACTCTCCCAAAAGAGCTGCGCATAATATTATGTTTACTGTTTATCCAGACATGCCTGGTTCGAATCAACGGATCTGAGAAGCTGCTGTATCTAGTGCTTCTTGAACCGTTTGGCGACCTTGAAGCGCATTCTCGATAGCAGCCCCTTCAGCGAACCAGTAAGCGGTCATTTCAGGGATGTTCGGCATGATTTCGCCGTTTTCCGCATTGGTCATGGTCGCGGCAATACGGCTGTCTTTAGACAATTCTTGCTGAAAAGATTTCAACGTCACAGCACCCAACGGCTTGTCATCGTTAACCTTCGCTAGGCCTTCATCTGTGATTAGGTAGTTTTCTAGGAACTCAACCGCTAAATCAGTGTTAGGACTTGCCGCGTTGATACCCGCACTTAATACACCAACGAATGGGTTTGATTTACCGCCATCCAAGGTTGGGAATACCGCAACACCGTAGTTAATATTAGATTTATCAAGGTTAGTCCAAGACCAAGGACCATTGATGGTCATCGCCACATTGCCTTTATTGAATTCAGACTCGGAAACGGCGTAATCCATATCCGCTGATACAACCCCTTTATTAGATAAACTAACCAAGAAACTCAGACCAGCCACACCGGCTTCGTTGTTAACACCAATTTGCTTGCCATCAAAGCCAGTTTCAGTTTTCTTAAACGCATAGCCTCCATTCGCTGAAATCATAGGCCAAGTGAAGTACGCATTCTTCACATCCCACATAATGGCTTTCTTGCCTTTGGCCGACATTTGTTTTTCGATCTCGTACAGCTCTTCCCACGTTGTTGGTGGCTCAGGTAATAAATCTTTGTTGTAAATCAGCGAGGGGGATTCCAATGCGATCGGATAACCAACAAGTTGACCATCATAAGTTACGGCATCCCAGCTAAAGTCGACGAGCTTATTTTTAAATTCTTCTGACGGCGTAACTTTAGTGAGAAGGCCAGATTTCGCATAACCGCCAAAACGGTCATGAGCCCAAAAAATAATATCAGGACCGCCACCTGTTGCCGCAACTTGCTGAAATCTAGCTTCCAGTGAATCAGGGTATTGAACATTAACTTTTACCCCAGTGTCTTCTTCAAATTGACGACCGACTTCAGCTAAGCCTTCATAACCTTTGTCGCCATTAATCCAAATAAGAATTTCACCTTCCTGCATCGCAGAGGCAGCCATAGGAAAAGCAAGAGCAGCAGTCAAAGAGCACAGAGCGAAGGATTTCATCACACGTTTCATAGATATTTCCAAGTTATTTTTATTCGACCCGAGCATTTTCCTCCTCCGACTCAAGATGAGCATCCCCCCCCAGCCTACGCCCCCCTTATGTTGACTCAACTCTGTGAAATTGAACACATTTTGTAGATATAGAAACTTAGCGGCATTATGCGACTTTACTATCAAATACGGTCTTACTCCGCCCTTCAAAAAACTCATAATGCAGGGCACGTATGGCTTGCTGATATTCGTTGTCACTTACCACAAACTGTACATCTACATTACGCATAGAAGAGTGCATCGCGATCGGCGTTACCCCAAATCACGCCCTGAGCCAATGCCACTTTCACGTAAGCCTGCCGCAGCATTAGGATGTATGGCCTCCATCCCTAAGTTTGCCAACTGAACAACCACATCATAGTTAGTCATTTAACAAGGGTGTAGTGGTCAACTTAAATTGGCCACGGCTTTATAGTTATTCCAGTAACGCCTTTCAGACTCATTCGGTGTCAGCCCTCCATTATAGTGATGCGGCCTAAGCTGACTGTAATAACCGATTATGTATCGAATGATTTCTTGTCGAGCTTCAACAAAACTCCGATAACCCGTTACTGGAACCCATTCTGTTTTTAAGCTTCTGAAGAACCGTTCCATTGGGCTGTTGTCCCAGCAGTTTCCTCGCCTGGATAGACTCTGTTTTATCTGATAGCGCCATAGCAACTGACGAAAATGACGACTCGTATAATGACTGCCTTGATCGCTGTGGAACATAACACCTTTAGGGTTCCCTCGTGACTCATAGGCTATTGAAAGTGCTTTTCCTGTGAGCTTGCTGTCTGGCGATAAAGACATCGCCCAGCCGATTGGTTTGCGGGCAAATAGGTCTATAACGACAGCTAAATACATCCAGCGCTTTCCCGTCCATATGTAAGTCACATCACCAACCCAAGTCTCATTAGGAGCTGTAACAGCAAATTGTCGAGCCAGGTGGTTAGGGACTTCGACGTGTTCCTTCGACGCTTTCCGGTATTTATGCTTGGGCGATTGACAGCTAACCAATCCCATTGCTTTCATCAGTTTGGACGCTCGATAGCGAGACAATTTAACGCCTTGGGTAGATACCATATCAGCAATACTTCGCGCGCCCGCAGAACCGTTACTGGCAGCATGTACTTCTTTGATTAAACTGCGTAATTGAACTAGCTCAGGCGTAATGACCTTTGGCCTTTTACGCCAGTATTTGTAACTACTTCGATGAACGCTGAACACCTCACACAGTGTTTTTACACTGTAGCTCTGCCTGAGTTTCTCGATTATCGAGAATTGTTCAGTGAGTCCGACATCAACAGAGCTGTAGCTTAATGGGATGGTCTGCTCCTCCCTCAGCTACCTATACTCAGCTGAAGAGAAAACCAAGGAGGCTCCCATGTCTAGTT
>NZ_JBNNXT010000016.1:0-108701 GCF_052873815.1 Photobacterium sp. DNB23_23_1 | reverse complement strand
GTGGCCAAAGGGATCAGACTGTAAATCTGACGGCTCTGCCTTCGATGGTTCGAATCCATCTCCCTCCACCATCATTTCAAAGCCAGTAGCTTAAGCTACTGGCTTTTTTCATGCCTAAATCTGCATGATACCAATCTACATAAATATTTGAACAACGACTTATCCAGATTGGTATTAACCCTTGGTTCCTCCTTAGCCATCAAAATCACATTCAAACTCTGCCCTTATTTGGCTAAAAGTCTCATGTATGCCTAAAATTCAATTCGTAGCATATGACTTGGAATAGGGAAATGCCAAAAAATACAAGCCCGTCAGGAAGACAAGCGTTCCCCCTGCATGCGGTGAAAGCCTTGATTGTTGACGATCAGCGCCTTTCTACCACCATGCTCAAGTCTATTTTGCTACAAATCGGGTTAAATCATGTAGACACTGCGCTTAGCTATAAACAAGCCATGCAGCATTGCGAACATCATTCGTTTGATGTCCTGCTCATTGATTATCACCTCGAAGGCCCATTTACGGGAACCGAACTAATTAACTTGCTTCGCCGGAAAAGGCTCATTTCCCCCTACTGCGGCATTATTATGATTTCAGGCGATAACTCTGCCGAGGTAATATTAACCAGTATGTCGGTAGAGCCTGACAGCTTCATGACCAAACCAATCACTTCCGACATAGTCAAAGACAAACTGATAACAACACTTTATGAGTGTGCAGTTCGCACCCCCGTCTATAAGGCACTGATAAACCAAGACCGACAAAAAGCGATTATCCAATGTAAAAAGCAATTGATACATGCTGGCTACCACCACAAGCTCGAAGGGCTGCTGCTCGATTTAATGCTCGAAGACGGCCAATGGCTTCAAGCCGAGAAATACGCCAATATATTAAAAAAGCATCACCCATCACCAAAACTAAGCCTAATTCTGGCCAAGATACTGCACCATAATAACCAGCTCAAAGCTGCAATCCATTTACTTGAATGCCAACTTCAGCAATCACCTCTTCATATTGAGCTATACGATTACCTTGCCAATTACCAAGAGCAGGACAAAGCGTATTACGATGCGCTGAACAGCGCCCAGAAAGCACTCAAGCTCACACCGAGCATTAGCTACCGCGCCCTTCGAGTCGCGCAACTGGCTGCCGATCTCGACCGAGTTGAAGAGGTCATCAAAGCCGGGCATAGTTTGGCAAATCATCTGCCGATTATCGATGTCGAATGGATCATCTGCCTAGCAGAGTATATGGCTATTTTCGAACAGGTCTATTTTAACCAGCCGTCACTGATTCAGCGCCAGCAACTCAAACTCGAACTACAAAAAATCAACAATCGCGCTCATTATAGAGTGTTGGCAGCACAAAAACCCTTTTTAACCACTTACAGTCATGTCATCACGAGCAGATTGTTACTGGGTAATGCTCAGCCCCTGAAGGCCAAGCGGCGGTTGTTGCTGGGGCTCTCATATTTTTTCAACAAGATCCCAAAGCTACCATCGGTGGTGTTGGCAGACACCCTCCCCCTACTGGTGCATTTCGGCGAAACACAATTGATCAGCAGCGTGATGCAGGCAATTGAAAAGCGAAATCGCTTTGATGGCCACAGCCAAAACCGGCTCAACGATATCAAGCAGCAAAGCCACCTTGCCGAAAGGATCAAACAACTAGAAAGCCAATTAAAAGCGGCTTATCAAATGTTGCAAACCTCACCGGAACAAGCTTTTTTCTACTACCAGAATATTGTCCATGAATACCCATTTTGCAGTGAAGCCAACCTTGGCTACCTGCAATGTATGCTGGATCTCAACACGGGCAGTGATAAGGATATAAGAAGCAATATGAAAGCCATCACCTACATGCCTCTGCCCGGAGATTTAGAAGCCTGGCGCAAGCAAATCTTAGAGGGGATGACCAGCAAACGGGCCTCGCCTCACCTGCATAAAATGGCACTCACCTACCAAAAACAAACCCAACGTTTTCTTGAGGTAGAAAGCGCTGGGTAGGCATTTGGATGTCTTTATTCAGAGACTGTTATCTCAGGCTAGCACGGCCGTGTGGCGACAATAAATCCAGCTCAGGCCCTTTAGGAACAATACCTGTCGGGTTAATCATGTTATGGCTGAAGTAATAGTGCCGCTTGATATGGTACAGGTCGACAGTATCAGCGATGGCCGGATACTGATAAAGCTCTTTCAGATAACCCTGAATGCTGGGGTAATCAGCAATGCGTTTGAGGTTACATTTAAAATGGCCAACATACGCCGCATCAAACCGTACCAAGGTGGTGAACAATCGCCAGTCTGCTTCAGTCAGTGTGTTTCCTACCAAATATCGGCTTGCCGCCAAATGGCTCTCAAGTCTATCTAGTGCACTGAACAGGTTATCAAAGGCCTCTTCGTACGCCTCTTGGGTGGTGGCAAAACCGCAGCGATATACCCCGTTATTGATGTTGGGGTAAATAAATTCGTTCCACTGCTCAATTTCCTGACGCAAAGCATGAGGATAGAAGTCCTGCTGATTGCCCGTGATGTCATTGAAAGCATCATTGAACATCCGGATTATCTCAGACGACTCATTGCTGACAATGGTTTCTGTTTTCTTATCCCAAAGCACAGGTACTGTAACCCTACCGGTATAATCACTCTTAGCCTGGGTATAAATTTGATGCAGGCATTCAAAACCATACAGGGGATCAGGCTGGGAAAACTCCCAACCTTTGGTTTGCATATCTGGACTAACAACCGTGACGCCAATGTGCGGTGCCAACCCTTTCAGGGCATGGAAAATTAGGGTGCGGTGCGCCCACGGGCAAGCAAGCGAAATAAAAAGGTGGTAGCGGCCAGATTCAGCCTTAAATCCGATTTCCCCATTGGGTCCAGCACCGCCGTCGACAGTCAACCAATTGCGAAATCCCGCATCCTCGCGGATAAACTCGCCCTTGCTTTGTTCGGTGTCATACCAAACATCGTGCCAAACACCTTTTACCAACTTGCCCATCAGCCACTCCTCGCTTTAATCGTCTATGTCTTTTTTCAATCACGCATAGCTATCAACTATGTCTCGATTATAAGGAGCGGGTTACAAGATGTCCGGAGGCTGAAACTGAACAAGATCATCAATTTCCTTGAACAACTTCACCCTTTAGCCGGGAAAATTACTTGCGTAAAAACTTGTTATAGGCAAACAATAAGATTAATGCCCCGAACGTTGCCGTGATCAAGCTACCGATATTCACCCCAGTTGCCGCGCCAAGGCCGATAAATGAACCAACCCAGCCTCCGACAAAAGCCCCCGCAATCCCCAGCCCAATAGTTGCCAACCAACCACCACCATCATCACCCGGCATTAACCACTTCGCCAATGCGCCAGCAATCAAACCCAAGATGATCCACGAAATAAATCCCATACTTTACCCTCGCTATCAGTTGTTTGAATGGTACCTAATTGAGCTTAGACAAGGTCGTTTAATATCGATATATCCTCCACCATAAATCGGGGAGTTGTTTGAATGCTTCACCTTTCTCGAGCACATCATTGATTGCGGATAAAGTGCAGCAGATCGCACCTTATTGCACTAACCTTAAGAGCCATACGGCTTATTCATCTAAAGCCTTCCCAGCATGAGGACGATGTATATGTTGAACAAACTGACTATTGGCTTTTTTATACTCTTGGCATCACTACTCACTGGCTGCGGTGAGCCCACACCACCGGCTTCCTCTCCTGAAGCCGCAACAGAAGCTGAGAGCGGTATGGAAGAAATGCATGACAATGAAGAAGCGGAAACGATGGAGGAAACGGAAGAGCATGACGATTCCGACATGCCTGAGGAGCAAGAGATTGAAAACTCAGAAGATGACGATTACTAATCCTTGACCGAATACTCTTTACATGTGTACACCTCCAGCAAAGTAGGCGGGCTATTTCCAATGGTCATTTACCTTAAACAACCCACAAGGTAAAGCTCTGGCACCGTCCTCTTAGGTTCACACTCCCGAAGGTTGAGCAAATTGATTCGACCTTTGGGAAGCATGCTTGCCTCCATATTCTCCTAGCCCTTTATCGCCAGTTATTATGAGCCATTAATTTTATGTCAGCTGTTGCTCTCAGTTCGAGTAGTAGCTGTACTTTATCGCGCATAGAGCAGCCAATTGACGAGAAATGATGGTAATATCAACCCATTACTATAATACCAACCGACATAAGTATTTGATCAATCTTGCTGGCTAAAATCGCTGTTAGCTGCGTTAGAGGTTTTGTAATTAGAGCCACTAGTTACTACAACCTCCACCTTGATAACAACAATTTTTCCTGTGCAATCTATAGATCAACTACTTATCCAGATTGGTATAACTCTTGGATCTGAGCAAAATCAGCCAGATGTAGCGTTTGCATCAGCAACCAATACAATCAAGGACATCAAAATCAATGAAAGTCATTTCCTTCAATATCAACGGCCTTCGTGCCCGCCTTCACCAACTGCAAGCTTTGATCGACAAACACCAGCCAGATGTGATCGGCTTGCAAGAAATCAAGGTCCATGACGAAGCTTTCCCGATCGAAGATGTCGAGGCCATGGGTTATAAGGTCTACCACCACGGCCAGAAAGCCCACTACGGCGTGGCAATGCTGTGCAAGCAAACGCCCATTGAAGTACGCAAAGGCTTCCCGACCGATGATGAAGACGCCCAGCGCCGCATGATCATGGCAACATTCGAGCAGGAAGATGGCCGCAAGGTAACGGTATTGAACGGCTACTTCCCACAGGGCGACAACATCAGCCACGAAACCAAATTCCCGGCCAAAGAGAAATTCTACGCCGACCTGATGACGTACCTCAACGATCACCACAACAACGATGAAGAAGTGATTGTAATGGGTGATATCAACATCAGCTCAATTGACCTAGATATAGGTATCGGCCCAGCCAACGCCAAGCGCTGGCTAAAAACCGGCAAGTGTTCGTTCCAGCCTATTGAGCGCGAATGGCTTAATACCTTGCTCGACTGGGGTTTTGTTGACACCTTCCGCCAACTTCATCCAGATGTTGACGACCAGTTCTCGTGGTTCGACTATCGCTCAAAAGGCTTCGTGGATAACCGGGGCCTACGCATCGACGTTATTCTGGCAACGCCTACACTGGCTGAGCGCTGCATTGCAGCGGGTATCGACTACGAACTTCGTGGTATCGAAAAACCATCTGACCACGCGCCTATTTGGTCAACCTTCCAGTAAGGCTAAGTCATACACATAAAATCAGTGAGTGAAATGATTTTTCCTCACTGGCAATTCCAATGCACAAGTTGACTCACAAGGAAAGAAGATGAAACTATTTGTATTTGATCACTGCCCTTTCTGTATCAAAGCCATGATGGTGGCGGGCCTGAAGAGGGCTGATATTGAACTGGTCTACCTGCAGAACCATGACGTAGATGCACGTATCGACAAAGTCGGTGCTAACCTCGTACCTATATTGCAAAAAGAAGACGGCAGCTACATGGCCGAAAGCTTGGATATCGCTGCTTATATCGACGCCCTTGATGGCAACCCGATATTGGCAACCGGCAGCAACGACGACAACATCAGCACTTGGTCGAATGTTGCCCGTCCATTCAGCAGCCGCTTACTATACCCGCGCTGGATGAAAGTCGAACTGCCGGAATTTCAATGTGAAGAAGCCAAGGCATGGTTCACCAAAAACAAGGCAGCAATGATTGAGCAAGATTTTGATGATGCCTTTAGCAAGACTGAAGCGTATTTGGCCGAGCTCAATGACTCCTTCGCGCTGCTATCATGGCTGCTGTTACCGTCTGAGCGCAACAATGTCCTGAGCTATGACGACGTCAACCTGTTCCCGTCACTGCGCAACCTGACGGTAGTCAAAGGCATTCAGTTCCCCAACCGCATCCGCCAGTACATCGATGAGGTAGCAGCGCTGACCGCTATAACACTATACGACGATATTGCAGTGTAATACCTGTCTTAAAAAAGCCCAGCCAATTGATATTGGCTGGGCTTTTCTTTTCACAATCGACTACCACTACGACAATGGCCGCATATGTCTCATCCAACGTCCCTCTAGCTTGCGGAACCCCCATAGGATGATAAACGTCAGTATCATATAAAACATACCGGCGAACAGGTAAGACTCAAACGGTGCGTAGTAGCGGGAGTTGACAATTTTTGCCGCCCCAGTGAGATCGACAATCGTCACGATACCAGCCACAGCCGAGCCATGGAGCATGAAAATAACTTCGTTACTGTAAGCTGGCAAAGCACGTCGCAGCGAGCTTGGCAAAATGATCCGGCGGAAAGCCTGAGCGGGACTCATACCATACGCCTTGGCGGCTTCAATTTCGCCTTTCGGCATACTGTTAATCGAACCACGGACAATCTCTGCAGTATAGGCTGCGGTATTGAGCACAAAAGCCACCAGCGCACAGAACCACGCCTCCTGCCACATCGTGCCTTGCACATTGATCAATTGACTCAAGCCGTAGTAAATCAAATACAGCTGGATCAGCAACGGGGTGCCACGGAAAAAATAGATAAATGCCCAGGCCGGAAGATAAATCAATGGCATCTTGCTGTTACGAGCGATCCCTACCGGAATCGCAATCACCAAGCCAATCACCAAGGCAGCGGCCACTAACCATACCGTGGTATACAACCCTTGCAAATAAATCGGCCACGAGTCAGTCAGAATACTAAAGTCCATACCTACCTCGTGTGAATACTAAATCGACGCTCAGCCCACTTTAGGCCAGTGGTCGAGAGCGAAGTAAAGAGAAGGAAAATAACCGCCACTGACATATAAAATGTAAATGGCATCTGGGTTGTCCCTGCCGCCAGCGCGCCTTTGCGCACCATATCATCAAGCCCAATTACGGATACAAGAGCCGTAGTTTTCAGAAGTACCAGCCAGTTGTTGCCAAACCCCGGCAAGGCATGGCGAACCATCTGCGGTAACAGGATACGACGAAAAGAAAGGAAACCACTCATACCGTAGGCTTTACCGGCCTCGAGCTCCCCTTTATCGACAGCCATAATCGCGCCACGGAAAGTCTCTGCCATGTAAGCACCGAAGATAAAACCAATCGTTAAGATCCCTGCTATAAACGGGCTGATCTCAATATAATCGGGTAGATAAGCGGTCCACTCATGGTTTGGATCCGAAGACGTAAAATAACCATTGATAAATTCATTGATCCGGTAGAGGCTATCGTTAAGCAACATCTGGCCACCAAAGAAGATCAGCATCATCAATACCAGATCGGGAATGCCACGGATCACTGTGGTATAGAATGTGGCAATGGCCCGCACCCAGCGATAAGGCGATATCTTTGCCAACGCGCCCAGCATGCCCAGAACCATCGCCAACACCAGTGATAACAAAGCGACTTGCAGGGTAAGCCATGCCCCTTCCACCAGTGACCATTCATAACCTTTCAAATCAATCAAAAGGAAGCTCCTTCTTACAGCTTAGGAGAGTGATCCTGAAGGGGCTTGCCATCAGGATCACAGCACAATTTCTACTGATTATTCACCGTAAACATCGTAAGCAAAGTACTTCGATGCGATCTGCTGATAAATTCCTTTCTCACGGAGTGACTTGATAGCTTCATCAAGCTGCTTGGTCAGATCTTTATCTTGCTTGCGAACGGCAATACCAAAACCATCACCGAACCATTTAGGATCAGTCAGAGACGGACCGATAAACTCATAACCGTCACCACCCGGCTTGTTTAACAAGCCTTCTTCAAGTGCAGAGGCATCACCCAGCACAGTGGCAATACGGCCAGCTTTCAGGTCAAGGTATGCGTCGTCAAATGAGCCGTAGCGAACAATCTCAACTGAACCATCAAAATTATCGCTTAGGTATTTGTCATGAGTTGTTGCCCGCTGGACACCCACTTTAACGCCTTTAAGGCCTTCTTTGGTGAAGTCGATATCAGTCCCTTTCTTGGCAACAAACTTGTTAGGAATAAGGGCATACTTGCCAGTAAAGTCGATACGCTTCTTACGCTCTTCGGTAATAGACATAGCCGCGATAATGGCATCGTACTTACGCGCCAGCAGTGATGGAATAATGCCATCCCAGTCTTGGGCTACGATTTTACATTCGGCTTCCAACTCTTTACACAGCGCGTTGGCCATATCCACATCGAAACCACGTAGCTCGCCATTTGGCTCGGTCCAGCTAAACGGAGGGTAAGCACCTTCAATGCCGAAACGCACCGTTTTCCACTCCTTTGCCTGTACCGCTGTGGTACCCAATGCTGTCACTACGGCTGCTGCCAAAATCCATTTTTTCATTATTTACTCCTGCTGTACTTTTAGTCTTGTTGTATTGCACTTCACTTGTGGCCCTTAGTCTCGATGGTTTCCTATCCCCAAACAGGTCCCCTTGGGTCACTCGATGCTATATGAGTTACATGTTGCATACTTGCTTAATAAATCGATGAAATAAACTGCTGGAGACGTTCCGACTCAGGGTTCGAAAATAGCTTTTCTGGATCGCCCTGCTCCTCCACTTTCCCCTGATGCAGGAACATCACCTGATTAGATACATCACGAGCGAAGGCCATCTCGTGGGTAACCACCAGCATGGTTCGGCCTTCTTGTGCTAAGTCTTGCATTACCCCCAACACTTCACCCACCAACTCAGGGTCAAGGGCTGATGTCGGTTCATCGAATAGCATGACCTCAGGGTCTACCGCCAGTGCCCGTGCAATCGCAGCACGTTGCTGCTGTCCACCCGATAAATGACCTGGGTAATAATTACGGCGCTCATAAAGGCCAACCTTTTTCAATAAAGCTTCACCACGCTCAATCGCCTCGGCTTTAGGCACCCCCAACACATGCACTGGGGCCTCGATAACATTGCCCAGCACAGTCATATGTGACCAGAGGTTAAAGCCTTGGAAGACCATCGCAAGGCGAGATCGAATGCGTTGTACTTGTTTTTCATCAACGGGAAGAAATTCTCCCTGTCGATTATTTTTCATTTTAATCAGTTCACCGTTAACCCAGATCTCGCCCTGAGTCGGTGTTTCGAGTAGATTGATACAACGCAGAAAAGTACTCTTCCCCGAACCGGAAGAGCCAATAATCGAAATTACATCACCACGGTGGGCCGTTAACGATATTCCTTTCAGGACTTCGTTCTGACCAAAAGACTTATGCAAATCCCTTACATCAAGCGCCACTTCACCTGCCATGTGCGCCAACTCCTGTTACTCCGTGAATTACCATATCCCTTCACTGTATCTGTTAATGAGTGGGATCTCGCTGCCTAAAAAAGGCAAAACATTACCTGCTTTGCGAACACTTTCATCGACGGTATCACTAGAAATAAAGTTTGGCAACATTTCATTAACCAGCACAAAGAAAGAATAACCAGTCACATTTTAAGAATAAAACAGCGACTAACGTATATTTCACCGACATTGAACTATTTATCAGCATGCGGTAATTTAAGTGGGAAAATACATAGCCGGGCTAAATATGTTTGATAAATCAATAATTACAGCAAATCCAACACAGTCGACGTGCTACGTATACAGCCTGTTACTGCTTGTTTTTAGCACATTTTTTCCGTTTAACTATTCACATGCATCCCAGCCACAATCTGTAACAATTCTGACCATAGTGCCCGAGTATAAAGATTCGATAACTGCCAACTTTAATCCCTTCTCCAAAGCAAGCATGCCTACGACGCATGAATTCATATTTGAGCCCTTGGTTATCTTCAACACACTGCAAAACAACAAGCCTGAGTACCGTCTGGCAACAGGATACCAACTTGACAAGGATTTAATGGGGATCAGTTTTTCGCTTCGTGAAGGGGTGACCTGGTCAGATGGAAAACCATTCAGTGCTGATGACGTCATTTTTTCGTTTTCCATTGCGCTTAAATATCCAGAACTTGACTCACACGGCATTAGGCAGTGGGTGAAATCCATCGAAAAGCGCAGCGAACACGAGGTACATTTCCGACTAAAAAAGCCTAATGCCCTCGTTGCCTATACCCTTGTTCTTCTTCCTATCGTGCCAAAGCACCAGTGGCAATTGGTGGACAATTTTGCCCAATTCACCAATTCAGACCCAGTAGGCTCTGGCCCTTTTACCGATATACAGGCACTGGATGAAAACGGCTACTTACAGTGTGCTAATCCCGCCTATTGGCAAGCAGATAGACTCAACATCGACTGTTTACGCTACCCTAAAGTCACCACCAACGATGATTTCATTTCCAGAATTTCTAAGGGCGAATTCGACTGGACGGGCAGCTTCATTCCCGATATTGAGCGCCACTACGCGTCCTACTCACCAGACTTTAAGTACTGGCTACCACCCGCGAGCAACGTCAACTTGATGTTTAACTTCAAGGTTGCCGATCCTGATGTGCGTGATCTGTTCAGCCGCGTTGAATTTCGCCGTGCTATCTCAATGACTTTGCAGCGCCAGCTATTGATCGACATTGCCGCCTTCGGACAGGGTGAGCCACCCCGATATGCCTCAGGGATGAGTGAACGCTTCAGCTCCTGGGCAGACCCTATCATCGCCGAAAAATACCGACCATACGTCTCCTATAATCCAATGCTGGCAAAAGATTTATTTGATCGAGTCAACCTAATCGACAGCAATGGCGACGGGTGGCGTGAACTACCGGGAGGCAAGCCATTGGCACTGACTATCATTACGCCAAAGGGTTGGTCTGATTTTAATACGACCGCTCAGTTGATCAGTGAAATGTTACGCCAAGCCGGGATCAAGGTAGCTTCTGTTCAGGCTGACTTCCTAGAGTTCAACGACCGACTCGCCCGTGCAGACTACCAGTTGGCGATCACTAACTATCCGCAGGGACCGACCCCATTCAAATACTTTGATATGGCGTTCAACAGCAACTATCAGGCCCCTCACTACCCGCGCTATGCAATGCACTATTATCAAAACCCACGGGTCGATAAGCTACTGACACAATTTCCAATCGCGACAACCAACCAGCAACGTCACCAAATCATCCGTGAACTCAACCAGATCATTGCCAACCAGCAAGTCACTGTTCCGCTTTACAACACTGTTGAGTTCTACCAGTACAATACCCGTCGTTTCGAAGGCTGGTTTACCGAGGAGAACCCAGTTGCCAGTCCGTTGATCTGGCCACAAGCGCCCGAGCGCCTGCTGCATGTACTCTCCTTGAGACCTAAAAAACAGGTGTCCGAGCCTGAGTAATACAAGTTTGATTAAAATGCCGCATCAAAAAAGCGAGCCAGAAGGCTCGCTTTTCTTCGGTGGGATGCACCCTTACACCATTGCAGCACCTGCAAACAGCAGCACAACAGTAACAACCAACACCATAACGACAAACGGCATCACCCATTTAAGGAAGCGCTCGTAAGGGATTTTCGCCAACGCCAAACCAGCAACCAAGTGACCAGCCGTTGGCGCGAAGATGTTAATCCAACCACTCGCAGACTGGTAAGCTGTGATAATCAAATCACGGCCGATACCCGAGAAGTCTGCCAGCGGTGCCATTAGCGGCATAGATACTGTCGCCAAGCCTGAGGTCGATGGAATGAAGAAGCTCAGGACAATATGGACGAAGTAAGTCACGACCACAAAGACACCGGATGACAGGCCGGTCACCACACCTTCCGCCCAGTTAAGAATAGTATCGATGATCACACCGTTATCCATCACCACATAGATACCACGGGCAACAGCGACCACGAGTGCAACACCGATCAGATCTTTAGCCCCTTCGATAAAGGTCCTGATGAAGTCCCCTTCAGGCATACGGTTGATGATCGCAATCAAGATTGCTGACGCCAAAAACAGGGTCGACAGTTCATCGAACCACCACCACAGGGTTGGAATCGCGGTAATCCCCATGTCTTCCCATGGAATAACACCGTAGATCATCACCAAGAAAGCACCGAAGAAGATCCCCATGGTCCACTTCTGCTTAGTGGTGAACTCGCCGGTATCTTCACTCACATGGGAAAATTCGTCGTTAAACTCAATATCCGCCAGCACCGAGTTGGCTTTATCCGCTTTAACCTTCGAGGCATAACGCATTACGTACCAGGATGCCAACACAATCAAAATGGCGAGTTGCACCACACGAAGTACGATACCGTCACCGATTGGCAAGCCAGCGAAACCTGAAGCAATACCGGTCGCAAATGGGTTCACCGTCGAAGCCAAGACCCCGACCCCGGAGCCCAACAGGATGATCCCAGCAGCTACCATGCGGTCGTAGCCCGCCACTGCCATGACAGGCAGGATCACCGCCCAGAAGGCCACGGTTTCTTCCGCCATCCCATAGGTAGAACCACCGAGTGCAAACAAGGTGATCAATACCGGGATCATCATCTGTTCACGGCCACGGAACTTACGGACAATCGCAGCCACACCGGAGTCCATCGCACCGGTGCGCATGGTCACGGCAAGGAAACCACCGATCACCAATACAAACAGCGCAACATCAACCGCCTTGTGGAAGCCCTTTATCGGGGCCATCAGGATATCAATGAATCCCTGTGGCGATGACTCCAGTTCTTGGTAGGTACCGGGAATAGGAAGTAACCGCTCACCGCCGTCGTAATCCAGCACTTCAGCCGCCGGGATCACCACATCGGTCCCATTGACGATGTAATCATACTTACCCGCTGGCATGATCCATGTCAGCAAGGCAACAAGGGCAATAATGGAAAAAAGGATGGTATAAACAGTCGGCATTTTGAAATAACGTTTCATTTTGCCAGCCTCTATAGTCGTGGTCATAGCTTTACTCCCTGCAGCTGATAAATCGCGTTGGCATACACATTCATGGCTTTGAGCATGTCATCAATAATCAAATATTCATTCGGCATGTGCTCTACTTTGTCGCGGCCAGGGAAAATCGCCCCATAGGCCACACAATTTGGTATCGCACGGGCATACGTTGCCCCACCGGATGTCATCGGCTCGCTGTCCATATCTCCGCTGATTTCTTGGTAAGCCTTCATCAGCGTTTGGATCACCGGGCTTTCTGCAGGCATATACAAGGAAGGTAGCACATCAAATTCCTCGTAGCGCAAACCATACTGCTCAGCCACCGCCTGAATATCATTATCGAAGTCGTTTTTTTCGAATGAAACCGGCACTCGGATATCAATCCCGAGCTTGCTTGCCTGCTCGCTGAGTTCAAGCTGGGCAACGTTGAAGGTCAAGCGGCCACTGACATCCTCGAGCGGGCCGAAAATCTCTTTGGCATTGGCATCTTCACCTACCTGCTCGGCAACAAATTTGATCACAGGGTGCGTCACCCCAATACGGCTTAGTGCCAAACACAGGCGGGCAATCGCGTTGACCCCTTTGGTATCGCTGGCAGCAGAGTGCGCGGCCTTGCCAAACACCGTGACTTCAGCATCTTCTGCGGTAAAGTCATAGCCCAGCTCATCAAGCTTGGCGGCTAATTCATCCCATAACGGACCTTCATATTTGGCCAGTTCCGGCACTGCATTCAGGGCACCACCACAATCAAGCGACAGCAGATCATCGCCCGGGCCATGAAGCCAAGATTGGATCAGCATTTTTTCAGCATGAATTAGCGGGAAGGCAGAGTCTGGCGTGAAGCCGCAGCTTGGCACTTCTTCTTTTGCTAAATAGCGGTCGATACAGCGCCACAAGGTTTCTTCATCGGTGCCAAAAATGAAGCGGATGCGTTTATTCAACACCACACCGCTATCAATCAGGGCTTTTACTGCATAAATAGCAGCCAGCGCTGGCCCTTTGTCGTCTTGGGTTCCGCGGCCATATAAACGACCGTCGCGGATTTCCGGGCTAAACGGATCAGAATGCCAAGCCGACATATCACCGGTTGGTACCACATCCAAATGGCCCAACACCCCTATCATTTGCTCGCCATCACCGATCTCGGCATAGCCGTAATATCCTTTGTGATCCTTATAGATGGCAAACCCAAGGTCATGGCATAACTTCAGTGTTTCATCCAGGCAGTCGTCAATAGGCTTGCCAAACGGCTTACCACTATCATCCTCCTGATACACACTGGGTATCGCCACCAATCGCGTCACTGCGGCAATATAGTCATCACGCAGCGCGTCGATATTTGATGCTATTGTTGCTTTCATCGTATCCCTCTTTGATTCCATCTACTTTTGTCTGCATAGGTGAACGCCCACCGACATAAGTAGTGAATATCTATTTTAAATCAGAATTATTAGTTAGTTAGAACTCGTCTGACCAATTCATTCTGCTACAAGCAATAGGGAATATCTGTGACTACTTTCACTGGTCGCCCGCACAATATGGGACTGCGGTCAAAATATCGACAAAATGTTTCCATCCCCCAGTGACTTCAATTAGCACTATTTGGCCTTTCATCAATATGTTCGTTTAGGGCAGGTACCGAATTGAACCGCGTGCCTAATCCGGCCACATTTAGGCAACTTGTTCATAATTAGTTATACTTCGCGCCATTCAACCTCCTGTCTTGTGACGAGATCGATAATGACAACATTTATAACCGGTAAAGACGCCACGCTAGAAGAAACCATTGAGCGTTTCCAAACTCAACTCCAAGCGCTTGGCTTCAATATTGACAGCATTGAAAGTGCCTCGTGGCACAACCCGCTCCCCAATATATGGTCTGTACAGATCCGCGATATAGATGCACCGATGAATGTCAGCCACGGTAAGGGAACAAGTCAAAAGTCAGCTCTGGCGTCAGCTCTTGGCGACTACCTCACGCGTCTGGCAACCAACGACTTCTACAACGATTACTATTTGGGCGAAGCGATTGCCAATAACGAGTTCGTTCATTACCCGAACGAAAAGTGGTTCCCCATCGATCTTGAGGAAAACTTGCCTCCGGAAGCGATCTTAGACGAGCGCCTGACCCAGTTTTACGATCCCACCCTTGAACTATTGGGCACCGATCTGATCGATCTACAGTCAAGCAACATGGAACGAGGGATCTGTACCCTGCCTCTCGAACGCCAAAGCGACAAGCAAACAATCTACATGCCGGTCAATATCATCGGCAACTTGTATGCATCCAGTGGTATGTCCGCGGGTAATACTCAGTTCGAAGCCCGTACTCAGGCCCTATCCGAGATCATCGAACGTAAAATCAAAAACCGCGTAATTGATAAGCAAATCAGCCTGCCAGAAATCCCAGAACCTGTAATTAGCCGTTTTGCCAAAATCCAGCAATCAATTGACGCACTCAAGGCGAAAGGGTTCCGAGTCAACAGCTACGATGCCTCCCTTGGTGGTAAGTACCCGGTGGTCTGTGTTGTTCTCTCCAACCCCGACAATAGCGCGAGTTTTGCATCTTTCGGTGCTCACCCTTGTTTCGAGGTCGCTGTCGAGCGTGCAATGACCGAGCTCTTGCAAGGCAGAAGCCTTGATGAACTTCATGCACTCCTTGCACCTTGTGCCGAAGCTTCAGCAACCAATACTGATTATTCTCCGGAAAACCCGTTAGCGGAATCAGCAAACTTAGTTTCACCGCTATTGTTCCAACCTGAACCAGACTTTGATTTCGCCGACTGGAACATCAAGGGTACCTCTGAAGAGCACTTCACTCATTTGGTAGGCTTATTGCACGCTGAAGGTGCCGATATCTACATCGCTGATTACGACCACCTCGGTGTTGATTGCTGCCGTATCATCGTACCGGGCTGGTCTGAAGTATCCCCAGTAGAAGAGCTGATTGAAGCCAACAACAATGTGGCCTTGGAGCTACGTGAGGTGCTATTGGCATTACCGAGTATCGAATGGGATGCTGAGCAATATGCCGAAATGTTCCATATTGCCGAAGAAGAGTTCGACGACAACACATTGCTACCGACAATGCTTGGTATGGCGACCGATACCGGTAGTGCGTGGCAAACCCTGCGAGTCGGCGAACTGAAATGTTTAATCGCCCTGGCTGGCGGCGATCTTGAGTTGGCGCTGGAATACGCTGAGTGGAGCATTGGGTTCAATGCCTCGACATACAGCGCTGATCGTACCAATTTCTTTCGCTGCCTAGTCGACAGCTTGAAGCTAGCTTTGGACGAAGAGCATGATCCCGCCACGTTAAAAGCTGATTTCGAGCGTACGTTCGGCGCAGAGGTTGTTGCAGCCGCTTGGGGCTCCATAGAAGGTAGCGTGCGCTTCCATGGCCTAACGGCTGGCGATTTGACCATGAGGCAGTTCCCGACTCACCAACAGCTACTGCAGTCTTACCATAAGCTGCAAGCAGCAAAAAAGCAGAACTAAGCTAAAATGGTAGCATTGCGCCCAGACTGATGCCCTATCAGTCTGGGCTCATTTTGTACTTTGATTACACTTTCGCCTATTCATTTCATTCAAAAAAAGTTGAATGCATTATACAAAATGCTTTTACTTAGCTGCTACTTTTTAGGTAACATCTATGTAGCCCGCACAAAACACCGCGCAGGCCAATAACCACAATAAAAACAATGTTATATAACAAAAAACACGACCAGAACGGCATTACATAACTTTACTTTTGTTATAAATGTTCTTTCATGGTTCGCAACAAACTTTCTTTTCACTCAATTTTTTTTGGTGATTTACTTACAAAATTTTAGCGAGAGTGATCGAGATCAATTCCATTTAACTGGACAAGCGGTACACTGCAGCCAAATTTGGTGAAATTAAATTACACTTAACAACTGCTTGGCTTAGATACAAACAATAGGCAGATTTGTTGGGGAAGTTTCAACCAACAATATAAATAATAATTATTTTTTAATGTAGAACGAGGCACTTATGTCATCACAAGAAAGAAGTTATCAGGAGCTACACCGCCCTGCATCTGACTTCGCTAGTCGTTCCGACTATCTTGATCATGAGCTGAAAATCATGAAACCGCGCCGCTGGAAGCTAAACCTTCCTGGCCGTGACTTCCGTTTTGAGCTTGAAGATCTGGTTCCTGCGCTAGCGGGTACGATTGCAATTATCGCGATGTACTCATCAGTTGCGATGTCTTGGGCTGATGGCCTGACTGCAGCTTGGGATCACGTGGAGCTTGGCAAAACATTTGCTATCGAAGTCGCCCGTGTTGAAATGCTAATCCCGGCCCTTCTTTTTTGTATCCTTGCCTCGGGATTTTTTAACCCACGCGCCAACTTGGCGGGTAACCACGGCCCAATGATCCCGTTGATCGGTACCATTGCTTTGGCTGGTGCCCACCCACTTGCGCTCGCTATCCTTATTGGTGTCTTCGGCCTATTGCTGAGTTACTTCAAGGGTGGCTCGAAGCTGGTTAACCTCACCAGTGAGGGGGTTGCCGGTGGCCTACTCATCTTCCTCGGTTTTACCGGTGCGATGAGCCAGATCAGCGATATCCAGTCTTGGGCTGTTGGCCTGCAGAGTGCGGATGTTGCACAAGGCAGCCTCGGGTATATCGGCTTGGTGGTACTGGCTGTAAACATTATTCTTTACGCCTACCTAGCCAAAGTAAACAAGCGTTGGCTGGCGATCCCAGCCTGTGCAATAACCGGATTGCTGGTTTCCCTTGCACTTGGTGCGGGCTTTGACCTAGTATTCGAAACCGAAACAGGTTTGCCTAACCTAAACCCAGTGTACTGGTGGGGTAGCACAGAGCAGGGTTGGATGCTTGGCCTGCCAGGTCTTGAGCAATTCATTGCCTCTCTGCCGTTTGCGATTCTTGCTGTAGCTATGTGGTCACCAGATTTCTTGGGTCACCGTATCTTCCAAGAGCTGAACTACCCGAAAGGCACTGATCGCGTTCTGATGGACGTTGATGACACCATGACAACTTGTTCACTACGCCAGATGGTAGGTACAGCGGTCGGTGGTTGTAACATCACGTCATCTTGGGGTACGTATATTATCCCAGCTGGTATTGCGAAGCGTCCAATTCCAGCAGGTGCGATTCTACTGGGTGTGATGTGTATCATCGTCGCGATCCTTGGTTTCCCAATGGATGTAGCAGTATGGCCACCAGTAATGCGTATCGCACTGCTTGTAGGTGTATTCCTGCCGCTTCTTGAAGCCGGTGTTCAGATGGTGAAAGACACCAAAGACTCACAGGCTGCTGGTATCTGTGTGTTCGCAGCAATCGTTGCTAACCCTGTTCTAGCATGGGCACTAACCATGCTGCTAGACAACAATGGTCTTATCGGTAACAAAGAACGTGCAGCTAAGCTGTCAATTGTCGATAAAATCATCATTCCAGCAGGCGCGCTAATCATTTGTTTGGTTGCGATGCTGGCAGTAGGTATGCTTGAAGGCCAATACGGTATTCCAGCGCTACTGTAAGAAAGGTATACAGGGCAGTGCATGCACTGCCCTACTCCATTAGTGTCGATAGCACTAATACGAATAATCAAACGGTCACTATCCTGACACGCTTTTTGGTTATCCGTATTATTGTATATATAAAGTGTGCTGTTCACCATTTGGTGATGGCTGGCTCAACAGCCAGCGCAGTACGTGTTTTTTCTACTAAAAAGGTAGGTATGTCATGGCAGAGCAATTTGCTAAAGCTTGGGAAGGGTTCGCTGCAGGCGAATGGCAGAACGACGTTAACGTTCGCGACTTTATCCAGAAAAACTACACTCCATATGAGGGTGATGAGTCTTTCCTAGTTACTGAAGGTACTGAAGCAACTAACAAGCTTTGGGATCAAGTAATGGAAGGTATCAAGCAAGAAAACAGCACTCACGCTCCTGTTGATTTTGATACTTCTCTTGTCTCTACCATCACTGCTCACGACGCAGGTTACATCAACAAAGATCTAGAGACTATCGTTGGTCTTCAGACTGAAGCGCCTCTTAAGCGTGCAATCATGCCTAACGGCGGCGTGCGCATGATCGAAGGTTCTTGTAAAGCGTACGGCCGTACTCTTGATCCACAAGTATCTAAGATCTTCTCTGAGTACCGTAAAACGCACAACCAAGGCGTTTTCGACGTTTACTCTCCAGACATCCTTAAGTGTCGTAAGTCTGGTGTTCTAACTGGTCTTCCTGATGCATACGGTCGTGGCCGTATCATCGGTGACTACCGTCGTGTTGCTCTTTACGGAATCGACTTCCTAATCAAGGAAAAAGTTGCTCAATTCCACTCTCTACAAGAGAAGCTAGAGAAGGGCGATGACCTACAGATGACTATGCAGCTTCGTGAAGAAATTCAAGAGCAGCACCGTGCACTAGGTCAAATGAAAGAAATGGCAGCTAAATACGGCTGTGACATCTCTCAACCTGCTACTAACGCACAAGAAGCTATCCAGTGGCTATACTTCGGCTACCTAGCAGCAGTTAAATCTCAGAACGGCGCGGCAATGTCTCTAGGCCGTACGTCTACTTTCCTAGATATCTACATCGAACGTGATATCGCGGCAGGTAAGATCACTGAGGTTCAAGCTCAGGAAATGATCGACCACTTCGTAATGAAACTACGTATGGTTCGTTTCCTACGTACTCCTGAGTACGATGAGCTATTCTCTGGCGACCCAATCTGGGCAACAGAATCTATGGGTGGTATGGGTGTTGACGGTCGTACGCTAGTATCGCGTACTAACTTCCGTTTCCTAAACACGCTATACACTATGGGTCCTTCTCCAGAGCCGAACATCACTGTTCTATGGTCTGAGCAGCTACCTGACGGCTTCAAGCGTTTCTGTGCGAAAGTATCTATCGATACTTCTTCTATCCAGTACGAAAACGACGACCTAATGCGTCCTGATTTCGACAACGATGACTACGCTATCGCTTGTTGTGTATCACCAATGGTTATCGGTAAGCACATGCAGTTCTTCGGCGCACGTGCAAACCTTGCTAAAACACTACTATACGTAATCAACGGTGGTGTGGACGAGAAGCTGAAAATTCAGGTTGGTCCTAAGGCAGAGCCAATGCTTGACGAAGTTCTAGACTTCGACAAAGTATACGCAGGCCTAGACAGCCTAATGGACTGGCTAGCAACTCAGTACGTGACTGCACTAAACGCAATCCACTACTCACACGACAAGTACAGCTACGAAGCAGCGCTTATGGCTCTACACGACCGTGACGTTAAACGTACTATGGCTTGTGGTATCGCTGGTCTTTCTGTTGCTGCTGACTCACTAGCTGCTATCAAGTACGCTAAAGTTAAGCCAGTACGTGACGAAGACGGTATCGCAATCGACTTCGCTATCGAAGGCGACTATCCGAAGTTCGGTAACAACGACGCTCGCGTTGATGACATCGCTTGTGAACTTGTTTCTAGCTTCATGAACAAGATCCGTAAGCTTAAGACTTACCGTGATGCGGTTCCTACTCAGTCTATCCTGACTATCACTTCAAACGTGGTATACGGTAAGAAGACGGGTAACACGCCTGACGGTCGTCAAGCAGGTGCTCCATTCGCACCAGGTGCTAACCCAATGCACGGTCGTGATGAGAAAGGTGCTGTAGCCTCTCTAACTTCAGTTGGTAAACTACCATTTGCTGATGCGAAAGACGGTATCTCTTACACCTTCTCTATCGTACCTAACGCACTGGGTAAAGAGCAGGATACTCAGCGTTCTAACCTTGCAGGTCTTATGGATGGTTACTTCCACCACGAGTCTGGCATTGAAGGTGGTCAACACCTGAACGTTAACGTTCTTAACCGCGAAACGCTAGAAGACGCTGTTAAGCACCCAGAGAAGTACCCACAGCTAACTATCCGTGTATCGGGTTATGCTGTACGCTTTAACTCTCTAACTGCAGAACAGCAGAAAGACGTTATCGCTCGTACTTTCACTGAGTCTCTATAATCTAGAGCCTTAGACCATTGCTGTCATAGGCAATGAGAAGAAAAGCCGATCTGCAAAGATCGGCTTTTTTATACCTTTTTCCCGCGATGCCCCTTACCCTTCTTCGTACAAAACACCAACCAAACAACCACGCCTTTATAACACAACGAATAGTACCCTTACC
This sequence comes from Photobacterium sp. DNB23_23_1, assembly GCF_052873815.1. Lineage (NCBI taxonomy): Bacteria > Pseudomonadati > Pseudomonadota > Gammaproteobacteria > Vibrionales > Vibrionaceae > Photobacterium > Photobacterium sp. DNB23_23_1. Next base: position 87,744 of record NZ_JBNNXT010000016.1, on the reverse strand, counting down.
TTTTAGATGCTTTTTCGCTATTTTGAACGCCTTTTTTGTAATAAAATGACAGGTAAAACACGCCCCCAAGCGGAGAAGCTAAGTAATGTCAGTAAAAGGTCGAATCCACTCTTTTGAGTCCTGCGGTACTGTCGACGGTCCCGGAATTCGTTTCATCGTGTTCATGCAAGGCTGCCTTATGCGCTGCCAATATTGCCATAACCGTGATACCTGGGATCTCCATGACGGCAAGGAAATCACTGTTGAAGAGCTGATCAATGAAGCTAAGTCATACCGCTTCTTCATGAAATCATCCGGTGGTGGTGTCACCGCTTCTGGTGGCGAAGCCATGTTGCAGCCAGAGTTTGTTCGTGACTTCTTCCGCGCAGCACAAGCCGAAGGTATTCACACCTGCCTAGATACCAACGGCTATATCCGCAAACACACAGACGTGGTTGATGAAGTGCTCGACGCTTCTGACTTAGTGATGCTTGACCTTAAGCAATTGGATGACAGCATCCACCAAAACCTGGTTGGCGTGCCCAACAAGCGTGTATTGGACTTTGCCCGTTACCTGCACCAACGCGGCCAAAAAACCTGGATCCGTTATGTTGTTGTACCTGGATATACTGACGATGAACGCTCTGCTCACCTACTGGGTGACTTCATCAAAGATATGGACAACATCGAAAAAGTCGAGCTTCTTCCTTACCACCAACTCGGTGAGCACAAATGGGAAGCAATGGGCTTTGATTACCAACTGACAGGTGTTAAGCCACCATCAAAAGAAGTGATGGAAAAAGTCAAAGAGATCATCAGCAGCTACACAGCGGCTAGAGTGATTTATTAATATCGTTTTTTTCAACAAAGTGATTAAGGAGAACCTCAGTTCTCCTTTTTTATTAACCTATCACTATTAGTGAATAAAATAGAACAATCATCAGAAATACTGATAGTTTATTTCGGCAAAGAAAAAGATTTGATTATGGCTGCAATTAACCGATGAGTTAATTAGATGCATATTATCAATAAAAATGAACCAAGTGGCATATAAATAAAAAGGTGGTATCACTACCTTATAAGCAATACCACCTTCATACCTCTTCCTAACTCGGCAAAAGCACGTCTTAAGAAATCTTAAGTTTATGGTTTTTCATCATTCGGTGCCCTTCACGTTTAATACACTCCAGTAGCGGGTGATCACCCATTTCCTTGCGCCAAATAAACGAAATCGCCCGATCCATTTTTAATTCAGGGACATTCAAGGCGACCAATTCTCCACGTTCAATATACGGAGCAACATCCAAATAAGGCAAGCAGGTTAGGTAATGACCGTTCGCGACCATAGTCCGGATCACGGGTACATGGGAGTATTCACGCCACACATCCAAATCAGGGATCAATGGTACCATCGCGCTTTCAAAAATCGCCCGTGTACCGGCCCCCCCCTCACGCAGTACCCACTGTGCTTGCTCCAATTGTGCCAGGCTAACTCGAGAGTTCTTAGCAAAAGGGTGATGAGAGGCACTGACAACAACGAGGTGGTCACGACACCACTCTTCCTGGTGGGTACGGTTGTCATCACAACGGCCTTCGATAATGCCGATGTCGTATTTGTAGTTCAGAACCCCTTCAATGACACCCTGACTACTTTTGACATCCATCCCCGTCCTGACTTCTGGAAAATCAGTATCAAGAATACTGATAAGCTCTGGAACCAAGTGCTCTGCCGGTGTTTGGCTGGCACCAATACTGATACTGCCGCTGAAAAGGTGTTGATCGTAAAAGCCCGCTTCAATCTGCTCGGCATCTTGCAATAATCGCCGCGCCTTTGGTCGCAACCAGTTGCCCCAATGGCTCAAGCGCATATCCTTACCCTGGCGTACGAAAAGATCGCGTCCTAGTAGTTTTTCTAATTGACTGAGTGACATACTGGCAGCAGACTGGGTAACGCCCAACCTTTCAGCAGCTTGGCTTACACTGCCCAATTCAGCAACCGCATCAAACACTGATAACTGTTTCAACGAATAGCGCACTTATACTCCTAGATTTACAACGGGTGGGCTCAGCGCCGGTAAAGTAACTTCTATACCCAAATGACTGCTCTATGTACCTAGCTCTTGGGTGTTTCTGCAAATCAATTAATTTGATTACTATATAAACTCAGTCAATATTGTATCAAGTTTTAACAGTTGGGTAATGTATGTCGTATGCACATCAGCGACTACATCCCAGTAAATACTCGAAAAACTGTAAGCAAATGCCTGTTCGCGCAGTATTTCCACTCCCCCTTCATTTAAGGATAATATTCTAAATCATTTAAATTTATCAGTATTCAAAACCACATCAACAATACTTATACGCTTAAAACAAAATAGACCAAAACAACCACCTCCGCTAGGTGGTTAATAAAATTGAAAATTTCCCCTTCCTATTCCTTTATCACCTAAATTTATGCGGCCTATCTCAAAACATTCCCTGAAACATTTTCAAACAAAGTATCAGAAAAACTGAATGACAACCTCAGTAAAATCAATTTTACTAATGCGCCGGTGCTGGGTAACATTCCCGTCAACAGATTAATGGGCCATTGTGCAATGACTCTTAGCGAGTTACTGCAACAGTGTTGATTTTGATTTTAGGAGATTGTTATGAGCGCTTTACTTACAGTGAAAGACATTGTAGATACGCAAGCCCCGACGTTGAGTATTGAAACAAGTTTACCTTCAGCTATCGATGTGTTGTCTAAAAACCGCATTAACGGTGCACCAGTTTGTGACGCAAACGGCAACCTAGTTGGTTTCCTATCTGCCCACGACATCATGGTAGAAATGTGGTGCCAAGACTACATTCCTGATGAGGATGTAACGGTCGGAAACCTAATGAAGACAGATTTGGTTACCATGGATATCGAAGATCGCTTGACTGATGCACTTGAGTTCCTGGCTCTGGACAAAGAGCAGCTATACCCAACAACCGCGATGGGCTATGCAACGCAAATGACAACCTTGTCGCTTGAAGAGCGTGCTAAATCAATCAAGGTTAACAAGCCACAAATTCTACCTGTTTTAGAAGACGGTAAATATGTCGGTGTGGTATCTCGCCAGGAAGTATTAAAAGCCCTGCGCGCCCTATTTAATGATGCGACGACACCAGCGCCAGTCGCTGGAAATGTTGCCCCACAGGTTGTTACCTAATTAGTAACAAACAAGTCACTCGCCCACAGCCTGCCTAACACCATTATTGGAACATCATGTATCTAATGCATGAGGCGCCCCTGTGAGCTGATCGTAAGAGTTATTGGAGTTAAAATGGAACAAGTTTCCCACCTTTTTGCTTTTAACCATTTTGTTATCGCGATAGCCGCTTTAACAATTATGGTATTGGTTGCCCGTACCATCGTTGCTGGTACGAAGTATTCATCATTGTTAGTTATCGTTGTGTTCGGTCTAGCTTTAGGCTCACTATTGGTACACAGCGGTATGGCGACACCGGGACTAGAACAGTTCCCTGTTGTTGCATTGATTGGCCAGACAACCGTAATTGCATTGATCGCCTCATTCTTCGTTGGTGGACAGGAAATTAGACGCCTGCTTTCAAAACAAGACTTTAATGAAGAGTGTGACTTTTTTGCCCCTTCCGCTCAGGAAGTGGTATTGGGTACAAGCAGTACGCAATTAACGTACATTATTCGTGCTTTCCTATTGCTCATTGGTATTCAAACTGCAGATGTTCTGATTTCAGGCCGTACCGCAGATTTTGCAATGGGAGACTCGTTCTTACTTCTTTCTTACATCTGTTTGGCACTGGCGTTTATCCTCGTTGATCGTAAAGCAGTGATCTCCAACAAAGCACAATACATCCGTAAAGGCCTACTGGAAGTTATTGCGATTATTGTGGTGTTGAACGTCTCGCTATGGCTAGCTACTACGATTTCGTCAATTATTGGTCTACCGCAGATCTTCTTTGCCATGATTCTGTCTTCAGGCTTGGGTGCGGCACTTCCAAAATGGAAGCATGGCCCGACAATGAACGCACTGCTATTTGCGGGTATCCCACTGGTGCTATCTGGTAGCTTCCTAGTTGGTGGCTCTCACATGGTTGAAGCCTTCGGTATCCCTGGTCTTCAGAGTGTTATCGTGTACGGTTTCTCCGGTCAGATTTTCTGGATGTTCGGTGGCCTTGCGCTGCTAATCTTTGTCGGCAAATCTAACCATTTACGTAATCTGGCACCGGGTCTGGCAGGAGGCTTGTCTCACTCAGGTCTAACTGGCGCATGTACTGCGGGTGACTTCGGTCGCACAGCGGCTTCTCGTGCTCCGATTATGATCAACATTCCGTTTGCCGGTCACATCTTCGTATTTACGATTTTGGCGGCAAGTGCCGAGCGCGGAGCGCTAATGGTTGGCTGGACGTTACCACTGATTCTAGCTGGCGCAGCGTTTGTTATCCTCGCACTGAAAAGCCTACGTTCGGCCAACGGTTGTGAAAAAACAGAAGTTAAAGGCCTAATGTTATTCTCACTTGGTTGGCAGATCATGGCTGTCTTCGGTAGCTTCACGCTGCTAAGCGTAGCCGGTATGTCACTTGAGCATGCATCGATGTCTGCCGCTTCCGGTCTTTCTCACTTCGGTCTGTTTGCCGCAGTACAAGAAGGTATGTTTGGCGCGACAGCGGCAAGCCTTATCACCTTTACTTTTGCAATGACCTTCCTGGTACACCCATTTGTGTTCGCTATGTTCGGCAAAGCTGCTGAAAGCAACGGTAAAATGGCAGAGAAAGCAGTGACGGTACTGGCAAGTGCTGGCTTGATCGGCGTTATTTCTTCGACCTTAATGATTTAACATGGGTCTATGAGTCTGGCGAGTTTAGCTTAACGGATTCAATGAAACATAGAGGGGACTGATTTCATATCAGCCCCCTTTCTTTTTAAGTGATATAACATCTCTGCAGACTCATCAGTCTATGTATCGTATCCAAGGGCACTCAACAGCCTTATACCAACCTACATAAATATTTGATCAGTTTTACTGGTTAAAATCGCTGCTATCTATGTTAAATGTTTTGTAATTAGCACCACTCGTTACTGCAATATCTGCCTTGATAACAACGATTTTTCCAGTGCAAATACTTGATCAACTGCTTATCCAAATTGGTATTACTTAAAGCAGAGCATCTATAAAAAAAGCCTGCCCATAATATTATGGGCAGGCTTTTATCGTCACCTAGCACGCTGACGTTGGAACCTGATTTAAAGGTCAGCTCACTGGCTGGTTGGCATACGCGGCTTGCTTAGCCGCTTCCAGTGATGACTCACCAGTGTCTCGGCCAAACAACTGCTGTAGCTGCTCTTCTGTATCCGAGGTTAACACTAAGATCTCGATACGACGATTCAAATGGCTATAGGGTGCATCTTCATCAAGCAGCATAGTATCGGACATTGCGGTGACTTGGGCGACTCGCTCGCTTGGCATACCGCCATACTCCAGCACTTCCCTCGCTTTTTGTGCGCGCTCACCAGACAAGGCCCAGTTATTACCTCTTGAACGACGGCTAAAACCACTGGCATCAGCATGGCCAGAAATCATAATCGGGTTTTCAATGGTGGCAAACGTTGGTGCAATCGCTAGCAGAAGATCCTCAAAAAACGGTGTGAGCTCTGCCCCACCCAGTTTGAACATCGGCTTTTCATTATCGTCATTGACCAGGACCCGAAGCCCTTGCGGTACTACTTCCACCGATAGTTGGTTACTAGCAGAAAGGAATTCACTGACATCTTTCAAGTACTCGCCCAGTACAACCATCTGCTCATGGCTTTCATAGCGCCCAGGGACAAGTGAAGGCCCGTCTTCTCCCAGCCCACCAAAATTATCACCATCGCCATCAACCACATTGATAGTCAGTGAGTTACCCAAGTTCTGAGGATTACTCGGTTGCTGGCTCTGCAAGCCTGGCAATGCCTTTCCACCAAAATCAACCGCAAACGGACTGTTCTCCACAAACAAGCCATCATGCGCCAGCAGCTGTTGCTGGCCACTGAGGCGACCAACAATGCGCTGCTTTTCATCTTCAGTGGTCACCTGCAACACCCACATCACCATAAAAAATGCCATCATCGCCAAGGTGAAGTCGGCAAAGGCGACTTTCCACGCCCCGCCATGGCGAGCCGCATGACCACGGCTACGGCGCTTTTTTATGATAACTGTATCTGCAGTATTGCCCTTCATCATTGGAATACCTGCTGCGTTACCCAGCCTTCCATTTCAGCAAAGGTCGGTTTCACATCAAGTAACATCAACTTACGGCCCGAGTCCGCAGCAACCAGCGTTGGTTTACCGGCGGTGTAACTCACCATCATGGCTTTTACACACTCAAATGCAGACAGCTCACGCTTTACCTGATTGGCCATGGCAGTACTAATCGGGTCAAACACACAGTAACAGAAGAAAATACCGAGGAAGGTACCCACCAAAGCATGGGCGACACTGATGCCGATTTGCGCCATATCCCCATCGATATTGGTCATGGTGATCACAATCCCCATTACTGCCGCCAAAATACCAAAACCTGGCATTGCTTCGGCAACCCGGTGCATAGAGTGCGACGGTTCCATCAGATCTTCTTCGATCGCTTCGATTTCTAGCTCCAGCATACTTTCCAGCTCATGGGCAGTAATTTTACCCATCGCCATCAAACGGAAGTTATCGGTTATAAAAGTAACCAGCTTCGGGTACTCCAATACTTCCGGGTAGATCAGGAACAAGCTGCTCTGGTGCGGCTCTTCAATATGTTCATCAAGCACTCGCATACCGTTTTGACGTACCTGCTCCAGCAAGTGGTACATCAATGAAAGTAGCTCGCGATAAAGTTTGCGCTCATCGCGCTTGGTCATGATGCCACGGGTCTGATGCCACATTTCAACGATCACATGGTGCGGGTTACCGATAGCCAGAGCACCGGCACCGGCGCCCAAAATGATCATCAGCTCTGCAGGTTGCCACATGGTACCGAGGTATCCCCCCGCAAACACAAAGCCACCGAACACACAGATAATAATGATTAAGATACCAATAATTTTTTGCATAACCTTTCTCCTACATCACGCTCTTAATCATGGCGTTCATTTGTTTAATGGCCTGCTTATGAAGCTGGCAGATCCTCGCTTCGCTCAGGCCAACCACAATGGCGATTTCCTTCAAGCTAAGCTCCTTCTGGTAGTAAAAATCCAAGATGAGCTGTTCACGCTTCGGCAATTGAGACAACACATGCTTAAGCAGATCATCGTTGATCAAGTGCTGAAGATTACTGTCACTCTGACCAAAATCGACACTGGAGCTGTCTGATTCAAATAACTGCTCTAAGCTATACAGCTCCTCCGCCTGAGCGGCGTAGAGCAGACGGTGGCACTCCTCCAAGCTGATTTGCATTGCTTTCGCCAATTCATGTTCGTTCGGATGGCGCTTCAACTGCTTGGTCAACAACTTGGATACTTTATTAAGTTCATGGACTTGTTGGCGTAGCTGACGCGGGCGCCAGTCGCGACGGCGTAACTCATCTAAAATGGCCCCACGAACACGGCGGGCAGCAAAGAAGCGGAAATTCTCATCCATTTCACCATAACGGCGAGTTGCTTCAAGCAAGCCAAGCAAACCAATTTGCTCCATATCATCCAGCCCCATACAGCCCGATGCATGGTGATGGAGCTGTTGAACAATACGCTTCACCAACTTCAAGTGCTGGCGCAAGACCTGCTCTTCATTATTCTGTGAGGTCTTCGTTTGCCACTGGGCATACTCATCCTCAAACGGTAATTGCTGTGCTTCTAACATGATTCCCTTCCTTTACTGCAGCACGAGCTTGGTAAACAACGCTTCTTCAATCTGGTAGGCATATCCATTTACTGCCATTACCTGACGAAGCTGCCCTAAAACCTCTGTTTGCAACCGATCGATTTCATTCATTTGACGCAACTCTTCGAAGGTACTTTGGCTAAACATTTTAAGCAGGACATTACGCGCCAGCGGCTTGAACTCAATCAGCTGATCATGCGCCTTGGCCGAGTTCGTCTTCAGCGCCAATTCCAGCATCAGGTAGTGAGTGCGCTCTTCACCATCAATGGTAATGACAAACTTATCAAGGTTCATGAAATGAGCACGGCTATCCGCGTCCTTTCGGGCAAAAACGCTATACTCAGATGAGCTGTCATTAACGATAAACGCGTACGTTGCAATCGATGAGAGGGCAATAAGCACCGAGGCAGCAAGTGCCGTCAGAATAACTTTCGTGCTCATTACGTTTGTTCTAGCCATTATTATTTTCCTTACACCATACGAGTGAGACGATATTGATCCGTCTTTAATAAGAGATCGATTGATTCATGCCAGTCTGACTCTTCAACCACGGGCTGAATTGCCAAAGACATATCATCCTGTTGTTCAAATGCTTGCTGCTGTGATTGGTCACTCACATCAACATCGACCATCGCGCCCGCGAGTTGCTTGCCTTCAAGCTCGGCGCGCAAACGCTCGGCGCCCTGCTGCGCGGCCTCGCGCAATGCAGGGTCTGTGGCAGCGATATGTACCTGAACCTTGTTGTTTTCCACCTTGACCGACAGCTCTAAGCTGCCAAGATGAGGCGGGTCGAGACGGATACGAGCATGCTGGACATCTTGGTTAAGATGCATCTGCACCCGATCTTTAAGTACCGACACCAGTTGCTGTCCCCATTGCTGCTGGTTTTCCGCCATTTTGACGGGCGCCCATTCAGCACGAGAAGCCGTTACGTGGTTGGATTGGGCATCTGCAGGCAGTGGGGCTGCATTAGGAGAGTCTTGCAATGATAAGGTCGTAAAACTGCTTGCCTGCGCGAGTTGTTGAAGTAACACAGGGTTAGTAGTTTCCTGCCTGACTGGCGTCATCGCATTGGAAATCACCCGCTCAATCGCTTGGTCGAACGACAAAGACTCGCCCTGGGCACTGCCATTAGCCGCTAGGTAATGTGGGATCCCGGGCTGCGTCTGCCCCAACTGCACCGATACACTTTGCAGGCCGTCAGCACTGCGCATCATGCCTAGCAATTGCTCACGAACATCACTACTGAGTTCATTGGTAATATTGATCAGGCGGAACTGCCCTTCCGGCGGCAACTGTTCCATAAACGGATGGGCGCTGCTGAACACCCAATCTTCACCCTCTGCCAGCCCTTTAAGCTGCTCATAGAGATCGAACCAATATGGGTTATTCTCCGACTCGCCGGACACCTCAGCCGTGGCCAGTTCAGCCCCAGTATCTAGGCCAAGCAATGCTGCAAAACTGTCAAACCAAGAGCCACCGTCACCGGTTTGTACCGGTGTTGGACGTGCCGTTGTGGCTTGCGCGTTCCCATGTGGCTGTGACATCGAAATATGGCTCATCGAATAAAGCCTCCAGCCATTTCGACCTGCTGGTATTCCGATACCCCTTCACGCTGATTCTGGAACTTTGCCAACATCTGTCCGAGGTGTTCTTTTTCCATTTCGCACGCCGTCATGGCGGCTAAATGCACCTTTTTAAGCTGAAGGATGTCGCGGCGTAGTGACTCGGCAACGGCTGGCTGGGCTTTTAAGTCAGCCAGCATGCTGTAGATTTCTTTGTCTATTTTACGCACAGCCTGCCACTCTTTGCGCTTGTAGCTCTGGTTAAGCTGCACGGTGAGTTGCCTGATCTGGGTCGTGTTAACTTTCATGGGTTACCCCGAAGTTATGCCAGCCCTCTTGAATATTCCCCATCACAGAACGTACTTCCGCCAATTTGTCCGCATCGTTATGGACGCTGGCTTCAAACAATTTCATGCTGCAAAAATCGTAAAGCTGGTTCATCTGCTGTGCGAGTTCGCCACCTTGACGCATATCCAACGCACTATTCAGGCCACCGATAATGTCGATACACTTACCGATAGATTCCCCTTTTTCCTTCAAGCGGTTGGCTACCATATGGCCTTCGGCGCGGGTTAAATTATCCATAAAACCGTCAACCAACATCAGTACCAACTGATAAGGGCTCGCTGCCGCTGCTTGTGCTTCTACATCGACTTGCTGGTACGCCTCGAAACCAGAATCATCCATTAACATTTGTTGTTCCTCTAAAACATAAACATGGAACCGGTCGATTCCATCTGCATCATGGTTTGCTGCATTGCGGTGTATTGGCGCAAGTAGCGGTTGTAGGTTTTTTCCATGCGGTAATCGAGTTGCTCTTTTTTGTCGTCAACTCGGTCAATATTGCCCTGCAAGGTATCTTGACGCCCCTTAAGCAGGTTATTACCTGAATTCACCGAACCGGTGTAAGGCTCAATCGCACTTTCCAGCGACGTCATCACACCGTTATCGCCAAAGAAAATGGCATCGATTTTTTCAGGGGTTTCAGTAAGCGCTTGTTCAAATCGCTCGCTATCAATTTTCAACGTGCCATCACGGTTGGCTTCAATACCGATGCTATATAGGCTGCCTTCATCGAACTGGCCACGCGTCAGGTTATTAAGCATATTCTTGAGGCTGCGGGCGGTTGAATCACTGGCAAGGGCACCCGCTCTAGTGATTTTTACGCTATCCTCATCGTCGTCATCACCATCATCATTTTCGATTTGGTAATCGGTCATGGTGTGCTTAAGGATGGTGTTCATCAGCGCGTTGTAAGCATCAACGAACTCTTCAACCGCTTCTGTTGATGCTTCCGTGTCACCACCAATAACCAGAGTCAGGGGCTTCTCGCCTGGCTCATGCGCTTTGGTTAGATCAAGCGACACGCCATAAATCGCATCATCAATGGTGTTTGAGCTATTACGGATTTCAAGGCCGTCTTCTCCGCCCAGCATCACAATGGCATCTTGGGCTTCGGTCAGGGTTTGAGGCGGGTAGAAGTAGTCACCTAAACTGTTATCAAATGACAAGCTAAAGCTGTTTTCCTCACCGGTTTCACTGCTGCTGAGGATCAAGCTCACTTCATCGCCAGAGCGCACCACAGAGGCAGTAACGCCCTCATCAAACTCGTCGATGTAATCAGCCAAGTCTGTTACTGTTTTATCGCCATCTTTGTTGAACTCTTCGAAGTCAATGACAAGTGGCTCATCACTCCCCGCAATGTCGATAGTCACGACCCCTTCCGTTGGTAGGTCATCCCCTTTTAGCGTGATAGCTTCCTGCTTAGCCTGAGCCAGTTGCTTAACAAACAGATCGTAACTACCGTGACGGGCACCACCGCCTGCCGTTGCATTGATATACCCTTCATCACTGGCCGTAGCGCTGTTTTTGACAAAGCTGTTATCCGCCGTATTCATTTTATCCAGTGCTGATGAAAAGCTACTGAAAGCGGAATCAATATCTTTCCACGCATCTAATTGCGTTTGGTACATTGACTGTTGGTTAGCATATTGGATATCAAATGGCTGACGCTGGATCATCACCATCTGCATTGCTAAAGAAGCAGGGTCCATCATTGACATTGCGTTTCTCCTCACTCAGCCAGAAGTCGCTAATTTCACTTAAAAAAACGTCTACAGCAGAAGCCGTAAAGCAAGAACCATTCCAACTTTAAATTAAGTAAAATAACGCTATTTATGACCGAATTTGATTATTTTTAAGTCTATTTAGCCAAACTAATAAATATGTAATTTCATTCTTTATGAATAAGCGGAAGTTTTATTTCCGCCTGCGGAAATATATTTATTCCGCCCAATAAAGTTGAAGTTGCTATCAATATAAGGCGACAAAAAAACGGAATGTCTTAATGGCTTAAACGGCATTTAACGGTGCTAAACAAGGAGCGGAGAAAAGGTAAAAAAACCGAAGAAAAAAGAGCTCCCCAAAAGCCCACTTTTAGAGCATGCCCTGCAACATTGCCAGCTTGACGACACGCCCAATTAAACGCACAAATCCGCCCCCATACATCACCACTACAGAAATATTTAATAACAGAATTATCAGTGAGCAATTTCAAAGTTTGAGCGCTATACACGCATTAAGAAAACAGAATAAAAGCAGGCAGGGATGGCAACGAGGATAGGCACCCCGCTTCACACCTGCTTTGCGCCATGTTGCACACCCACTATTTCTACCTATGTCGCAATATACGAAAATGTAATCATATATTTCACATAAGAAAAGATGATTAAGCTTTCTATGGCTATCAGTTTTTCTTATCATGGCAATGCCTGCACTTTAGGCATATGGCTTGATAGGGACATTCAAGTTAGAAGCGGTTAACGCCGACGGAAAGGATGTGTAGCACTTGGGGTAAGCATGAGTAACGTAGATTCCAGCAATAATCAGCTGTTTTCGCCGAAGGAAATGATGGCGGAAGCGGAAAAGTTCGCGCTAAGCAAAGCAAAGAAAACCAGCGGTATGACACTGGGGTTGGCTATTATGGCAGGGGCGTTTATTGGCCTTGCTTTCGTATTTTACATCACGGTTACTACTGGCAGCGCGACGACCGGATGGGGTCTCAGCCGCTTAGTCGGCGGTATGGTGTTCAGCATGGGGCTGATATTGATTGTCCTATGTGGTGGTGAGCTGTTTACCAGTTCGGTACTGTCTAGCATTTCTTGGGCCAACCGCCAGATCACACTAAGAAAGATGCTCTCCCTGTGGGCCAAGGTGTATATCGGCAACTTCATCGGTGCCATGTTTATGCTGCTGCTGATCAGCGCTGCCGGTATGTTCATGCTCAACAACGGCCAGTGGGGCATGAATGCCCTCAATATCGCCCAGCATAAACTCCATCACACCCCAATACAGGCTTTCTCATTAGGCGTGCTGTGTAACCTGCTTGTTTGCTTGGCTATTTGGATGACCTTCAGCTCAGCCAACGCCTTAAGCAAAGCCATGATCATGGTGCTGCCGGTTTCTATGTTTGTCTCAAGCGGCTTCGAGCACTCAGTCGCCAATATGTTTATGGTGCCGCTGGGTATCACCATCCAGAACTTTGCGCCCGAGCAATTCTGGCAAATGATCTCTGCCAGCCCAGAGCAATACAGCGATCTGAATATCCCAACCTTCCTAATGGCCAATTTGCTGCCGGTGACACTGGGCAATATTGTCGGCGGTGCGGTATTAGTGGGCCTGACTAACTGGTGTATTTTCCGCCGCCCAGAGCTCAAGGCTGCAAACATCCGTGCTATTACCCAGAGCTTAGACATCGCATCAGTCAAGGAGGCCGATATGCTGTCACACCTAACCATTAAAGACATCACCGACCCACAACCACTTACCCTATCGGCCGAGATGCTGATCCCTACCGCTATCGACATGATGACCACCGCCAATGTCTCAGGCGCACCGGTTTGTGATATCCAAGGCCGTTTAGTCGGGTTCTTGTCGATGTACGATGTAATGAAAGAGTTGTGGTACCGCGACTACCAGCCAAACCAAGAGACTAAGGTGGTCGACTTGATGAAGCAAGATGTTATTGCTGTTAATACCAAAGACCGCCTGGTCGATGTGGTCGAGTTTCTGTGTATCGATAAAGAGCAGCTTTACCCCACCTCGGCAATGGGGATCGCCACCAGCACCACAGCCCTTTCATTGGAAGATCGGGTAAAAGCGCTGCAAGTGAGCAAGCCTCGTATCCTGCCTGTGCTGGATAACGGCCAGTTTGTTGGCACGGTCACCCGTGAGGGTGTAATGGCTGAGCTACGAAATGTCTACCAAAACGGCGCAACTCAAGAAGTCTCACGATTGGAAGCGGTTTAATAAAAACTGACCATAGATAATATACCAATACAAAAAAACCGCAGTCTAGACTGCGGTTTTTTATTAGCTGGAATAATGCCAATCTGGATAAGTAGTTGATCAAGTATTTGCACTGGAAAAATCGTTGTTATCAAGGCAGATATCGCAGTAACTAGTGGCTCTAATTACAAAATATCTAACGCAGAAAACAGCGATTTTAACCTGCAAGACTGGTCAATTATTTATGTAGGTTGGTATACCTATTTCGAGGTTATTTAACCCCGTAATGGGTCGATTGCTGAACTCTCGGCGAGCAAGTTGACTTGGGTGTATACACACCACACAATGTCTTTTCACTGCCACAGAATTAAATTCAATAACCGTTTATCCAATTCGGCACTCTATGACTGGCAATATTCAAGAATATTGACGGGTAGCATTATTGCCATTTATTAACGATACCGTTTGGCTATGTATCAATAACAAATATGACGCCCTTATTCTGAGTACGAAAAAAGCCGCAGCGGGGGCTGCGGCTTTTGATTAATTGGAGTGGTTCGATTGCGCTTTATATACCTGGTATTGAGGCGAGGGCTTATTAGCCTACTAGGCTCATTACCATGCCAGACATGCCGTTCGCCTGAGAAAGCATAGACATGCTCATCTGCGTTAGCATCTGGTTCTTCATCATGTTTGAAGATTCAACCGCGTAGTCAGTATCCATGATACGGCCTTTCGCCATTTCAGTGTTCTCTTGCATGTTACCAAGGTTAACAATGGTGTGGTCCAGACGGTTGATGTTCGCACCTAGCTCAGAGCGGATTGCACCCATGCCTACAACATCAGTGGTTGTATCGTCAGCATTAGTGATAGTGCCGCCGTTAATAAGACGGTCTACAGCATCCATAGCTTGAGCAGCACCTGAAGGTTCTTGCGCTTCAGCTAGAGCTACATCGAAAGCAGCTTCGTTTGCCGCTTGGAAAGCAGTGTCGGTACGATCTCCTCCGCTAAGTGCAGTCCAAGCAGCTTCATCCCCCTGGTAACCACCAGCTTGAGCTTGTTCGAAACTAGCTGTCCAATTTGCTTCATCTGCCTCAGCATAATTAGTGTGGCCTTCTAGGTCCCCTACAGGTCCAGCGCCTAGATCAAGTCCTTTAAGATCACCAATCGTATCGCGTACATCAGAAAGAGAGCTAGCAATGTTGATAGTCAGTGTTTCGTTAGTGGTTGCACCAATTTGGAATGTGATGTCTTGGTCAAACAGACCACCTTCACCAAACAGGTTGTTACCTGAACCGTATTGCGTGTTGTCGATAACGCTTTCTAGCTCGTTTACCAATTCGTTCCACTCTGATTGCATCGCGTCGTGCTCTGATTCAGAGTTAGTGCCGTTCGCTGCTTGAGTGGCTAGGTCTTTCATACGGTGACCGATGTTGGTCATCTCGTCGAATGCACCTTCAGCGGTTTGCAACATAGAAATCGCATCTTGAGAGTTACGCTGAGCAACACCTAGACCGTTAACCTGAGATTGTAGGCGAGTGGCAATCTGTAGGCCCGCCGCATCGTCAGACGCTGAGTTGATGCGGAAACCAGTAGAGATGCGCTGCATCGCCTGATCCATTGCGCCCGATGTTTTGTTCAGGTTGTTCTGAGTAATTAGAGATGTGTAGTTAGTGTGCATCGATAGCATGTTAGTGCCCTCTGTTTAATATTCGATATAGTGTCTACACCTCTATAAAACGACACCTATCCCTGCTGCTTAAACCGACTTTTGCCAATTTTTTTATTTTTTTTCGCCAACGACGAAAATAAATTTTTCTTAAATATAAATTTTAAAATTGGCTATTGGCTATTGGCTATTGGCTATTGGCTATTGGCTATTGGCTAGAATGAATTAATTTTCTTATGGGGGAATTACAGAGAGTAACGAGATAAAGAAAAGTAAGAAGTAAGAAGTAAGAAGTAAGAAGTAAGAAGTAAGAAGTAAGAAGTAAGAAGTAAGAAGTAAGAAGTAAGAAAGATTAAAACAGCCAGTAGCAAAAAGAAAATACCATGACCGAGATAATGAAGCCGGTGCGCAGCCACACTTTGAGGGAGATAGCAGAACCCGCGGCAGAACCGTCTTTGCCGCTATTACCATAGGGGGTCCACAACAATTGCAGCGGTTCGTTATGCAAAAAACCTTTGGCAACCAAGCGCCAACCTTGATCAACGGTTGGCAACAACGCCAATGATAACGCTGGCGGCAAGGTGGAGTTAAGCAGTTGCGGTTCTGTTTGATTACCGCCGACTTGCCAGCGAATAGTGTGGGTTTGGCCTTCTAGCTGCAAACGTAATTGTAACTCCCCTTCCCCACCGGCTAAGCGGAAACTCGGCGATTGCAGTGTTTGCGCGCTATAAGCTTGGGGTTGCCCCAATGACATGCCTGATAAGTTGGCCAGCATACGGACAACCTGCCACTGGGCTTGTGGCAAGGGTTGAGGTGTCGAAGAGTGGGTATTGGCGGTGCTGGCACCTAGCTTGGCGCCCTGTTGCGGCGGCGTGAATTGTTCCGCTTTCAACTGCTGGGGTTCAATTCGCAGTAATTTATTAATCGCCGCAGAGATAGGTGACAGCATGGTGAACCCTCGATATCAGCTTGCCACGCGTTGTTGGTGGTCACGAGTGGCAACATTTAATTTTACTGGCTAAGTGATTAATCGCTTAGCTATTTTACCGGCTTAGCAAAGATACCACGGTTTGACGGTGGACATTGGCTTGGACCTTCAAGTTTTGGAAGGCCGAACTAAAGTTATCCCCGCTTGGCAGTATGTGGGATAAATCCGCTTCTGCGCTGTCCAGTACCTTGTCACTTAAATAACGGTTACGCTGGTTGATCGTATCAATCCGCTGCATGACATCTTGGTTATGAGTGCGAAGCTCTTGAATACTGGATTTGATTTGCTTCATCATCTGCTGGGTTTGTACCAACGTCTGACGCAGCTGATCTTTATCGGTCTGCCAGGTTTGCGGCTCAAATCGAGCTTCGGTGGTTTCCAGTTTGACTCGATTTGGCTGGCCTGCCGGGAAACGGTCGCCCTGACCGACTACCCGCATTTTTTGCGACAAGTGCTGCCAGTCCGCTTCATTGGCCGAGAACACCAATTGGCGCTGCTTGTTGAGTGATACCCCGATACCATGCTCGTTAAGTGCTTGGCGAAACTGCATGGCCTGCTGCTCTGGCGTCGCATTGGCCGCCAATTTAACCGGCACCGCATTGGCACCGCCTTTGGCAAGATTGAAAATGACCGTTTCATCACGCGGACTGCTGCGTTTGGTATCCAGCCCTTTGATTTGGAAGGACGTACGCGGCTCACCATGGAACACGGGCTTGAGCTGACGGCTCAGCACAGGCTGATCTTTATACGTCGCCTGCTGCAGGCGCTGTTCCATCCGACTGGCTAACTGCTCAATGTCAGCAGTGATTTTTGGCGAAGCGCTACCGGCTCGCATGGCAAACTCTACCCGCTTACCCAGTTGGGCTAGGTTTTGGCCAATGTCACTAAGGCTAGACTCCGCCACACGGGAAGCGGCGACTTTATGCTGAGCACGCTGGATCAAGCTGTGCTGGCGGGTGTGTTCAGGGGTAAGGGTTTGCGACAGGCGCAATGGATCCGGCTGCTTGTTATCAGGTACTGCGGCCGTTTTAGTGGCTGGCCTTGCAATTACCTGTTGCTGGCGACTGGCACCGGCCGCTGCCGAGCGAAGATCATTTACCTGAGAAACCATGTGTTTTCCATCAATCAAAAAATGCCCTGCCGAGATCACCGGCAGGGCAACTATTACATAATACTAAACAAAGACAAGCTAGCTGTTTTGGCATAGGTCGACTGGGTTGCCTGCAGTGCCAACAGGTAGTTGTTATATTGCACCATGGCATCGGCGTAATCGAGATCTTCCAGTTGCCCGATCAAGTCATTGTTAAATAGCTCAACTTCACTGTGACCATCTTGCATCGTGGTCAAGGCATTCTGGCGGCTACCTAAACTGGTCACCGTACCCGACACTGACAGCAAGGTATCATCAAGCACATCGAGGCTACGGCCAATAATCTCACTGCCTTCAAAGTCAAAATCAGGGTCGCGCAACGCATCAACCAGCTCATCTAACTGATTAAAGATATCCATCCCGCCCGAGAAGAACATATCCTCAGCATTGACGTTAAGCTGAATCGTTACGCCATCGCCAACCACCACTTCACGGATACCGGTGTCACCTTGGTAAGTCCAGTTGCCCTCTTCATCTTTCACCAACGGCTGGGTATTCACCTCATTACCCGAGAAGATGTACTTACCGTTTTCATCTTTCGAGTTAACCAAGCTCACCAAGCTGTCTTGCAAGTGCTCAAGTTCGTTAGCCATTGCGGCCAGTTCATCAGGTCCGTTAGCACCGTTACCGGCCCATAGCATCAAATCACGGACTTGATGCAAGACATCGGTTGCACTGCTCAGATACGTTTCTTGTTTCTTCAGCGCGATATCGGCCTGCTCGATGTTACCCTGATATTGGCTAATCGCAGCCTGCTCACGCTTGAGGTTCATCACCCGCGTCGAGGCCATTGGATCATCAGATGGAACCAGCAACCGCTTGCCGGTTGCCATTTGCTGCATGATCTTATTGATGCCCAAGGAGTTCTGGCTCAGGCTGCCAGACATCATCTGGCTATATTGATTAGTACTTACACGCATGGCGGTGTCCTTAGAATAGCTGCATGATTGACGCGAACATTTGATTCGATGCGCTAATCACCTGCATGTTGGCTTGGTAAGCTTGCTGGTACATCATCAGGCTGACTGCTTCTTCGTCAAGGTTAACCCCGCTGGTTGCCGATTTCTCAATCGTTGCCTGAAGGTAAATATTACTGGCCGCATCGTGATCCGATTGCGCCTGACGGCTTTTCACTGCGATATCACCCAGCAGAGAATTAAACGCGCTGCCTAAGGTTTGCGAGCCCAGATCACCAATCTCAAACTCTTGGTCTTTAATCTCGATCAGTTTCAACAGATTGTCGGTATTACCTGGGGTACCGTCACCCGACAGGGCCAAGTCTTCTGGTTTGAAATCCGGATTGATAGACAGCGTTGACGCTGGATTTTCCGGATCAAAAACAAACAAGGGTTTACCCGGCTCACCGTTTAAGTCAAAACCTTCGGCCAGTTGGTCGTTAAAGGCTTGGGCAAACTCAAAGGCGATGTCATTGATCGCTTCCTGAGTTGGGATCAGCACATCTTTTTCATATGCCGACAGTGCCCCCAGCTTGCCGCCGATGTCGTCATCTAGCGGGAAGCTTTGGCCATTGAGCGATAACGACAGCACATCGCTGCGCGGATTATTCGGATCCGATTCCAAGCTAAATTGAGCAACCTGACTCCCCATCACCAATGGCTGGCCGTTAGGCAGTGCAATATTCAGCGTGCCGTCACCGGCATCGGTAATACGGACATCCACAATTTCTGACAGCTCGGCAATCAACACATCACGCTCATCCTGAAGCGCTGAGGTATTGGCACCCGTGGCATCACCTTTGCGGATCTCGTCGTTGAGCTTGCTGATATTAGAAAGCAAACTGTTCGCTTGCGAAACCCCGCTGCTGCGCTGCTGTGATAAATCACTGTACTGACCATCCAGCGAGCTGCTCAATTGATTAAAGCGGTTACCCAAGGCTTCCGCCTCACTGATGATCAACGAGCGATGAGCCGAACCGTAAGGCGAGACACTGGCACCGTTTAGCGCCGAGAAAAAGCTGTCGAAGCCTTGGCTCAAGTCCATCGAATCGCCAGACAGCAAGGTTTCCAAGCGCTTAAGCTGCTGGGCTGATGTCGACGCTTCACCCAGCATAGAACCTGCACGGAAGATCTGGTTGGTTTGGTACTGGTCGGTCACTCGACGAATGGCACTGACCGACACACCGTTACCCGCATCTTTCATGCTCATGCTGGTTGAGCCAATCGCCGACAGGTGTACTTGCTGGCGGCTGTAGCCCGGGGTGTTGATGTTAGCAACGTTCTGGGCCGTCACATTCATGCCCACTTGGCTTGCCTGTAGTCCAGACAAGCCGATATTCATCAAACTCATACGTTAGAGCCCTCACGGTTAAAATGCAGCAAAGACTGGCTAAATGCGCTGCCCGCGATCGGACCTTGCTCTGCCTTACTTGACGTTAAAGCGACCTCATCGTTAGCTTCCTTAAACGCCGACTCACCGCCCAGTTGACGGACAATCACTTCCGCCAAACCAAGCTGGCTTTTTGACATTTCGATAGCCACCTGACCATCAAAAAACTCCTGATAGGTCTTGTGCTCACGGCTTCCGAACAAAGCATTGTCATCATCGGTATTGAGTGCCTCGCTCGCTTTACGCATCTGCTTGAGTACCATCTGTAAAAACAGCGATTCAAATTGCTCCGCTACCGTTTGAATCGCCTGCTGCGTGTCATCCGTGCTTTTTAGATCAGCCAACTGACGACTGTCGAATGTGGTTATCGTTCCCATCGAAGAGTTTGCCGCAATGCGGCTGGTCGCCATTGGCTGCAACGCCATGGTATTTACCGGTAAAACAGTTACTGTCATTCTCTGTCCTTAAATCACAACCAGTTCAGCATCCAATGCACCCGAAGAGTGCAGCGCCTGAAGGATGGCGATCAAGTCATCGGGAGAAGCACCGAGGCTATTGACGGCTGAAACGATGGTTTCCAGCTCTACGCCCTCCGGCCAGATGAACATTGGATTACGTTCGTGGTTGATATCAATTTCGCTATCCGGGGTCACGACCGTGTTGCCACCGCCAAACGCATTAGGTTGGCTAACATTGAACGACTCGGCAATGGTCACCGTCAGACTGCCGTGACTCACGGCTGCCCGGCCAATACGCACGCCATTACCGACCACGACAGTACCGGTGCGGCTGTTAAACACCACTCGCGCTCGCTGACGGCCAATATCGACGGTCATATCTTCCAACATCGACATGAAGATCACCCGCTGTTCAAAATCCTGCGGCGCAGAAACTTCGACCCGAGCATTGCTCAATGCCATCGCTGTATCCGGACCAAAGACCTCGTCAATTTGACGAGAGATATTACGCGCGGTCGTGAAGTTAGGACGTAGCAAATTCAATGTGACTTTAGGTTGGGAAGTGAAATCGGATGGGATTTCCTCTTCGATTATCGCCCCACCTGGAATGCGACCAGTGGTTGGCACGTTAACCGTAATGCTTGAACCGGAGCGGCCCTCGGCTTTGACCCCCGCCACCACCAAGCTCCCTTGGGCAACCGCATAGATCTGGCCATCAATCGCACGCAGTGGTGTCATCACCAAGCTGCCGCCGCGCAGGCTTTTGGCATCACCGATAGACGATACCGTTACATCAATGGTTTGCCCCGGTCCGGCCAATGGTGGAATAGAAGCGTGAACACTGACCGCTGCCACGTTACGCAGCTTCGGGTCAATTTTTTCAGGTAGTTGCAAACCAAACTGGCGCAACATATTCGTGACCGACTGACTAGTGAATTTTACCTGATTACGATCGCCTGTCCCATCAAGACCGACCACTAGGCCATAGCCAATTAACTGATTTTCTCGCAGCCCTTGGATATCCACCAAATCAATCAAATGGCGCTCGTTGGTTGCAGCATTGGCGGCATCAACAAACAGGAAAGGCACGACCAGCACAGTCAATAAAATGATAAGTTGCTTAAACATAATGCCTCTTAGATTGGGAACAACGGATTAACAAACAGCTTGGTCAACCAGCCTGCGTCATTGGCATCGGCCAATACACCGCTTTGGGAATAGGTAATACGTGCATCACCCACGCGCTGAGAGGAAATTTGGTTTCCGTTGTCGATATCATCCCCCCGCACCAAGCCATCAAGGCGGATAAACTCGTCGCCTTGGTTAAGGCGGATCCACTTCTCCCCTTTAATCCGCAGCACTCCGTTAGGCAGCACTTCGTGCACCATCACCGTAATGGAGCCACTCAAAGAGTTACGCTGCGAGCTGGCTGAACTGCCGCGAAAATCCCGATTACCGGAAAGATCACCACTGGCACTGCCACTGCTAGAGCCGGTCGCAAAACTACCCACCAAGCCACCGCTGGCATTTTTGCCAAAGTTGGTATTGGCCTGCTTGCTCGAGCGGGTATCTTCATCCAGCGATACCGTCAGCATATCGCCAACACGGTAGGCACGGCGATCCTGAAACAGGGTCCACATATACCCATCACGGTAGACCGAGCCACTACGGGCATCCGGCAGCGAGTAATCCAGCATCGGGGGGGCGTAATCCAAATCATCCGGAGCTGGACGCTCATCCATCAACGAGGGAGTAGATGAACAACCAGCCAGAAGCATGGCGGCCAGCCATGCTCCAAGACGCCTAACGGTTTTAACCTTCGTCAGTCTTGCCATGGCTTACAGTACCTGAGAAATGTACTGCAACATCTCATCCGATGAAGACAGTGCCTTGGCATTCATCTCATAGCCGCGTTGGGTCGTGATCATATCCACCATCTCCTCGACCACCTGAACATTAGAACCTTCCAACACCCCTTGCTTTAGCTGCCCGAATGCCCCTTCGCCGGCAATACCGTCAATCACATCACCGCTCGATGCAGTGGCACGGAACAGGTTACCGCCAAGTGCCTCAAGGCCAGCTGGATTGATGAAGTTAGCCAAGGTGATCTGGCCAATTTCCTGTGGCATATCGTCATTGGCAATCTTGGCTGTAACAATACCGTCAGTACCAATGGTAAGGGTTTCTGCACCTTCAGGAACTTGGATTTGCTGGGCCAGCGGCAAGCCCTGAGTATTGACCAGCAAACCGTCAGAGTTCATGTGAAACTGGCCGTTACGAGTAAATGCCTGCTCACCATCCGGCGTTTCGAGCTCAAAGAAACCTTGACCATCAATAGCCACATCCAGGCTTTGGTTGGTCGTTTGGTACATCCCTTCGGTGAAGACCTTTTGAGTACCAACAACACGCACACCCGAACCAAGTTGAATGCCGGTCGGCAATTCATTGACTTCATCAGCCATGGCACCCGGCTGGCGCTGGATTTGATAGAACAGATCTTCAAACGCCACGCGGTCGCGCTTGTAACCGACAGTATTGACGTTGGCGAGGTTGTTGGAAATGGTCGCCATTTTCGTATCTTGGGCGGCCAAGCCAGTTTTACTGATCCATAGTGCTGCGTTCATCTCTTATCCTTTACGCTCTGATCAGGCGGTTGCCTGCTTCTGCAATTTTTTCTGCGGTTTGCATCATCTTTAGCTGCATTTCAAAGTTACGGCTCAGTTGCATGGATGCCACCATTTCTTCTACGGCCACAACGTTACTTTGCTCAAGAAAGCCCGATACCATCATTACGGTTTCGTCATCGTTTAGCGGCTGGCGATCATTGGTCGCAAATAAGCCGTTTTCCAGCTTACCCAAGTCCTGCACCGGCGGATTCACCAACTTCAGGCGTCCTACTTCAACCGCCAACACCTCACCTTCCGGCACGATATTGACCAACCCGTTGTCACCAAATTCGATGCTGCTGTAGAGCGGGACGTTCATCACATCGCCACCGTCAGCCAGTACAGGCAAACCACCAATCATAAGATCACCGTTTTCGGTGCGCTCAATCGCCCCTGAACGGGTATAGGCTTCATCGCCTTCTGGCAACTGGACGGTAAAAAAGCCGTCACCGCGGATAGCCAAATCCAGTTCGCGGCCCGTGGTTTGTAGCTCCGCGGCATCAAAACGGGTACCCGCCGACTGGGCTTCAACCAGCGTACGGCTGTCAAAGCCGCTGCCCTGTACGGCAAACGCCTGTGCTCGCTCCATATCGGCACGGAAACCATGGGTATTGATATTGGCTAGGTTATTGGCCCGAACCTGCTGGGCGTTAAATATCCGCCCAGCCCCGCTTGCCGCGGTATAAATCAAACGATCCACACTACCGCCCTTACATGTTGAACAGCACTTGGGTAAGCTGCTGCTGGGTTGATAGTGACTGGGCATTGGCCTGGTAGTTACGCTGCGCCGTCATTAGGCCCACCAGCTCACCGGTTAGATCAACGTTTGATTCTTCAATGTAACCTGAGTACAACCCGCCTAAAGTGCCCGTACCCGGAACGCCGATCAGTGGCTGACCCGAAGCTTGTGTCGCCGACCAACCGGTATTGCCCACCTGCATCAAACCGCCGGTATTAGGGAAGTCTGCCAATACGATTTGGCCCTGCATCATCTGCTCACCGTTGCTGTAGTTGGCAAATACCATACCGCTGTCATCGATAGTGATACCGGTCAGTTCACCAGCGGTATGACCATTGCTGCGGTTAGTCGATACCGCGAATTCACTGCCATACTGGGTAGTACCTGACATAGAAAGAGCAATGTTCATCTCTGCCGCACCTTCCGGGGCAAAAGAAAGGCTAATGTTGCCCGTTGGCTCGACCAGCTTACCGCTCTCATCGAATTCCAATGCCTGACCGCTTTCGTCCTCCATCACTTCGCCATTCATGGCGTAATGCACTTCCCACTCGTTATCGCCAGTTTTAACAAAGTACTGGGTCAAGGTGTGCTCATTGCCCAATGAGTCATAAACCGTTGTCGTGTACGAAGAGTTGAAGCTATCGCTGTCTTCCGGATCAAACGGAATACGATCACCGTTCTCATCAACAATCTCTGAGGCGCCAGCATCCAAGTTCGCGCCAAAATCAACACGATCCGTGGCTTTAGCCGCAACCGAACCGGTCGAAACCTGAATATCACCAACAGAACCGGTTTGAAGGTTACCGCTGCTGTCTGTGGTGTAGCCTTGCAAACGCAGACCGGCACTGTTAACTAGGAAGTTGTCTTTATCTTGCTGAAACATGCCAGCACGGCTATAGGTGTAGGCACCATCTTCGCCCTGCAGAACAAACATGCCATTGCCGCCAATCGCCAAGTCGGTGGTGCGCCCCGTCATATTGAAGGCGCCATCGTTGAATGACTGGGACAGGCTCGCCAGTTCAACACCACCACCCATGCCACCGTTCATCAGTGCCGAGAATTCCGCGCGAGATGATTTGAAGCCAACGGTGGATACGTTAGCGATGTTGTTACTGATCGTGTTCAATTCCTGAGAGGTGGTATTCAAACCACTCATTGCAATGTTAAAGCTCATTATTATTTCTCTTCTAACCTAGATATTTGAAAACCGCTCTATCGGCGGCCTGCCAACGTAAATAAAGGGGTCGGTTCCGGAGACTGAGAATCAGAACCTTGTGTATCGCCGTACTGGTTAACATTGTAAAACGGCACATAGCCCACGCCAGAGATCAAGAACTCTGGTGAACCGCCGCCCGGTGGAATACGCATTTTCTCGATGGTGCCCGCAATCATGACATCCGGCTTGTAGTCGCTGTCATTGGTCACCACAGTAAGATCGTATTGGCCATCTTTAAGGCCCAGTGTTTCTGGGTCGATAACAAAGGCCACTTCACCTTCACTGTTAGCCCCAAGTTCAATCGTTTCTACCAATTCACCGGCATCGTTGCGGATTTCGACCTTGAGATCGTCAACGGTACTATCGAGATCAATCACCGCACTCAAAGACTCGCCATCAAGATCCAAGGTATCGGTCGTCACACGCACATCCTGACCCACCATACCGGCGGTGGTCAGCACCTGAATGTTGTCGAGCAGCACCATCTGGTTGACGACGGTGCTGTTCATGTTCTGCATGGTTTCCACCTGGGTCATTTGCGCCAACTGGCTCATGAACTGAGTTGTATCCAATGGGTCAAGCGGTGTCTGGTTTTGGATCTGCGCAATCATCAGAGTGAGGAAGGTATTATCCTGCCCACCATTGCTAGCGATTGGATCCTGGCCACTGGTGGTTGTGGTGCCATTGCTACTAGTAACGTAGGGAGTGCTCATCGGGGTATCCTTACTGACCTAATTTCAACAGGCCTTGCTGCATGCTGCGCGCACGACCAAGGACATCAACACTGGTTTCAAAACTGCGTGATGCTGACATCATGTCGGCCATTTCCGATACCACATCCACATTGGGATAAAACACATAGCCATCAGCATCAGCAATTGGGTTGCCCGGTTCATATCGACGAGCCAGCTCACCTTCAACGGGCACCACATCCAGAACTTGCACCCGGGCACCAGCACTCTGATTTGCCTGAAACTGGCTATTTTCATACACCGTCGAGAACACCGGCTTACGGCTACGGTATGTTCCCGCCTCGGTGGTTGATCCCGCGTCGGCATTGGCCAAATTACTGGCAATAGTATTGAGACGCAGGGTTTGCGCTGTCATTGAAGAGCCGGCAATTTGGTAAATTTCACTAAATGACATACTGGATTACTGTCCTTGAATAGCTGTCGCCAGCCCTTGAAATTTCATGTTCAAAAAAGTCAGGCTGGTTTCGAAGTCCATGGCATTTTGAGCGTACTGCGCCTGCTCAACCCCAAGTTCTACAGTGTTGCCATCCATCGTGTTGTTATAAGGGTTACGGTATTGCAATGCTGGCGTTGTTTGCGCCGCTACCTGGCCACTGCGGCTTTGCTGTTGCGCCTCGACAGAAGCGATTGCAGCCTGAAAATCAAAATCTCGCGCTTTGAACCCCGGTGTATCGACATTTGCCAAGTTACCGGCCAACACCTTGGCACGCTCGGTACGAAGGTTTAAAGTGTGCGGGTGAATCCCGAGGGCTTTGTCAAAGTTGATTCCCATTTGGTGTCCTTTAAGTGCAAGAAATCATAAACTTGCCAAGTACAAACAAAATGCATGCCAACTTTTCAAGCGCTTGATTAATAACAATAAAAACACCATGACACTCAAGGGGAAGTCAAAAGCGGAAGCGGCACTTCCGATACGGAAAAGCAAGCGGAAATACCAAGGCGGAAACGATTCCGCACACCGGAAAATGAAGAATGGAATAATTGAAATGGCGACATTGACCCGCAACTCAGCAACAACCTCCGCGATTGCCCTGCTGCTATTTTGTACAGTTTCAGGCTCCTCGGTGTTGGCCCAAGCCGTCTCGGAACCAGCCGTTGCAACGGTTGAAGCTCAGATAGAAAATCAAGTGTCAGATGCAATAAGAGGAGAAGTCAGCCGGGCAGCGAAACAGCACCAGTGGCCAACCGAACAAGCTGAAATGTTACTCCGATTGCCTAGCGGCAGCCACCGGATGGAGAAATGTGCCTCTCCCCTGAAAATTGAACGGACAGACAGACGCCGTTACCCAGCAGGGCGATTACGGTTTGCTGTCAGTTGTCATCAGCCAACAGCATGGCAACTGACGGTACAAGCCGATGTCAGTATTACCGTCCCTGTTGCTTTCGCGGTACGTACGTTGCGTAAAGACGAAATAGTCACCGCCGATGATATCGTCTTAAAACCAACTGACATCGCGTCTATCAACCGAGAATTCTTTGCCACCTCGCAAGATTTTATCGGCCTGCGCGCCCTCAGGCAGATCCGCCGCGATCAGCAACTCTCCCCTTCTCACCTGAGCCCAGCCTACCTGGTTTCAGCCGGTGACAAAGTGATCATTCAAGCCGACAATGGACACTTTAGCGCCAATATGTCAGGCGTTGCGCTAGAAGGCGGGTATTCCGGACAGCAAATACGGGTAAGAAACACCAGCTCAGGCAAGGTGATCAAAGCCGCTATCGCTAAGCCCGGACTGGTCACCACGCTTTTTTAAATTGATTTAATCAAGCGGCTTGGTTGGTCGTTTAACCTTAGTATCGGAGAAGAAGTCAGGAGATATGCCATGATCGAGTCAACCAAAGCAAGTTTGCAGTTAGCCACTGCAATCCAAAATCAACCGAAGAAAACACCTGAAGCGGCCAGTAATGAAGTATCAACTTCACCAGCGCCGATCGCTTCAGTGAAAAAGCCCAGTGCTGATGTCAGCCCGCAAGCACAAAGCATGGATACCTTACAGCAAGAGCTTAAGCGTATCCCTGATGTCGATATGGTTAAGGTCAATGAAATCCGTACCTTACTGGCCAGCGGCAATTACGAAGTCGATCTTGATGGACTGGCTGCCAGCATCCGCGGTGCCCACAGCCGCGACTGATTGTTTAAGACCACATTTAACATCACGTTTAACACCCCCGGAAGTTAAATACCATGAACCAAAAATCAGCGTCAGTCATCAAGAGCTTCATTCAAGATATCCAACATGATCTGGCTGATTACCAGCAGCTTCATCAACTATTGAAGGTGCAGCATCATAATATGCTGCATCGCAATGGCGAAAAACTCACCGCGATGGCGGAGTCCCATCAGCATTTACTGCAACAATTACAGCAACGCGCTGATCAACGGACGTGGACACTCAACCAACTTGGTATGGATAACTCCCCCGACAGTGTCAATCGCCTGATCTCCGCCCTTCCAGCCCAGTATCGCCAGCCTGTCGATCAAAAATGGACACTGCTCAAGAGCCTGGTTCATACCTGTATGGCACAAAACGAGCGCAACAGTCGCTTGTTAATGATGCAGCAAGACATCCTCACTCAGGTACTGCATCAAGACAATGATGCCACCTACCAGCCAGCGTAATACCTACATAAATATTTGATCAGTCTTGCAGGTTAAAATCGCGGTTCTCTGCGTTAGATATTTTGTAATTAGAGCGACTAGTTACTGCAATATTGGCCTTGATAACAACAATTTTTACAGTGCAAATACTTGATCAACGACTTATCCAGATTGGTATAACTCTCAAACCATCGACTATTCTGTCACTTAAGCCCAATAGAAAACGCCGCAGTGAGTACTGCGGCGTTTTTGTTTGCTTTGCCAATAAAAATTAGAAAGTGGGCCGGATAAACCGTTGCATGGCCATTTCATCCATCAGCTTTTGCTCGCTCTTGGCAGCAAGCCTGTCATGATGCTGGCGACGTTTCTCTATTACACTCTCCAAGCTTTTAACCTTCACATGCAGCTGGACAACATGCTGCTTAAGGCTTACCTGCTCAGCCTGGGACAATGCGAGCGTTTGTGTTTGGATTTCAGTTAAGTGCTTGAGGTGATCACGAATAGCAAAGCGGTTAGTCCACGCCAATGCCGTTTCACCAGCAACCACTTGGCAAGAATCGTAAAGTGCATCCAACTGTTCTAGTTTTTCGAGATGATTGGCGCAATCTTGCTGTTTCTGTTGGAACTGCTGTCCCAACTTTTCCAGCTCTCCCTGTCTGATTTGGCGAAACCGATCTAATGCCTTTGATTGCTTAGCCAAGGTTTAGCTCCTGTATCAATTGGCTCATTTGTCGATCAACTGTTCCCCAATCCGCTTGCTCGTCCATTTCTTGTTGCAGGAAAGCCACCAGTTTAGGGTGAGCAAGTACCGCTTGATCCATTTCCGGATCATTACCCGGCTGATAACCACCCAGTGGGATCAATTCGCGAACCTCCTGATAACGGCTGTACAGTTGCTTAAAGCGCATGGCATGACGTAACTGATCTTTCGTGACCACCTGCGGCATGGTACGTGAAATAGATTGGGAAATATCAATGGCTGGATAATGGCCGGCTTCTGCCAACTGGCGATTCAAAACCACGTGACCATCGAGAATAGCCCGTGCACTGTCAGCGATGGGATCTTGCTGATCATCCCCTTCCGTTAACACCGTATAGATGGCACTCATGCTACCCTGCTCCGAGGCACTGTTACCAGCCCGCTCAACCAGTTGCGGTAACATACTAAATACCGAAGGCGGATAACCTTTGGTCGCAGGTGGCTCACCCAGTGCCAGAGCGATCTCCCGCTGCGCCATGGCAAAGCGGGTTAGGGAGTCCATTAACAACAGCACATCCTTGCCTTGGTCACGGTAATATTCCGCCACCCGATGGCAAAGCTGAGAAGCACGCAGACGCATCAGAGGCGATTCATCAGCCGGAGCTGCTATCACGACCGCCCGTGCCAAACCCTCAGGTCCCAAGGAGTGTTCAATAAACTCCTTCACTTCACGACCACGCTCACCAATCAAGCCCACCACCACGACATCGGCACTGGTTTGACGGGTGATCATACCAAGCAAAACACTTTTACCCACGCCACTACCGGCAAAAAGGCCAATTCGCTGGCCTTTACCTAGGGTCAACAAGCTGTTGATAGCCCTGATCCCGACATCCAGCGCCCCATCAATCGGCCGCCTTGCCATCGGGTTGATGTTTTCACTCTCAAGGCTGATATCATCCTGACCTAGCACCGGACCCAAGCGGTCTAAAGGCTCACCGAGGCCATTGAGCACCCGACCAAGCCATTGTGGACCAATACGGATCAGGCTCTCGCCTTCGAGTGGCCAAACTTTGGCTCCAGAGAATAGACCCGACGCATTACTGACAGGCATCAAATAAGCAACCTCACGATTAAAGCCCACGGTCTGTGCTTCAATCTTGGTGCCATTCCCCGTTTCAACCAGACATCGCTGTCCAGTAAGCAGCCTGCAACCGACAGCTTCTAACATCAATCCAGTGACTTTCACCAACCGCCCGGTGACTTTCGCCACCGGGACTGAGTCGAGAGAGGCCAATGCTTGCTCTAGCCGGTAATCAATTACGTTATTCATGATGCCTGCTTGATCGCCCCATCATGCTCTTCAGCATTAACTTCTAGTACGACTTGCTCATCAAGCAGGTGACCTTTCACCGCAGACATACAAGTATCAAGGCGCTGTTCGCAGCCAGCATCCGCTTCGGCATTTTTAGTTACAACCCGACATTCGCCTTGACGCAGGGTGTCGTCACAAACAATGTTCCATTCATCAATTTTATCGCTGGCCACTTTCTCGAGGTGAGTAAATTCCTCACTGGCCATTTTGACTTTTAGGCCAACAGGCTCACCGGGCAGGTTATCAAGTGTTTCTTCAACCAAAGCCAGGATTTGCTGAGGCTGGAGAGCCAGCTCACAACGGATCACCTGCTGAGCGACTTTCTGCACCAGTTCGCACACCTGCTCTCGCTGGCGACGCTCGTGTTCAGAAAACAACTCAGCCATCTGCTGGTGCATTTGGGCAAAGGGCTGGGTTGCTTTAACAAACTGTGCCTTGCCCTCTTCGATCCCCTGTGCGATCCCTTGATCCCGGCCTTGCTGCACACCTTGATCGAAGCCTTGCTGCTGGCCCTGTTCAATCCCCTGCTGCAATCCTTCCTCGTGGCCACGGGTCATACCCTGTTGAAAGCCTTGGTTAAACTGAGCTTGAACGTCTTCTTGCTGAGCTGATTCGGCAGAGGCATCGAGTATTGCATCTCCTTCAATACCGGTCATCAGGCGGGCATCCTCATTCAGCTCATCGAGCCCGAAGTCATCCAGCGCCAAATTATCGAAACCGAATTCATCCCCTCCAAGCTCATCACCCATCAAAAGTCCGTCATCCAGACTGTTGTCGAACCCATCACCAAACGCCGTGCCTGCATGGTTACGGGCTGATGCTGCAGAGTGCGCTTTCGTCGACGGGGCTAAGCTTGATGGGTCAACCAACGGCGGAAAACGATGGCTGCGAAACTGGCTTGCTTGCAAGCGCATGATTTTATTTCGTCTAAACATCTCTATTCCACCGTGGTCTCTTGATATAGCTGCAGGCTAATCACTTTGGATTCATTCAGATCACGAACATAGTCCATGATTTCCGAGCGAGCTTCTTGTACCTGACGTAATGACACTTTACCCAACTGGGATATTTCACTTTCCATCGATTGCTGCATACGGCGTGGCAAGACAGTTAGCAATGCCTTGCGCATTGCCGGTTCGGCCCCTTTCAATGCCATTGCCAGCAAATCGGTTGGGATTTCTTCCAGAATACGCAAACGCACCGCTTCTGGCTGACGAGTAAGGATAGAAAACTCGTACATCTTGTTCTTAAGGCGCTCGGCCAGTTCTGTATCGTGCTCTTCAAGGGCGGTCATCAGGCTCAATTGATCACCGTTGAAACGGTTGATGATGTCAGCAACCTGCTTCTCACCTTCAATCACCGCTCCCGAATTTTCAGCCAGGAATTCAATACAACGGTCAACCAAATCTTGCAGTTCCAGCGCTACGTCACGGCTGACTTCTGTTAACACCGCAATTCGGCGCAAAACATCTTTCTGCTCATCCTGCGATAGCTCGGCCAACACCTGAGAGGCAATATCCGGCGGTAGAAAAGCAATAAAGACGGCCTGCATCTGAATGTGTTCATTCATCAAGAATTTGGCAAGTTGCTTGGGCTCAATCCACTGCAGCCGCTGCATCGTGGTGCGGATCTCATCACCATAGATTGTATCCAGCAGGTTACGGGCCAAGCGTCCCCCCAATGCTTTATCCAAAGTACGCTGCAAAAACGGGCGCGATGCCCCGCTGATCCCCGATTGGGCACGGAACTCTTCAAAGAACCCTTGCAATACAAAACGCGCTTCAATACTGCGGATCGCCGGTTGCTGGGCCATCGCGTGGCTGACTTTAAGCAGTTCATCCCGCGACATATGCCGCATCACCTGTGAGGCAGATTCTTCGCCCATGCTGAGCAGCAAAATCGCGGTTTGCTCCATCGGTTCCAGCAGCACTTCACCGTCTGCCAAATGGCTAAAATTATTTAGACTCATTGCTATTCACCCACTTCTTGATTACTTCTGCGACGCGTTCTGGCTCAACTTCGGTGAGCTTTTGCAAGTGCTTCACCTGTACCTCCAACTCCGATCCCGGTGGTGGCAGTGTCGATAAATCAAATTCGCTCTCTCCAGCAGACTGCGGAGCACTGTCCTCATCCACCATACCGCCTTGGGCAATGGAGTCGAGTAATGCATCGGCTAGGTCCTGCTCACTACCGATAGGGGTATTCGTGCTTGCAGACTTGAATTCACGGGCTGAATCGACAGCAGGCATCTCATCGCTAGGCATCATTGCAGCCCCGGCAGGTGCGGTTGCCAATGCCGTCGTCACTGGTGCAGGACGCTGCAACGCCTTAACCAATGGGCGTAAAACAAAGATAATGAATGACAAACCCAGCAGGGTGTAAACACCGTATTTTGCCAGCAACAACAGTTGCTGATCGTGCCACCACGGGGTATCAACCGGCGCAGCGTCTATCGCACGGGCAAAATTAAATGCATGCAGGCTGAACTGATCTCCTCGCTCAGCGACATATCCAACAGAATCTTTAACCATTTGAGCTACTTGCTCCAATTGTGCTTGTTGCCAACCTTGTTCATGAACATCATCGTTAAGCAACACTGAGACAGATAACATTTCGATCCCACCTTGGGCGTGGCGGGTATGGCGAACCTTACGACCCACATCATATTGGCGGCTAAGCTCAGCGCGCTCATTGCGGGTTTCATTGTTGGTGGTCCCTTCTTCCCCAGTCGGCTGGTTGCTCAGTGCACCCGGGATCCCCATCGCCAACTGACCTTGGGTGTTATCCTGCTTAGTAAACTCAGTACGCAACACAGGATCACTGTCGACAGATTCATGGGTCTCTTCGATTTGGTCGAAGTTCAGCGTCGCCGCGACTTGAACCCGGAAGTTTCCAACCCCCAACAATGGTGCCAGCATATCGCCAGCACGGCGTACGATGTCACGTTCCACCCGCTGTTGCAGCTCATGGAAACGCACATTGACCTGAGATTGCTGCCCCATGGCCAAGTCAGCGCTAAGCAGATTACCGTACTGATCGACCACCGATATCGCATCGACCGCCATACCGGTAATACTGCCACTGACCAAATTAACAATGGCTTCCACCTGAGACTGGTCGAGCTGCATGCCCGGCTCCAACTCCAGCATCACAGCTGCCGATGGTTTTTCTTCGTTAATACCAACAAACAAAGTACGGTTAGGAATAGCCAGGTGAACCCGAGCATGGTTCACCGAACGGATAGCCAGAATGGTTCGAGCCAACTCCCCTTCCAGCCCCTGACGGTAACGGGCATTTTCAATAAACTGGCTGGTGCCAAGGCCCGTACT
Source organism: Photobacterium sp. DNB23_23_1 (assembly GCF_052873815.1). NCBI lineage: Bacteria > Pseudomonadati > Pseudomonadota > Gammaproteobacteria > Vibrionales > Vibrionaceae > Photobacterium > Photobacterium sp. DNB23_23_1. Next base: position 54,079 of record NZ_JBNNXT010000016.1, on the reverse strand, counting down.
ACGGTCAAGGATTTCTAGCCCTTCAGGCAGTTTCGCCTTCACTCCACGGGCAGCAAGGACGATCCTTGCATCCGCCAAACGGTTGGCGGGAACGAGGATCTGACCTGACTGGCTATCGAGCTGAAACTGGATTTTTTCCTGCTCTAATACCGATAAAATCTCACTGTTATCGTAACGTTCCTGGGTACCATAAAGAGGCTTGTACGGGCTCGTCTGGGTCCACATCACCACCACGATAAATAGCGACACCAGCAGAGCAAGCGCCGTTATCAGTGCTACGTTCTTATACTTGCCATCTAATCGCGTTTGGATTTTGTTTTTGTATGACAGCCATTTGCTTGATGCTGTCTGTTCTGGGTTTTCAGCTACTGTTGTACTCATTTTCTTCTCACTACAGAGGCATCTTCAGTACATCGTCATAGGCGGCCAAGAGCTTGTTCCTTACCTGTGTCAATGCTGAAAAAGAAATACTGGCTTTCTGGCTGGCGACCATCGCGCCAACCAAATCATCGGAACGACCGGCATCCACATCAGCCGTCAGTTGGTGGGCTGTGTGCTGCTGGTTATCAATCCGACGCACGGCTTGTTGCATGGCAGTCTGAAAGTTACCGGTTGAGGGATGCGAGAGGTTAACCGCGACTTGAGTGCCACTCTGCGCCTGTTCGCGCATCACGGCCATACGCTGTAACATCTCGTTTTGCATCATTGAGGTTTGATTCGACATAACGTCCGTCCTTTTCCTTATGCCGCAGTGCCAGATTGGTGAATATAAGAGTCGATGTTGATCCCCTGCTCACGCATGGCGGCAATCTTGTAGCGCAATGCGCGAGTCGACATCCCCAAGGCTTCTGCTGTGTGATTACGTTTGCCATTGAAGCGAGCTAACGTGTCGAGAATAAATTGGTGCTCGGCATTCTTACGGCTTTGCTTAAGGGCTTGCTTGGCATCTTCAACCACCTCGGTGATTGCCCCTTCCACCATGGTACTCAACATATCGTTGAGCATGAGATCCTGGACCGTGATCCAATGGCCATGGCGCATCACTAACGCCCGCTGGATTGTGTTTTCCAACTCACGGATATTACCCGGCCAGCTGTAGTGCAGCAGCACCTGTTGCGCTTCTTCCGATAGGCTGCAAGAGTCAGTGCAACCGGCATTGAGTTTGCGAATAAAGTGATTTGCAAGAGGCAAAATGTCTTCTTTGCGATCACGCAGCGGTGGCCACTGTAGTGGCAAAACATCCAAGCGGTAATAAAGATCTTGGCGGAAACGCCGTTCCGCAACAGCCTGCTGCAAATCAACATTGGTCGCAGCAATAATACGAATATCCAAGGCAATCGAACGATGACTACCTAGGCGTTCAACCTGACGCTCCTGCAACACGCGCAACAATTTAGCCTGCAGAGCCGGCGGCATCTCACCAATTTCATCGAGCAACAGGGTGCCACCGTTAGCTTCTTCGAACTTACCGGCTTGACTTTGGGTTGCGCCGGTAAATGCCCCTTTGTTGTGACCAAACAACACAGCTTCTAACATGCTTTCAGGGATCGCGGCACAGTTAATCGCGACAAATGGCCCTTCACTGCGTGGCGAGTTATCGTGAACATATCGCGCTAGAACTTCCTTGCCAGTACCAGACTCACCAGTGATCAGTACGGTTGCATCCGTCTGAGCAGCACGGTGGGCCATTTGCAGCACTTGCAGGCTACGACGGCTGGAAGCCACGACTTCACGTTTTGGCGATTGTACGGTCTGGTTACGCTGCATTAGCGCAGTAATTTGTTCTGGCTGATAGGGCTGTAATAAATAGTCATCAGCGCCAGCTTGCATGGCATCGCTGGCCAGTTTGCTTTGCTGATAATCAACAATTGCGACCACCGTCCCCTTTATGGCTATCTGCTTGGCCCGACGAATAGTCGACAGCATGTCCATATCTGTCAGGTTGTCAGCCACAAACAATAAGCTATCCGGCTGCTGACGCAATTTCATCAAGGCATCTGCAGCGGTGGAGGCATTACGAACCGTGTATCCCTCTGCACTCAAGGTTTTGATAGCTGCCGCTGCTTGGATAAGGCAACGGTGAGCAAAAATCACATCGCTGGATGTCATGCTCCCTCCCTGACCAAACGTAGCTGTACCCGGCGGTTTTGCTGGTTGGCATCTATGCTCGTACCCTGGTGGATGGGATAACGCTGACCATGAGCGCGAAGTTGAATGAGATCACGACGAATGCCCAAAGCGACCAGTTCATCAGCAACGGCTTGAGCACGCTGGCGCGAAAGCCATAGATTATCTAACGATGTCCCGGTGAGATCGGTATGACCATCAATGAGTAGTGCACTGATCCCTTGGTCGTAGCGGATATAACGGGCAATATCACTGAGCATTTGGCTTTGTTCAGCGCTCATCCGGCTATCACTGCTGGCAAACAGGAAGGTATTGTCTTTCGCTTGCTCATACCCGACTGGCAGCATTTGCGCCAAACATGATTTGAACGCCTGATAAGACGGAGCAAAACTAACCGCAGGAATATCCCAGCTTTTTATTTCTTGATGCTGGTTATAGCTGACCGAGATTTGTCCCCATGCCCCTTTTTCCATTTCATTAAGTAGATAATGGAGCGATTCCGTTCCTTCAAAAATCAGCCCATGTTGACCATTCCCTCGGCCTTGCAACAGTTTGCGCATGGGCTTATCTTGCTCCCACGGCGAATAATTGACGCTCAACGATATATTATCGACAAAATATGGTCGTTGGCTGCTAGTAAAGGAAAACAAATATGGCTGAGCCGAGTTTGCAATAAACGCAACACTGCCATCGAACTTAAGATCCTTTGTTAATTTACAAGAAAAGCGATCTCCTGAGAATTGCCAATCTACTTTATCTAAAGGCGCTAAGATAGGTTTTGCTTGTGCGCTCGTTGATAAAAAAACTAACAAAGAAAGCACTGCGGTTGATTTGATTGCTTTCATATTAAACAAATTGCCTAACTGGTAATAATTATTTTCACTCTCGTACAAATAAACAACGAGAATAACAACATCTGCAAGCACATCTTTGTTAGCGATAAATATTTTTATATGCAACAAGACACAACTATTATTATATTTGTCAATAAAGCAAGACATTGCGGCTGGATATTAGGCAGCATTTAATTGATTTACTAGACAGTAATTTACGACATTTAATTTAATTGGCTTAAGATCACATTTTTATATTTAGTTACAAACAGGCGGAATTAACACAAATAAAACACCCCAAGCAAGCCCACCCCCAAATAGAAACAAAAACAACACAAATCAGTAGAAAAAACATGCACTCACGCACACTTTCAAGACAAGGGGAAATTCGCTCGCATTAACTTCTTGAATGATTTTGTGATCTTGATTCACCAAATAACTGGATTTTCATTTAAAAAATTTAATTTGCAGAAATATGACATCTATTTATATGCATTTGAACTATTCGACTAATACTGTTAGAAATAGTCGCCGTAAAGATACAAGCAAATAATTGAGCTTATTCAGCAATTCAGTTTAACTTTTATATCTTCGGGATTAATAATGAAACCGAGCATTAGCAAAAATAAAATCAAACCGAGGAATATACATAGTTCAAAAAATGTATTTCCTATCGACATTCGTTCATTAGGAAGACCATTGAATGCTGCTCAGCAGTCTTTATCCTCCTATATTTATCAAGCGGTGAAAGCACTAGAAAAAATGCTGAACAATATGACTCGCCGCGCAGATTGCCATGTGAAACTGCTCAGTTATGGCTTAGAAGTCAGTTACCAAGAAATTAAAGATAGAGAGCCTATTTGCTTTACCCACAATCAATATGATGGTCAATGCCTAGTGAGTATTTCACAACCATTAACCCACCTTATTGCCGAAGCTTTCTATGGCGGTACACCGAACTTTTCTCACCAGAACGCAGCCGTGCCAGCAAACATTACAGGTGTTGTTACTGGAGAAGAGAGCCCGGATAAGGCGACCGATGCTACCTCTGCCCCAGAAAATAAGATTCCGCTGATGAACGCCAGTGAAAAGCGCGTTCAAGCCAGACTTGCCGCTACCTTGCTGAATCAAATCAGCCACCAATGGCAAGTTTCAACCGAACACCCAGCATTTAACAATGGCGTACTGCATGCCAAATTCGCGATCCAAATCGAAGATAGCCATGGCGAAATCCACCTCCATCTCGATGATGACCTGTTGCTACAGCTGACCGCGCAGGACGTTGTCACCCAGATTGATCCTGCGAAAGTCGATAGCTTGAGGGATATGCACCTCAAACAGGTTCCACTTAGCCTCAATGCGGTGTTGAGCCGCCAAACCCTGACCTTAGACCAAGTTATCAACTTAAACGTTGGTGACATCATTTCTACCGAAATCCAAGAAGTTGTCGATGTAAATGCAGGCACGCTACCGCTGTATCAGGCCCATGTTGTAGAGCGTAACGGTCACCTTGTATTGCAAGTTATCGATAACATTACTCCTCAGGAGCGACACTGATTATGAACGAACAAAACATCCAACACCTTCTTGATGGCGATCTGAATATCGACGCCGATGTCGCAGATATTTTCGATACCCCTACGGCATCGGACACATTGGACAACGCGACAAACACAGCACAAAAATCACGAGACCTTGGCTTTTTCCGCCAAATTCCAGTGACCGTTACCTTAGAAGTAGCCAGCACGGATATTGCTTTGGGTGAGCTGTTAACTATTGGCCCTAATTCAGTGATTGAACTGGACAAGCTCAATGGCGAACCGCTGGATGTAAAAGTCAACGGTCGCCTGCTTGGCCATGCTGAAGTCGTGGTAATCAACGACAAGTATGGTCTGCGCCTTACTGACATTGCCGAAGATGCATTGCATGACGTTACCGCATAAAAAAACGATGCCTAGCTGGCTGAAGTTCCTTCCTCTCGTGGCATTAATGCTTGGCTTTTCCGGCCAAGCATTAGCGGATCAGGGGATCGCATTTATGTCGGTCTTTGACGGTGATAGTAACCAGGAATATTCGGTTAAAGTTCAGATTTTGCTGCTGATGACGGCGCTGAGCTTTTTACCGTCGATGCTGTTGATGATGACCAGCTTCACCCGGATCATCGTGGTGCTGGCAATTCTCCGTCAAGCTATGGGCTTACAGCAAAGTCCACCTAACCGGATTCTGATCGGTATTGGCCTTACCTTGACCATGCTACTAATGAAGCCGGTCTGGGATCCTATCTATACCGATGCCTACGTGCCTTATGAGACAGGGGAGATCACTCTACAGCAGGCAGTCGCCACTGCGGAGAAACCAATACGAGCCTTCATGCTGACGCAAACCTATGAAAACTCCCTCGAGCAGATGTTGCGCATTGCTGGCGATCCGCTCGATCTCGAACCCGAAGAAATAAGCTTTGCTGTGCTGATGCCTGCATTTGTCCTCAGTGAGCTCAGGACCGCTTTTCAAATCGGCTTCATGCTATTCATTCCGTTTCTGATCATCGATATCGTGGTCGCCAGTGTATTGATGGCCATGGGTATGATGATGCTGTCACCGCTGATCATCTCGTTACCGTTTAAGCTGATGGTCTTTGTGATGGTCGATGGCTGGACCATGACGGTCGGTAGCCTAACCGCCAGCTTTGGAGGCTTGTGATGGGCATTGAAGCGACGGCGAGTCTTTATGCTGATGCGATCTATATGATTATCTCCATGGTCGTCATCTTGATTGGTCCAAGTCTGCTGGTCGGCCTGTTGGTAGCGATATTCCAGGCCACCACCCAAATCAATGAACAAACGATGAGTTTTCTACCCCGACTACTCACAACTCTGTTGATGTTGATTTTTGCCGGTCCTTGGTTGCTGCGTAACATTAGCGATTTTTTCACCACACTGTTCCATACGATTGCCAATGTCGTTAGCTGATAGCCTGGTCAACCTCACCTTTGCCGAGATCACGGCGATGGCCGGCCAGTTATGGTGGCCATTTTTTCGTATCTCGGCAGCCTTCATGACCATGCCCTTTTTGGGCAACGCGCATATCAACAATCGCACCCGGCTGCTGTTAGCATTATCCATCTCACTGGTTTGCGCCCCGTTACTGCCGCCAATGCCAGCGGTTGATCCCGTCTCTCTCAAAGCGTTGGTACTGGCCGGAGAGCAAATCATTATCGGTGCCCTGCTCGGTATGTGTTTGCAGTTCCTGTTCGCGGCCATGGCCATGGTCGGCCAAATCATGTCGATGCAAATGGGTTTGGGGATGGCGATGATGAACGATCCCGCCAACGGGGTAACCGTTGCCCTGCTGGGTAACTACTTTCTGATGTTCACCACCTTGCTGTTCCTTGCCTTGGATGGTCACCTTGTGGCTGTCGATATTGTGATCCAGAGCTTTGGTCGCTACCCCGTCGGCGGTGGCTTCGACGAAGTCTCTTTTGCCCGCTTGATTGACTTGTTTAGCTGGATGATGACCGCAGCAGTCACTATCGCTCTGCCAACCATTGCCGCTATGCTCACCGTCAACCTGACTTTCGGGGTAATGAACCGTGCAGCTCCTTCATTGAACGTGTTTGCCTTGGGCTTTCCGATGTCGATGATGCTCGGGCTATGTGCCGTCTTATTATCAACCTCTGGCTTGCCAGGGATCTATGCCGAGCTTTGCCACCAAATTTTGACCGAGATGCGACTGATGGGAGGATACTGACATGTCTCAGCAGCAAAGCAGCCAAGATAAAAGCGAAAAGCCCAGTCCCCAGAAACTGCGCAAAGCCAAACGTGAAGGCCAAGTCGCCCGCTCCAAGGAATTCGTGGTCGGCGTACTGTTTATCACTATTGCAATGTTCCTTTGGGCCTATGGCCACTTCCTCGGCGAGCAAGCCGAGAAGCTGTTTACCATAAACTACCAGCTCAGTGCCGCCGAGCTCAAAGAGCCCGATATCATGGCCCGCAAGCTCGCTGAGAGTGTACGCTTGCTGGCCGGCATTTTTGTCCCGATGGCCATGGTGTTGATCATCATGACCATCCTAGCTTCAATGGTTCCAGGCGGTTGGGTTATGTCGCTCAAACCTATCCAGCCAAAACTCAGTAAAATCAGCCCGCTCGCTGGCCTAAAACGGCTTTTTTCCATCAAGTCACTGGTTGAACTGCTCAAGTCCATCCTTAAGATAGCTCTGCTTTCATCCGTATTGTATGTACTGCTCGATAATAATCTCACCACCTTGATTGCCGCCCAGCGAGCACCTTTCGAGCAAGGTATGGGGATCACCCTTAGCCATATCATCAAAGCGCTGATCTATTTCGGTGTCGTTGTCCTGCTGATCGGTTTGATTGATATGCCCTACCAGCTATGGAACCACACCAAAGAGCTGAAGATGACCAAGCAGGAAGTGAAGGACGAGCACAAGAACAGCGAAGGTCGTCCAGAGGTCAAGCAGCGGGTCAGGCAAATTCAGCAACAGATGTCTCGCCGCCGAATTGATAATTCAGTTCCGACCGCTGATGTCATTCTGACCAACCCGACTCACTATGCTGTCGCGCTCAAGTATGATCTGAGCCGAGCCGGCGCTCCTTTCGTCGTTGCTAAAGGGGAAGACGAAATGGCTTTCCACATCAAGGCGATTGCCAAAAAACACAACATTGAGGTGATGAACCTGCCGCCACTGGCGCGTGCGATTTATTTCAATACCCGTGTCGATCAGGAAATACCGGGACCGCTGTTTGTCGCCGTGGCCCACGTATTAACATACGTAATGCAGCTCAAGGCCTATAAAGAGGGCAATAAAGAGAAACCTCAGCCTTTGCCAAGCTTTGCGATCCCCAAGCATTTATTAACTAAAAAATAGCTAACCGATACCAGCAACACCACTGATTACTCTCAACCAACAATGATTACAACAAGCACCGTCAACTTTGAGCTAGAAGTCCTATGAAAGCGAAACTGCAACAACTGTTTCCGAACCTGACCACCAGCTATTTTGGGATTCCCATTATGCTGTTGGCAATCCTTGCCATGGTCATCTTACCCTTGCCGCCGTGGCTGCTCGATGGCCTGTTCATTTTCAATATCGTACTGGCCGTCATTGTGCTGCTGGTTGCGGTATCGAGCAAACGACCACTAGATTTTTCGGTCTTTCCAACTATCTTGCTAGTCGCTACCTTGATGCGACTGACCCTCAATGTCGCCTCTACCCGGGTGGTATTGCTCAATGGTCACCTCGGTGGTGACTCTGCCGGTAAGGTAATCCAGGCCTTTGGTGATGTGGTTGTCGGTGGTAACTACTTCGTCGGTATTGTCGTTTTCGTCATTCTGATGATCATCAACTTTGTGGTGATCACCAAAGGTGGCGAACGTATCTCGGAAGTATCGGCTCGTTTTACCCTTGATGCCCTGCCTGGTAAACAGATGGCAATTGATGCCGACTTGAATGCCGGCCTGATAGACCAAAACCAAGCCCGAACCCGCCGTGATGACGTAGCCCGAGAAGCGGATTTCTACGGCTCGATGGACGGTGCCTCAAAATTCGTCCGGGGTGATGCCATTGCCGGTTTGATGATCTTGGTCATCAATATCTTGGGCGGTATTACCATTGGTATGGTGCAACATGACTTAGCCGCCAGCGAGGCATTCCAGCGCTTCGCCCTGCTCACCATTGGTGATGGCTTGGTTGCCCAGATCCCATCCTTGCTACTGGCAACCGCTGCCGCCATTATTGTTACCCGGGTCAACGACAGCGGCGATATCTCTGTTGATGTCCACCGCCAGATGCTGGCTTCCACGACAACCTTGTTTACCGCCTCGGCCATCATGTTGATCATTGGCTTGGTGCCGGGTATGCCGCACCTTGCGTTCTTCATCTTTGCCGCCGTCTTAGCCTATGCCGGCTGGAAACAAAGACGGATTGAAAACGATCCCGAACCGCTCGAACAGGCTGAAGCTGTTGCCGAAGCGATTGCCCAAGACAACGCCCCAACCCTTGGCTGGAATGACGTTCCGGTGGTTAACCCTATTGCCCTCGAGCTGGGTTATCGATTAGTGAACTTGGTCGATAAAAACCAAGGGGAACCACTCGCGCAGCGGATCCGCGGGGTAAGGAAAACGATAACCGAACAGGTGGGCTTTTTGATCCCAGAAATCGCTATTCGCGATAATCTCAAGCTCAAACCAACTCAATATTCATTACTGCTCCATGGTGAGGTTATCTCACAAGGCGATATTGACCCTGAGCGCCTAATGGCCCTTGCCGTCGGTGAAGTGTATGGCCAACTCGATGGCGTACTCGGTAAAGATCCGGCCTACAACCTCGATGCGGTATGGATTGAACCAGCCAATAAACCCCAAGCACTTAATCAGGGCTACTCCGTGGTTGATGGCGCGACGGTGGTGGCGACTCATCTGAGCAAAATCATCAAGGAGCATCTCGCTGAGCTCTTCTGCCACGATGATGTCGAACGTTTGATGGAACGCTTAGGCGACTCGGCTCCAAAACTCATGGAAGCCCTCACCAACCAGCTAAACCACCAGCAGCAAATGCGCGTTTTCCGCCAACTTCTTATCGATCAGATGCCTATCAAAGACATCGCAAATATCGCTTCCATCATGGTTGAAAGTAGCGAAATCACCAAAGACCCGATCCTGATCGCTGCCGATGTGCGCTGTGGACTCAAGCGTTCGCTGACCAATAGCCTGGTTGGTTCAAGCAAAGATTTCAATATCTATACCCTGAGTGATAACCTCGAGAAAATGCTACTGACATCGTTGAGCAAAGCCCAACAAAGTGGCGGCCAAACAGCACTTGATAGCTTCCCTGTCGAGCCAACTCTGCTAGCCCAGCTGCAACAGAATATGCCCGCAGTCAAAGAGCAATTGAAGCAAAATGGCTTCAAACCCATCTTGCTGGTCACGCCGCAGCTAAGACCACTTCTGGCCCGTTACGCCCGCACCTTCGCCAAAGGACTGTTCGTGCTTTCGTACAACGAGATCCCTGAAGATAAAAATATCAATGTGCTTGGTCACTTGGGCTAAAAACTGCCATGCTCTCTGGACCGGATACATTGTGTATCCGGTCTTTCATTCGCTCCCCCCAAAGCGTAATTACGCAAGCTGACACTAAATTAAGTCAATAAAAATCCGACGAAACCACGATCTTGACACAAAAAGATAACACCGACTTTTTTCTTATCCATCAAACACTTCAACATAACAACACATTCTGTGTGCAACATCCCTATAAAGAACAACCATTCTCATGACATAACTATCCGCATTTATCACTTTACCCATGATAAAATTATGGTATAAATCCAACGCAAACGATTGCGCAACTCATATAAACTGATTGTGCGATATATATAAAGTTACCGAATGCGAGGTTATGGTCGCCCATGAAAAGTGATATTGAAATTTGCCGTGATACAACGCTTACGCCGATTGATCACATCGCTCAGCGGGCTGGCCTGCTACCTGAAGATCTGACTCCGCAGGGCTCATTGAAAGCCAAAGTAAAGCCTTCAATCCTAAAACGTCTGGCCGATCACGAAGAAGGTAAACTGGTTGTGGTCACCGCTATCACGCCAACCCCATTGGGTGAAGGTAAGACCGTTACCACAATCGGTCTAGCCCAAGGTCTGGCTAAAATCAACCAGTCGGTAATGGCATGTATCCGCCAGCCTTCCATGGGCCCAGTGTTTGGTGTTAAAGGTGGCGCTGCCGGCGGTGGTTTCAGCCAAGTCGCCCCGATGGAAAAACTGAACCTTCACCTGACCGGTGATATCCACGCCGTAACAGCAGCCCATAACCTTGCTGCCGCTGCTATTGATGCCCGCGTCTATCACGAAGAGCGCCACGGTTACGAAGGCTTTAGCGAAAAAACCGGAATGCCAGCCCTTCGCATTGATAGGGAACGCATCGTCTGGAGGCGGGTGATGGATCACAATGACCGTGCTCTTCGCATGATCACTGTAGGTAAGAACCAACCGGGTAAAACCATCAACGGTATTGAACGTGAAGATGGCTTTGATATCTCGGCGGCTTCTGAACTTATGGCTATCCTTGCCCTGTCAAAAGATTTGGCTGACATGCGTCAGCGTATCGGCCGTGTCGTATTGGCTTATGATCTTGATGGCAAGCCTGTAACGGCAGAAGATCTTCAGGTTGCCGGGGCCATGGCAGTGACCATGATTGAAGCCATTGAGCCAACCATGATGCAAACCCTAGAAGGGGTACCGACACTGATCCACGCCGGTCCTTTTGCCAACATCGCTCACGGCAACTCGTCTATCATTGCTGACCGTATCGCGCTTAAACTTGCTGATTACACCATTACCGAAGGCGGTTTCGGCTCGGACATGGGCTTTGAGAAAGCCTGTAACATCAAGGCACAACAAGCAGGCCGTGGGCCAGACTGTGCTGTGGTAGTGGCGACCCTGCGCGGTCTTAAAGCTAACTCAGGCCTATATGACCTACGTCCGGGCCAAGCCCTGCCGCAAGCCATCTTCGAACAAGACGAAAAAGCACTGATTGCCGGGTTCGACAACCTGAAATGGCACATCAACAATGCAGCCAAGTACGGTGTACCTGTCGTGGTAGCCATCAACCGCTTCCCGCAAGACACGGATGCTGAATTGGCACAACTAAAAGAAATGGTTGAAGCCGAGCAATTTACAACCCACGTTGATGTCGCGATCAGCGAAGCCTTTGGCAAAGGGGGGGAAGGTGCGGTTGAACTGGCTAACGCCGTGACCCGTGCCTGTGAAACACCCGCTAACTTCAAGCCGCTCTACGACTTATCACAGTCTTTGGAAGAGAAGCTGATGACGGTTGCTGAAGTCGGCTACGGCTGCCGCGGTGTCGAACTGTCTGATTTGGCCAAAGAGCAACTTGCCCAGTTCAAAGCCCAGGGTTACGACAACCTTGCACTATGCATGGCGAAAACACCACTGTCTATCAGCCATGACCCAAGCCTGAAAGGCGCACCAAGCGACTTTTTGGTACCGATCCGTGAGCTAAAATTATGCGCTGGTGCCGGTTTCGTTTATGCCCTGTGTGGTAACGTAATGACCATGCCAGGCCTATCAGAGAAGCCAGCCTACCTGGGACTGGATATTGATAATGACGGCAATATCGTCGGCTTGAGCTAACGCTCGTTACCTACTAAGAACGCCAGCTTTCGCTGGCGTTCTTGTTTTTACCTGCCTAGGTAATCATTGTCGTGGAACGTTCTGACCCATTGCGGTTGGTAAACCACCAGCAAAGTGATCGCCATTCCGTTAAGCAATGCCTCGGGAAACAATAACAGTGGCGTCAGCACCAGATAATTATCGACAATGTAGTACCAACTATAGAGACCACTGAGCCACATCACCGTACCATTAAGCAATTGATGGGCCGCAATGGTTAACGCACCGTTAAGAAAAGCAGCAACAAAAATATAAACAAATAAGTGCCGTGCCAGATAACAATACGCCAAACGAAACAGGTAAAAACTCAGCCAAGCAGGGAAAATGACTGAAACCAGCAAGTAATTCCCTATTTCGACTATCGGCAACAAGCCAAATAGCGCCAACAACAGAGTCGGAATAACCCCTATCAGCACAGCGATCCTCCAGCCATGGCACAATGCCACTGTGGTCATCGCCAAAAAATGTACTTGTAGCCCATCGGACAGCCCGGCCTTGAGGCTCCAAAGTAAAAAAAGCACCACCATACTGGCCAAGACCCAGTGCTGGTAGTCTTTCTCTGCACGAAACTTAGGCCAGAAATCCCTTGGAAAGCCCAGCACGAGTATTACGGCCGTCGCTACAAAACCCGCTAATTGGAACCCACTCAACGCACCTGACATCCTTTCCCCCACTCTTTGCCTATCCTTTACATCTGACCTTTAAGTAGACTGACCCACTCCACCACCAGAATAAAACACAAACAACGTGCTTCAGAACAATCATCTCAATCCAACAAACCCTAAAATCCATGTAATAATTAAGGACATAGTTTAATTTTATCGCCTAATCATAGTGGCTTTGGATAGACTTTATGCGATTAGTAATTTTTAACAAAAAAAAGTTAGCAAGACGTAACTAGATCAATTTATTTTCGTTTTATCCTGTTAACCTCAATGCCAGCTCAATAAAAAAATTAAGGCCTATCATTATGGAAATGACCAACGCGCAACGCCTGATCCTATCTAACCAGTATTACTTGATGTCTAAACTCACGCCTGAGAACGAAACTAAGTACCGCCGTCTGCAGACTATCGTAGAACGCGGTTACGGCCTACAAATGCGTGAGCTGGATAAAGAGTTCGGTGACCTGCCTGAAGATAACTGCCGTGAAATCATCGATTTTATGGAAATGCACCACGCAATGCAGGAATCTTACAAAATGCTGTCTGACGACAACCAGAGCCAGGTTGATCAGCGCCGCCTTCAATTCCTAGGCTTTGATGCCGCCTCAGAAGCACAGCATGTCCACTATGTGCGCTTCCTAACAGAGGAAGAGGGTCTGTACCCACAATTCGACAAGGCAGAGCACATGTTCAACAGTCAGGTGCCGATGTTGGAAAAATACCAACGTATGCTTCGCACCTGGCGCAACTGCCCGCGTCAGTACCACTTGTCTACCGCTGAAATCCAGCAGATTCTAAACGCCTAACCTGACGACGCTATCCCCCAAGCCGGAGCCTTTGCTCCGGCTTGTTACTTCTGCCACTTGACATCCTCTCCCCCTTAGTAAAAATGTGAGCCCAGCCATTAAATACTCGCAACTTGTGTCAACTTTGACCCTTAGCCAGTATTAAACGTGGTAAAAGCGATAAACCACAAATAATTCAAATTATTAGCCCGTGATTGCACTACTCTTGGTGCCGTTTTCCCTGTATACAAAGAAACATTCTGGTTGGTTGATCTCCGATGATGAAACTTATCTATGCCGTCATACTCCTTTTTTCGTTCTCAAGTTGGGCCAAGCCAACTGATCAACTGATCATCCTAACCACGTTTACTGTTGAGTCGCTACACCCCATATTGAAGCAGTTTCAACAACAATACCCCGAAGTCCACTTCACTATACTCCACCGACGGGAAACTTCTGGCCTACGTCTGCTCAGCCACGAAGACCATGACATCGACATCGTAATTTCCTCTTCGCGGTCACTGTTTACACCGTTGGTCGACGAGGATCGCTTATTGCCGCTCAACGCTTTGAATTTCGATTCGACGTTTCAGCAACAACGTTTTATGCAAGACTCCATCGCCAATGTCGCTATCTTCGGCTATTCCGGTTACGGGCTAATGTGGAACAAGGACTACATCAAAAAACATCAACTCCCTGTACCTAACAAGTGGGAAAGCCTTGCCGACCCGCGCTACTCCCGTCATCTGGTTATGAGCAGTCCGGCTCGTTCCGGTACAACGCATATCATGGTCGAAAACATCCTCCAGCAGTATGGTTGGAAGAACGGGTGGCAGTTGTTGTTGCAAATCGGTGGCAACCTATCATCGATTTCGGCCCGTAGCTATGGCACCAAGAACAGTATTGCCCGCGGATTGGCCGGTATAGGGCCGATCATTGACAGTTATGCCCATGAAAGCCAAAAGCTGTTCCCCTTTATCAATTTTTCCTACCAGCCTAAAAGCCCGCTGTTACCCAGCTATGTTGCAGCGGTGAAAAATATCAACCAAGCAAAGCGAAGCATTGAATTTATTGAATTCTTACTCTCGGACGAGATCCAGCAAACCTTGTCGACCAGCTCACTCAACAAATATGCCCTACATCAAACCATGGCCCAGCCATTTGAAGTCGCCTCGATTGACCACCAACTAATGGAAGAGCGCTCACTCCTGGTCAAGCAGCTGTTTGAGCAAAGCATCAACCACCAGCTTATTCGGCTTAACCAGGCTTGGCAGCTGATCCACAAGGTCAAGCAACTGACCCCGCTGACAGCGGAAGAGCAGCGTCAGTACAACTTGGCGATCAAGTTGGCCTCTACACCACCGATATCCGAAGCCCAGTCACGAAATCCTCAGTTACGAAAAGCGGTTACCATGTCGAAAACCGACATGCACACGACGCACCTCATCAAGGAATGGCGTACTTTGATGACCAATCAGCTCAATCAGGCCATTAGTATCTGCGAGCAGTTGCTCGATAACCACAAGCAGAAAGGTGCCGGCGAATGAGGTTCGGCAACACCATTGGCAACCGCCTTATTGCGTCGATTGCCGTAATGGCTTTACTCACCATCAGTGTCAGCCTGATCGCCATCTATAACTGGGAAAGCCTGGACGATCAAATCCAGACCATGGTCGATAAGAATATGCCGACCCTGCGAGCTAGCTACCAACTGGAGCGCAATACTGCCGGCCTGCAAGCCGCTCTGAACTTGCTCAGCAACAATACCGATCCAATCCTTCATGCGGATCTGAAGCAAAATATCAACAACAAGCTGACCAAGATCAACGAGGCAATCGTGCAGACCGCCAGCCTAAAATACCACTCAGCCATCAAGAGTGAACACGACACCCTGTTCAATGACATCAACGCCTATGCTGATCTGCTGTACCAGCGCAATACCCATCTTTATGTGCTGGCACAAACCGAAAGCAACATCAAATGGCTTCACCATGACATGGTTGACGAGCTTACCCCCATCCGCCAAGAGGTAGAATGGCAGCTGACACGGATGCTGCCCAATGCCTTGGTATCGAGCACCATCAATGAAGTCATGACCGAGTTCTCTCTGCTGCAGGCCATCACCGTCAAGGAAAATGAACTGCACCAGCTGGTGCAAGAAATCATTTTGCAGCGGCAGGAAAGGGATATTGTCAACGCCTTCTATTTCATTGGTTACAAAACCAAAGAAATCAGCCAAATGAGCCAAAGCTTGAGCCACTACACCTCGACTGTCTCATACCGTCAGCTGCTCAACGAACTAATTGCCTTGGTCGAGCCCGGCGGGATCCTAGAAAAGCAACTACTGCAGGACTACAAAATCTATCAGCAGATCACAAGCTACCAAGACAAGATCCAAGCCCAACTGGCTTATCAGGAAGCGCTTATCCTGACGATGGTGGAACAAGAAGATGCCTCGCTCAACGTACTGAATGAGAAAACCCGTCAGGCGATTTCCATCAGTAGTCTGATCTTGTTCGGCACCATGGTGGTCACCTTGTTCCTATCGGTAATGTTGTCGATTTACTTGGTCGGTCAGGGCATAGTCAAACGTTTGAACCTCCTATCCCAGGATCTCATGGCGGTTGCCAACAACCAACTCGACGCACAAATTCAAGTGTCCGGTAATGACGAAATCGGCCAATTAGGCGATAACCTGCGCCACTTCTGCCGCCAAATGCAGGAAATGCAGCAGAGCAATGCCCTGAACCTGATCAACAACACTCAAGCCAGTATCATTACCTGCAACCTTGACGGTATTATCGAGTCGGTCAACCCCAGTGCCCTGAACCTTTTCGACAATATTGAAATGCCAAAGAACCGGTCAATTTGGGAGCTTTTCAGTCCGACCATGTATGCCCGGTTGCAGTCATTATTTACCGAAACCAGTCCGCTATTTAGTTTAGGTGGATGCAACCTGACCTTGAAGCAAAAGAAGCTCGACCAAGAAAACCTCTATTTGCGTTTGGACTTCCGCCTGTTTCAGCAAGGCCAGAATGAAAAGGTGATCATCACTATGACTGATATCACCGAGCAGGAAAAAGCCGCCCGCTGGCTGGAAAAAATGGTGAGGGAAAAAACCCACTCGCTCACCAGTCGCAACCGCCAGTTAAAGCTGGAAATCGAAGATCGCAAACGGGTGGAAGATGACTTGCGCGCAACCCAGGACGAATTGATCCAAGCGGCGAAAATGGCAGTGGTAGGCCAGACTATGACCTCGCTGGCCCATGAGCTGAACCAACCACTCTCGGCTATTTCAACCCATATATTCACGGCCAAGCTGGCATTGGACAAACAACGGCTGGAGCAGCTATCGGCTTCGCTGGAGAAAGTGGAAAGCCTTGCCGCCCGGATGGGGCGGATCATCGCGAGTCTGAAGAGTTTCTCCAAGAAACAATCATCTGACAATCCAATGAAGCCGGTAGAGCTCAACGCTTCGATCAAACAAGCGATGATGATTGTAGAAAGCCGGGCCAAGGTACAACAAACGGAAATCCGTAACCAGCTTACCACTTCATGCTACTGCTACGCCGATCAGATCCAGCTCGAGCAGGTCTTGGTCAACCTACTGGTGAATAGCTGTGATGCCGTCGCTGGTTGCGAACAGCGCATCATTACCCTCGAATCCCTTGGTTGCCAGGCAGGTCGATGTTGCCTGGCAGTCAGCGATAGCGGCAATGGATTTTCCGTCGAAATAATCGAAAAACTCTTTATACCATTTACAACAACAAAAGAGGTGGGACTGGGCCTTGGCTTAAGTATCTGCCGTTCAATCATGAACCGCCTTGATGGTGATATTTTCCTCGCCTCGAACCTACAAGGTGGTGCCATGGTCGTGTTGGAGCTTAAAAATTATGATAATGAATAATGATATCGAAGTACTAATCATTGATGATGACCAAGACGTGTTGGATTCATACCAGCAACTTCTTGAAATGTCAGGTTTTAAAGTCAAAGCCATTACAGACCCAACACTGGCGACTACCTTGTTGCACAAAAACTGGCCCGGTGTTGTAGTGACCGACATGTATATGCCAGGGCTCAGCGGGATGGATTTACTGGAATATATCAAAGACCTTGATCCCGAACTGCCGGTCATTATGATCACGGGACACGGTGACATCCCAATGGCCGTCGATGCCGTCAAGCGCGGCGCACTCGACTTCCTGCAAAAACCGCTACAGCCCGCCGAATTATTAGAGTTACTCGGCAAGCACCTTCCGACCAGAAAGGCCGTGATTGAACAGCGTGAGGCCATCGGTCAGTCCACCCACGATGTGTTACTGGGTGAAAGCCCACTGATAGTTAAAATCCGTGAAAAAGTCACCCAGATAGCCCTGACGTCGAAGGATGTCCTGGTTGAAGGTGAAAACGGTACCGGTCGCCATACCGTGACCAAACTGCTGCACCAACACAGCCAGATGAACAAAGGGCCGTTCGTTGCCACCCTGGGCAGTAACATTACCTGCACCGCCGATCTGCAACGAGCGATGATTTCCGCCCGCAGCGGTAGCATCAGCCTCAACGAACCACAAAACATGCCATTAGAAGCCCAACAATGGCTGTGCCGATTCTTGCTCGAACAAGAACGCCAAAATAAGAAAGAGGTCCGGGTATTGGCAATCACAGGAGCCAACCCTGAGGCTTTGGTTGAGCAGGAAGTCTTGCTGCCCGAGCTGTTTTATTTCCTGAGCCAAGTTCGCTTCCAGCTGCCACCTCTTCGTCAACGAGTCAGCGATATCGCCCCGCTGTTCAAGTACTTCCTAAAGCAAAGCTGCCAGAAGCTCCACAAGGCCGTTCCTGGGATCGACAAAGCCTATATCAACACGCTAAACCGCCACGAGTGGAGTGGGAATGTCCTTGAGCTGAAAAACGTAGCCGAGCTGTACGCGATAGGCATCGTTAAACTGGCCGGACAGGACCGTACCAAACCGCTGGAGCATATGAGCAGCCCGCTGGATGATCTGGTCGACAGCTACGAGAAGCAAGTGATTGAAGATGCGCTGTATCTGTTTGCTGGCCGGATCAACGATGTCTCCAACTACCTCCAGATCCCGCGCAAGAAGTTGTACCTTCGGATGAAAAAACACAATTTGGATAAAGCCGAGTACAAAGCGAGAAGCTAAATAATACCAATTGGGATAAGTCGTTGATCAAGTATTTATGTAGGTTGGTATAACGGCATAACATAGCAAAAAGCTCAGGAGCGAGCTCCTGAGCTTAAGATCTAAAAGAGTGTAATAAGGCACTCGCTTAGAGATAGGGCTTAAAAAGCGTAACGCATACCTAACATTAATTCGTCTTCGTCGTTATCGCCGACACCCCCTTCGCCTTCATCGAGCAGGTTGAACTTATAGCTGCCAAATAAAGTGACACCGCCAATATAGCGAGCATATTCAACACCAATAAAATTGATGTCCAAATCCGCTATATCATCGGCCGAAAAGTAACTGTATGTCAGGTTAACGTTGTTATCATCAAAGGAGTAACCCAAATAGACATCAGCAGAACTGTAGTCAGAACCTTTAATGCCGAGGGATGAAATACTGCCTCCTTGATATAAAGCGGCTAGCCATAAGCCGATATCATTGGTGTATTTTGCCGCAGCGAAAAACGCATCGGAGGTATCGGTGTCAGAGCCATTGCCATAAGTCTCATCACTCGCAGCGTAACCGATCCCGAGATCTAACCCCATCGGGATACTGTAGGCCAATGCGGCACCGTAACCATCACTTTTCGCACTTTCGCTGTCTGAATTGAAGTTGCCATCAACTTGAAACGTCAACCCATAGTCGGTGGTGAATTCGTAGCGTAGGACATTTTTGGCCCTATCCGCTGTTGCTACCGTGTATTCATTAATATAGCCACTAAATGTTTCGGCCATATCAGTCCAATCGGTCAAATAAGTAACGGCATTCGTTTGGTGGCCGTAATAGAGGTTACCGTGACTTGTCTCAATCCCTGCATATAAGTAGCGGGTATTCATTTTGACATCATCACTCGAGCCATCTTCCGCCTCTGTGATCTCAAACTCATACTTACCGAAAAATGACACGTTGCTTGATACCACCTGCGTACCATCAACACTCAATCGCACCCTAGATCGATCAGCGTAACTACTGCTGTTTCCGGGTTCTTTGTTGGCGTCAGAAAAGTTAGCCCTGACTTCCGCTCGTCCACCTATGTTAAAGGTGGTGTCATCATCCTGATAAACCGTTGCGGCAGAAACGAATGTGGTTGAAAATGCGCTTGCCACTGCTATGGCGAGAATTTTTTTATTCATTTATTAGATATCCTATCTTCGTTAATCAGATAAAAATCTGTTATTGAATTAACTCCTACTAGCAATAAAAACTTGCCATTATTAACTTAGGTGACAGGAAAAAAATTACAAAATAATAACTTTTTATTCATCCTGACTTCTACTTTCTGCATTCACCCTGCCCCCTTTATCCTCAGTAATGACAAGATAATCATAATAAGAGGGCGGCTTTGGCCTAGTAGAAGGCTATTTCATCAGCAAAAGAGGGGCACTTATACAGTTTGCTTGCAGCTTGCCTAAACAGACGTTTACAATGCTCGCAACTCCACTGACCGGTGATCCCTATGCCATACCAATGCCCTCTCTGCCACCAGCCGCTGACCCAACAAGATAAAACGTGGAAATGCGCCAGTAACCACCAGTTTGATCAGGCCAAAGAAGGGTATGTCAACTTGATGCCGGCACACCACAAAGGGTCAAAAAACCCTGGTGATAACAAAGAGATGATGCAGGCCAGACGTCTATTTCTCGACGCCGGCCACTATGATCCAATGCGCCAGATGGTCATTGATAAGCTAGAAAAACATCTTCCGGAAGAGGCTGAACAGTTGTTAGATATCGGATGTGGCGAGGGATATTACACATCCGGTTTTGCCGCAGCACTGCCAGCTCACCCAGCGTTGGAAGTGCATGGTTTAGACATTTCGAAAGTGGCGATTCGCTACGCGGCCAAACGCTACCCGACCAGCCATTTTTGTGTCGCTTCTAGCCACCGTCTGCCTTTTTCCGATCATTCTCTCGATGGCATGGTACGCATTTATGCACCATGCAAAGACAAAGAGCTAAAGCGTACGATTAAAACGGGCGGTATTATTGTTACCGTGACGCCGGCAGCCCGCCATTTATACCAGCTAAAAGAGCTTATTTACGACGGTGTGCGGTTGCATGATATGGCAGCCGAAAGTATCGAAGGCTTTGAGCTTATCGACCAGACCCAACTCCACTACGACATGACACTTAACGGCGAAGAGGCAACAGCGCTGATGCAGATGACGCCGTTTGCGTGGAAAACCAGTGATAATGTCTGGCAGCAACTGGCAGCAAGCAAACAATTCCGTTGCGAAGCCGATTTCGCGATTAGGGTTTATCAGCGACAAGCTTAACGGCCAGCAACAGCAATCACATCGCAATCATCAAATAATAGTAGTTATCAATTGCATTTGATAACTACTATCAACTCATTTATCATCACAGCTTCTATACTTAATGATTTGTTTGTCGTGTATTTTTTACTCGACGTTCCCCCAACTCACTGTGATTTGATGCCCATGAAGAAATGGCTTTCCCTCGGCCTTGCTAGCTTAATGTTCGGCTGCACCTCCCATATTGACGTTACTGATATGAACGACAGCATGCCCCAACCGCTGCCAACCATGTACGACTCGACAATCCTTTCACCACAAGGGCAATCTATGACCCTTACCCAGCTCGCCGATGCACTTAAAGATGCTGATATTGTGCTGGTTGGTGAATGGCACGGCCACCCGGGAGCGCATCTGATGCAGGCCCGCCTTTTTGCTGCCCTTTACCAACAGAGCCCTAATATGGCCCTATCAATGGAGCAGTTCACCCGGGATAAGCAGCATGTCGTTAATCAATATTTAAATGGTGAAATCGGCGAGAAAACGCTGATCAAGGATGGAAATGCTTGGCCTAACTACAGTAGCGACTACCGCCCCCTGGTTGAATTCGCCAAAATAAACCAGCTGGATGTTATTGCTGCCAATGCCCCGAAACCCATTGTTCGCTGCATTGGCCAGCAAGGCGAAAGCTACTTGGATCGGCTACCAACCACTGAGCGCAAATGGGTAGCCAAACAACTCACATTGGGCGACGATGCCTACCATGAAAAATTCAACGCGTCGATGCACCATGGCGACGAAGAAAAAACCAAACGCCAGTTTGCCGCCCAAACGACTTGGGATGACACAATGGCTGAAAGTATGGTGGATTACCTTGCTCTTCACCCCGGCAAACAAATTATTCATGTTGCTGGACGCTTCCATGTAGCCGAAGGTTTAGGTACCGCTTCACGGATCACGGCACGCAACCCGGCTCTAAACGTCATGATGGTGACCCCAGTTACCGAAAAGGCCAATGTGGCAGAAGGATCACCTGATTTTACTTTTCAGGTCATGCAACTACCGACAGCCTATGTCGATAAAGACAAAATGCATGCTGCGATGAAAGAAATATACGGCAGGAATAAAACGTTGAAGTGCTATGAGTAACTGCGAGAAAAACCAATAGCCAAGAAAAGAACAGACCCCATCGGCGGCCAAGCTTATGGGGTCATTGGGAGAGATACAGCTAATATCTCATAGCAATTATTATCTCTTACCAGACCTGACCCTTCACTGAACACCGGCCTCTCTGCAGTTTGATCTGTGGCACAGATTTTCATCGCGTCCTTACCGTAAATAAGAAAATATTTCTCTAAAACCATAAATATATCAATAAAGCACAATTATCCTCATACTGACCCAAATACCAGTCAGCGATATAAATTCATCTCAACAAGCAATCACTCTCACTATTCAATGATTGTGTTGCAGCATTATTGACCACCACCGCGTTGCGTAAATGTTAAATGCGTTATGTCATTTTACGCCCTGATACGATAAAACATTATGCTAAGCAACAATTTGAACAGCGTGAAACCAACAAGGAGTGTGAGAATGGATATGAGAAACAATAAACTGCTAACAGCCATCTGGGTCGCCGCCTCATTGAGTATGGCATCTACAGCCGCTGTGGCTGATGTGGCAAAAGTGGCGGTCTCACAAATCGTTGAGCACCCGGCATTGGATGCTGCGCGCAATGGCTTGCTCGATGGCTTGAAACAAAAAGGATATGTAGAGGGCGAGAATCTAGAGTTCAGCTACCAAACTGCACAAGGTAACCCGGCGATTGCAGTGCAAATTGCCAAACAGTTCGTGGGCGAACGTCCCGATGTTCTGGTGGGCATTGCCACCCCTACCGCCCAAGCACTGGCGGCTTCCACCCGATCTATCCCGGTTGTTTTCACGGCTGTGACCGATCCAGTCGGTGCCAAACTGGTCAAAGATATGCAAAAGCCAACGCGCAATGTTACAGGTCTATCTGATCTCTCACCGGTTGCCCAGCACGTTGCACTGATGCAGGAATTATTGCCTGAGATGAAGACCATCGGGGTGGTCTTCAACCCGGGTGAAGCCAACGCCGTTGCCCTTGTTCAGCTACTCCGTGCTGCTGCCGAAGACAAAGGCCTGACAGTGGTAGAAGGCACAGCGTTGAAAAGTGCCGATGTCCAATCTGCCGCCCAGATTGTCGCTTCCAAAGCTGACGTTATTTACGCCCCAACCGATAACACCGTGGCGAGTGCGATTGACGGCCTGGTCAATGCTGGCAACCAAGCCAACACCCCAATTGTCGGCGCCTCAACAACCTATATTGAGAACGGTGCCCTAGCGGCCCTTGGGTTCGACTATTACCAAGTCGGTGTCCAGACGGCTGAGTATGTCGATGCTTTGCTTAAAGGGAAAAAAATCTCTGAGCTTCCTGTCAAAGTGGCGAAAGGTTCCGATCTGGCCCTTAACCAAAAAGCCGCCGATAAACTGGGCTTCACCTTCCCTGCCGCGGTACTTGAGCGAGCATCGTCGATAGAGAAGTAAGAGAGCAGGATGCTCGGTAACAACACTCATAAAGACAAGGAGAATAAGGATGTCTTTCTTTGCCTTTCTCGGAACACTCGAGATCGGACTGGTCTACGGGCTAGTTGCCCTAGGGGTCTACCTGACCTTCCGTATTTTAGACTTTCCCGATCTTTCAGTTGATGGCAGCTTTCCTATGGGTGCCGCAGTTGCGGCAACCGCGATTATTGCGGGGTTCAACCCTTGGGTCGCCACCTCACTGGCTATTGCCGCTGGCGGGTTATGTGGATTGGTAACCGCCTTCTTGGCGGTTCGCTGCGGGATACTCCACCTCCTAGCCAGTATCCTGACCATGATTGCCGCCTTCTCGATTAATATCCGGATCATGGGCAGTCCTAATCTCTCCCTGTTGGGTGAAGATACCTTGTTCACCCCATTTGAAATGCTCGCTTTTGATTACGGATTGGACGAAGGCATTATCCGCCTGGTGATAGTGCTTGCTCTGGTGGTCGCCAGCGCTTGGTTTATCACACGATTGCTCGCCAGCGACTTCGGCCTTGGCCTGCGTGCAACTGGGGTGAACAGCCGGATGGTCAATGCCCAAGGGGGCAATACCGCCCTGTATACCTACTTCGGTTTGGCCTTATCCAACGGGCTGGTCGGCTTTTCCGGTGCCCTTTTTGCCCAAACCAATAGTTTTGCCGATGTCACCTCGGGCGTCGGCACTATAGTGGTTGGTCTTGCTGCGGTGATCCTCGGCCAAACCTTGCTTCCCGGCCGGAAAATCTGGGTCGCTGTCGTTGCGGTGATCCTCGGCTCCATTCTTTATCGCTTGGCTGTCGCCTTTGCCCTCAGCAGCGGGATGTTTGGCCTGCAAGCCTCAGATCTCAACCTGATCACTGCCCTGTTGGTTGCCGTTGCCTTGATCGCCCCGCGCATGAAAGGGAAATGGATTCGTAACAAGAAAAAGCCATCCGCAGCCACCAAAAAGTTAGCCTAGAACGTTGAGGTAAGCATGATTGAACTAAACGATATCCGTGTAACCTTCAACGAAGGCACCATTTTGGAAAACCAAGCGCTCAAGAGTGTTTCTCTCACAGTGCCGGAAAAACAGTTTGTCACTGTGATTGGCTCTAACGGGGCCGGTAAGTCCACGCTATTAGGTGCGGTTAGCGGCGAGACTCCAATGGTCGGGGGGCAAGTGTTGATTGACAATATCGATGTCACCCAAAAAAGTGTCCATCAGCGTGCCGAATATGCGGCAAGGGTGTTCCAAGACCCGCTGGCTGGCACCTGTGGCTCGCTCACCATCGAGGAGAACATGGCGCTGGCCTACAAACGCGGCAGTCAGCGTAGTTGGAAGCTGGCTCTGTCGTCCAAGCGCCGCAAACTGTTTCAGGAGCGGATCAGTATCTTAGGTCTCGGCCTTGAGGATCGCTTGGGTGATAGCATCGGACTGTTGTCCGGCGGGCAGCGCCAGGCAGTCAGCCTAGTGATGGCCACACTGGCAAACAGCAAGCTACTACTGCTCGATGAGCATACCGCCGCCTTGGATCCACGAATGGCCGCCTTTGTGTTGGCACTGACCAATAAAGTGGTTGAGGAATTTGACCTCACGGTAATGATGGTCACCCACTCGATGAAGGATGCGCTGGCCTACGGCGAGCGCACCGTAATGCTGCATCAGGGAGAAGTGGTTCTTGATGTGGCTGGAGAGACTCGCAGTCAGATGGGCGTGAAAGATCTGCTAGAGATGTTCAGCAAGGTCCGAGGGGAGGAATTGGCAGATGATAGTCTGCTATTAAACTAGCAATAAAATTGCTATTCGCGACCAGCGCCAAATTAAAGTAAAATACACATCGTGCCCAGCATGTTCTGGGCCCTTTTTGATTTTTAGGAAAACGATGAAAAAAACATTTGCCTTAACTCACCCAAAAAAAGCGGTTCCACGCGTTGTAGAAGCCATCAAGTACGAAGTAAAAAAGTACCTCAAGCGTGAACGTAACAAATCCCTTCCAGCTGGTGCTGATTACTGGGATTTCGACTGTAAGTTTGGTCATACCGAGCAGGAAGCAAAGGTTATCCACGTTAAAGAAATCAATAAGTGCATTGACGAAGCTGAAACACTAGCGCTAGAGTCATTCTACTTGGAAATCCTGGCTAAGCCGGGTGTTCGCACCAAGCGAGAAGTTGAAGACGAAGAGTAATCGCCGTTTTCAAGACAAAGCCACAATCGCTGTGGCTTTGTCTGCATCACTTCCCTTTTCTGCTTTTTTACCACCTCTTCAGCCATTTTCCTCTTACAAATAAACTCGCTTATTGGCTAGCTAAAAGTCAGTGAGAAGAAGTCGTCGTTGATATTAGAAGTAAAATTCCCCCACTTACATACATTCATGGGTGTATGTAAAATAAAGCTAATGCCCTTACCCAGAGAATACCCATGAAACTTCGTTCGCTAACTGCCAAGGTATGGCTCATATTTCCTATCGGCTTGCTATTGCTGACTGGCTATCGGTTCTCGCAACTGGAAGACACCAATCAGATCCTTCCCCCCCCTCAACCGGTAAAAGTTCAAACGGAGAAAATCACGCCAGAACTGCTAACGGGTTGGTCCTTCTCCGAGGGGACAGTGCAAGCCTACCGCAAGGCATTCCTCGATTTCGAAATGCCGGGCAAAGTCGTTACCATCGGTGAACTGGAAAACGGCACCCAACTTCGGGAAGGAGCACGCGTCTTCGGTCCTGACAAAGCGATCAGGCGCGGCCAACTCTTGGCACAAATTGACAGCCGCCAAAACTCGGCATCAGTAAAAGCACTCGAAGCCCGTCTGCAAGCAGTACGCGCCCAGAAACAAGAGGCCCAAGCTCGCCTGCAACAGGCAGAGAATGATCTCGCTCTTTCCCAGCAAAACTTTGCCAGGATGGAGGAGGTCTATGAGCGCGGCGTGATTTCTCTGGATGAATTCGAACGCAACAAAACCGCTCTACTTAATGCCCATTCAGCCGTTACCATGAACATTAGCGCACTGGAGGCCATTGATTCAGACATTCTGAGTGTGTCCGCAGATATTAACCGTGAAACGGTTAGCCTTGAGAAAACCAGCTTATTTGCCCCATTCGACGGTTATATTGCCGCGATGAATATCCGCGAGGATAACCACTACTACCCACCCGCAGGGATCACTTCAAACCGCGATCGCGAAGCCAGCAGTGCCATTGTGGTGGTTGATGACAGCCTATTGGAAATCCAGCTCGAGTTACCGGTTGAAGATGCCCGCCAACTAAAAGAAGGCCAGACTGTTTATCTCGCAAGCGATAACGCCATCCTGTACCGAGCAGAAGAAAACCAATTCCAAGGTAACGAAGTCGTAACGGGAACTATCTGGTCGGTAAGCCCAACGATCAACCTTCAACGCCGCTCACAAAGTGTCAAAGTACGTGTACTGAACGAGGATCAGAAACTCATCGACGGTGAATTCGTTCGGGCCTGGATCGCCTCGACAGTCGTCGAAGACGCAGTATCTCTGCCGATCTACGCGATATCGTTCCGTGGTGGCAACGCCTTTGCGTTTGTCGTCAATCACGATAACCACGTCGAAGAGCGCCAGCTTTCCCTCGGCCTGCAAGGACTGCGTCGCATTGAAGTACTAAGTGGCCTCAAGGCCGATGATCACGTCGTCACCCGAGGCCAACACCTACTGGTAAACGGTAGCGCTGTTGAGGTAGTAGGAGCGACCCGATGAGGCCGATTGCACGAAAACTCTTTGTCCAAACCTTGGTTGCCCGCCTGTTATTGGGGATGGTGGTGCTCGCAGGGTTGTTGTCGTACAACAATATGGTACGCGAGAACTACCCCGATCTCGAAATCCCCCAAGCCATTGTGATGACCTTCTGGCCAGGGGCTGCGCCAGAGCAAATCGAGAAAGAAATCACCAAACACCTTGAGGATGAGATCCGTAGCTTAAAAGGGCTTAAGTCATTCTCCAGTGGATCATACAACTCTTACTCGATTGTCGCCGTCGAGTTTGATGCCGACATGCCAATGACCGAATCGATGCAATTGCTGCGTGCCGCCGTCGATAAGGCCGAAGCCGAATTTCCGGCCGATGGCAGTATCGAAAAACCCGATATTGAAGAAATGTCAGTCTCCAATATGCCGGTAATAAGCTGGGTGCTAAGTGGTGACGTCGACGATATCTTACTGTCGGATACCGCCAAACGGCTGGAAACCCAGTTTGAAAATCTGCCATTGGTTAAAAAGGTTAACCTCAATGGCATGCGCGAGAAAAGCCTACATGTTCGCCTGAGAATGGACAGGTTGCGTGATCTTGGGATCTCCCCCCTGTTGGTTCGCGATCGATTACAAAATGCCAACCACGATATGGCTTGGGGGGAGTTTGAGTCTGACGAAAATACCTTTAATCTCTACTTATCTGGCCGTTTCGTTACCGTCGATCAGGTGCGCCAACTACCGATCACCCGCCTGAGTGATAACCGTCCGGTACGGTTGGGTGAAGTCGCCGAAGTTAGCCATCGCCTTGATCGCGAAGTCAGCCGAACTTTCTTTAGCGTTAACAACCAAGCTTACGAGCCGGGGATAACCCTCGATGTGCTAAAACATCCTGGAGCCGATACCTTTGCCGTCATCGTGTCTACCCAGAAAATGGTCGATCAACTCACCAACCGCTCTGATTGGCCCCAAGGGCTATCCTTGTCTCGGGTCAGCGACGACGGCGAGTTAATTGAGCTGGCATTCAATGATATCTCCAGCTCCATGCAGCAAGCCGTTGTGATCGTGTTTATCGTGTTGATGCTGCTACTCAGCTGGCGCGAAGCCTTGGTTGCCGGCATCGCCCTGCCTGTCACCCTGCTGGCAACGCTGGCCGTGATGGCAAGCTTTGGCTACTCCTTCAACTCCATGATCATGATCGGTATGGTACTGGCACTCGGCCTGATGGTGGATGTCTATATCTTGGTGATGGAAGGAATGCATGAGGGGTTATATGTCAAAAAGCTCTCGTTTGCCGACGCGGCAATGGAAACGGTTCGTCAGTTCATCTTGCCAGCAACCGCGGGTCAGCTCACCACCATTCTGGCTATGGTACCAATGATGATGGTGGGGGGGATTGACGGTAAGTTTATTCGTATTCTGCCAATCACTATCACCGTCACCCTGCTGCTCAGCCTGTTTATCGCCTTTCTGATCTGTATCCCGCTGTCACGGTACATGCTCGAAAAAGCTGCCGACAACAACAAAGAGCTGCTAATCGATAGGCTTTCAAGCCGCTATCGCCACCATTTACGTCGTTGGCTGAACACCTATGTGCTCAAGAGTAAGCGCCGGGCCGGAGTATGGGTTGGCGGTACACTGGTTCTCTTCATTGCCAGTATCATGTTGGTTGGTTTGATGCCTTCGGAAATGTACCCAGAATCCGATGATCGCAAGATTGGCGTATCACTGGTACTTGCCCCCGACTCGACCTTGGAGCAATCACAACGGGCTGCGGATAAAGCCGGTGAATTCCTGCGCCAACAACCTTGGATCGAAAAAGTCATTACCTACGTCGGAGCCAAAAGCCCAATGACAACGGCTTCGCTCAATGATGCCCTGCTGCCGTCCCAAGAATGGAACCAAGTGGGCTTCAGCCTGACTCTCTATCCGAAAGATCAGCGCGATAAGTTGTCATTCGAATACTTGGAGGAAATCCGTGATGGCATCCAACAAGCATTACACGATGAGCCCGGGATCGAAGTGTCTTTAGTCCACATTGGTGGCAACCCAGATACCTCTGCACCGATCCAAATTGACTTAATTGGCCCAGATTATACCCAACTGATTGCCAACGCCGCAGCAGTCAAAACCGCACTAGCGCGGGTACCTGGTAGCAGCGATATCAATGACAACCTAGGCCCTGCCCGCTATGAGGTGCGCTTTCACTTCAAGCATGAAATGCTAAGCTTCCACCAACTGTCTGAATCCGAAGTCTCACAGCAAATTCGAGTGGCGATGGAGCAAGACGAAATCGGTCACTTCAAGATTGAAGGTATCGATGACGATGCCAAGATGCGTCTTAGCGTATTGTGGCCAAGCCGCGGTGACAACCTAGGCGGTCCTCGACATTTATCGGAAATGCAGTTACTTCACATCATCAGTCAGGATGGCCGAGCCGTGCCACTGACCGATCTGGTTGATTACCAGATTGTCGAAACACCGCGGGTCTTCGTTCACAAGGAGGGACAGCGTGCTGTTACCGTTGCCTCGCGAACGGAAGGGCGCACAGCAAGCGAGGTACTCACGATTTTGATCCCGCAGTTGGAACAGCTGCAAGCCCAGTGGCCGAACGGTTATTACTATCAGCTTGGTGGTGAAATGGCCAAAGCCGACGAAAGCTACAGCGCGATGGGAACGGCTTTTGTACTGGCCATGTGCTCAATCTTCGTATTGCTGGCAGTGATGTTCAACTCGTTTGCCCAACCGGCGATTATCTTGTTGATTGTGCCACTCGCCTTGATGGGGACCTTCTTCGGTTATTTCCTCTCAGGCACCGCGATATCGTTCTCGGGGCTGATCGGTGTCGTATCGCTAGCAGGAATAGCGGTGAATAACGGTATCGTGTTGGTTGACACCATGAACCGCCATCTAAAGCGAGGCGAGTCTGTCGCGCAAGCAGCAGCCTATGGCGCCGCTGAGCGCCTAAGACCTATCCTAAGTACCAGCTTGACGACTATCCTGAGTCTATTGCCTCTGGCATACAGCGATCCACAGTGGTACCCGCTTTGTATGGCGATTATCTATGGCTTGGTTGCATCGACGATCATTGCCATTGTAATAATCCCCGCGTTGTATATTCTTTTGACCAAACCATTAGGTAGCCCAGTGACACAAAGCGCCTAATTGATTATCGGGAGTGCTGTGGCACTCCCGAATTTCGGGTA
The DNA here is from genome assembly GCF_052873815.1 of Photobacterium sp. DNB23_23_1. Taxonomy (NCBI): domain Bacteria; kingdom Pseudomonadati; phylum Pseudomonadota; class Gammaproteobacteria; order Vibrionales; family Vibrionaceae; genus Photobacterium; species Photobacterium sp. DNB23_23_1. The sequence continues at coordinate 23,523 of NZ_JBNNXT010000016.1, read as the reverse complement.
ACGTAAATGGCAAGAAAACGTAAAGAAGAAGCAGAACAGACCCGGCTTTTGTTGCTTGATACCGCAATGAAAGTATTCAGTCAAAAAGGCCTGAACAAAGCGACCCTCGCCGGTATCGCCTCAGAGGCGGGACTCACCCGAGGAGCAATTTACTGGCATTTCAAAGACAAAGCCGATTTGCTTGATGCACTATGGCAAGAGCAGTCGACCGCTGTTCAGCATGCGGCAGAAGCCGTCGCAGAACAAACTGGCCCTGTATTGCGAGAAGGTGTACTCAATATCGCCCGGGTGCTTCTGACAGAGATGCGTGACACCCCTAAAATGGCCATGATTATTCAGCTATCACTGCAGGGGTTTACCGATGAAGATCTACGTCTACGCAGTATCGAGAAGGGGCAAGAGGACAATGCAAAAGTAGAAGGGGCAATGTCGCAACTGCAGCAAGATGGCCTGCTATTGCCCCACCTTACCGCTGACATAGCTGCCGTTATCTACAGTGGCCTGCTGACAGGGATCTGTGAACAATGGACAATGTACGATCGCATTGCTACAACCGACGAACAGATAGAGCAGTACGTCCACTCCCTGTCACTGGCACTATTTATCCAGTAATTATTGATCCAACAGACAAACCGAAGATGGCCGACAAATCGCTAGAACCAGCGCTCCAATGAGCTTTTATCCAGCTGCTTGAAAGCACGATTTAGCACCTGCGCCAGCTCCTTGTACCGCGGCCGGCTTTTCAACGGCTGCAGGGCATGCCCTTCACTGGCAATCTTGTCATGGATCTCACGGTACCAACTTGCCAGTGACGGCGGTAAGTCAGTCCGGCTTCGCTTGCCCAGCCACCATAACCCCTGCAACGGCATACTCAAGGCAAACAATGCAACCGTAATCGCCTGCGGTAAGGCATTGTAATTATCGAACGCCATCTGGCTCAGCACACTCATGACAGCAACAGCTGGCATCACACGCATCGCAAACCGCGTGGCCTTGATATAACGCTGCTCGGGAAACAGAATGGCCAACTCTTTGCGCATTGGCCACGTGGCCATGTAATCCTGACCATAACGGAAAGCTTGCCAAATCGAATGTTGTTGACTCATAAACCACCAAATTTCAAAAAAAAGAGTAAACATTAAAAACTAGCGATAAGAAACTTGATTCAAATTAATTTTTTCTAAAAATACTTTTGTTATATTGCGTCACAATCGCTATCCTAAGCACGCCTACATTTATTGTTGCCCGTAATCATCGTTATGGCAACTGAAGGCGCTTCCAAGGATGGCCCAGAATCTGGGTTTCACGATTCTATCTTGATACGGATGTAGCACGATTTTGACCCTGATTAGACCGGCTTATCGAAAAGTCGTCTATCCTATGGGTAATTTTTATATCAGTTGAATATCAACTTTCAGACAGATTATAGGTAGTCACTCATGTCTAAGCTGGTTTTAGTTCTTAACTGCGGTAGTTCTTCTCTTAAGTTCGCTGTTGTTGACGCAGTATCAGGTGAAGAGCACCTGACAGGTCTTGCAGAATGTCTGCACCTTCCAGAAGCACGTATCAAGTGGAAACTTGACGGTAAGCACGAAGCACAACTAGGCGAAGGCGCTGCTCACGAAGAAGCGCTAGCGTTCATGGTAGACACTATTCTTGCTTCTAAGCCAGAACTAGCAGAAAACCTACAAGCTATCGGTCACCGTGTTGTACACGGCGGCGAGAAGTTCACTAAGTCTGCACTTATCTGCGGCGATGTACTAAAAGGTATCGAAGACTGTGCAACACTAGCACCGCTTCACAACCCAGCACACATCATCGGTATCAAGGCAGCTCAGAAGTCTTTCCCTGCACTTAAGAACGTAGCGGTATTTGACACAGCTTTCCACCAGACAATGCCTGAAGAAGCATACCTATATGCGCTTCCGTACAACCTATACAAAGAGCACGGTATCCGTCGCTACGGTATGCACGGTACTTCTCACCTATTCATCACTCGCGAAACAGCGAAGCTGCTAGGTAAGAAAGAAGAAGAGCTAAACATCATCAACTGCCACCTAGGTAACGGTGCGTCAGTTTGTGCAATCAAGAACGGTCAGTCTGTAGATACGTCTATGGGTCTAACTCCTCTTGAAGGTCTAGTGATGGGTACACGTTGTGGTGATATCGACCCAGCTATCATCTTCCACCTGCACGACAACCTAGGTTACTCTGTTGAGAAAATCAACACGATGCTAACTAAAGAGTCTGGCCTACAAGGTCTAACTGAAGTGACTTCTGACTGTCGTTTCGTTGAAGACAACTACGGCGAGAAAGAAGAAGCGACTCGTGCAATGGACGTGTTCTGTCACCGTCTAGCTAAGTACGTTGCTGGTTACACAGCTTCTCTAGAAGGTCGTCTAGACGCAATCACTTTCACTGGCGGTATCGGTGAAAACTCTGCACCAATCCGTGAGATGGTTCTAAACCGCCTTGCTATCCTAGGTGTTGAAGTTGACGGTGAAGCGAACCTGAAAGCACGCTTCGGCGGCGAAGGCGTTATCACTACAGCAAACAGCCGTGTTCCTGCAATGGTTGTTTCAACTAACGAAGAACTCGTTATCGCTGAAGATACAGCTCGTCTAGCTGAAATCTAATCGCTCGATACTGATTGCTACGGCTGGCCTAGGCCGGCCGTTTTTTCATGACTTATGACCTTTAGGTCATGCTTTTGTGTGGTGCTGTCCAATACCGGTTCACCCATCGTTATTGCATAGCACTGTCGTGTTTCAATAGTTGAGGAATCCATAGTGTCCCGTACTATTATGCTTGTTCCGGTTGGTGCCGGTGTTGGTCTTACTAGCGTAAGCCTTGGTGTGCTTCGTGCAATGGAGCGCAAAGGTGTTCGCGTTTCTTTCTTCAAGCCTATCGCCCAGCCGCGCCACGGCGGTGATCAGCCAGATCTAACAACTAACATCATCACTGCTAACAGTGATATGAAAGTGGCTGAACCTTTCTCAATGGCTAGCGCCCAAGAGCTTATCAGTAACGATAAGAGCGATGTGCTGCTAGAAGACATCGTTGCACGCTTCAAAGAATCAACAGCTGATGCTGAAGTTGCGCTAATTGAAGGTCTTGTGCCAACGCGCAAGCATCCGTTTGCTAACCAAATCAACTACGAGATTGCTAAAACTCTGGGTGCGGAAATCGTATTCGTTGTTGCTTCTGGTACTGATAACCCAGCTCAACTTAAAGAGCGTATCGAAGTAGCATGTTCTAACTTCGGCGGTATCAAGAACAAGCAAATTGCTGGTGTTATCGTTAACAAGCTAAACGCACCTGTTGACGCAGAAGGCCGTACTCGCCCAGATCTGTCTGAAATCTTCGACGACGCTGAAGCCACTGTACCTTCAAATGTTGAAGTTATGCAGGTATTCAACTCAAGCCCTATCCGTGTACTTGGTTGTGCACCTTGGAGCGCAGAGCTGATCGCGACTCGTTCAACTGACATCGCTAAGCACCTGAACGCTGAAATCATCAACAAAGGTGATATCGCGACTCGCCGTATCAAGAGCATCACTTTCTGTGCACGTTCTATCCCGCACATGGTTGAGCACTTCCGTCCTGGCTCTCTGCTAGTGACTTCTGCAGACCGTCCTGATGTAATCGTTGCTGCATGTCTTGCTGCAATGAACGGCGTTGAAATCGGTGCCCTACTGCTTACTGGCGGCTACGAGCTACCTAAGCCAGTGATGGACCTATGTGAGCGCGCATTCAAAACAGGCCTACCTGTTATGACTGCACTGGGTAACACTTGGCAGACATCTCTGAACCTTCAGAGCTTCAGCCTAGAAGTACCTGCAGACGATAAAGAGCGTGTTGAACTGGTTAACGAATACATGGCTAGCCATATCGACGGCCAGTGGATTGAATCGCTAACAGAAGGTTCAGCGAAAGAACGTCGCCTAAGCCCACCTGCATTCCGTTACGAACTAACGGAACTTGCACGTAAAGCAGCTAAGCGTGTTGTCCTGCCTGAAGGTGACGAACCACGTACCGTTAAAGCAGCAGCTATCTGTGCTGAGCGCGGTATTGCTGAATGTGTGCTTCTTGGTAACCCAGAAGAGATTAAGCGTGTTGCTGAGCAACAAGGCGTAACACTCGGTGCTGGCGTAACCATCATCGATTCAGAAGCTGTTCGTGAAAACTATGTTGCTCGCCTTGTTGAGCTTCGTGGCGCGAAGGGCATGACGGATGTTGTTGCCCGTGAAAAACTTCAAGATTCTGTTTTCCTTGGCACAATGATGCTAGAAAACAATGAAGTTGACGGCCTGGTTTCTGGTGCTGTTCACACAACGGCGAACACTATCGTTCCTCCGTTCCAGATCATTAAGACTGCACCGGATGCGTCTATCGTATCTTCAGTATTCTTCATGCTACTGCCTGATCAGGTACTGGTATACGGTGACTGTGCAATCAACCCGGATCCAAACGCTGAGCAGCTAGCAGAAATTGCTATCCAGTCTGCAGACTCTGCAAAAGCATTTGGCATCGAGCCTCGCGTTGCAATGATCTCATACTCTACCGGTACTTCTGGTAAAGGTGCAGACGTTGATAAAGTACGTGAAGCAACTCGCATTGCTCAAGAGAAGCGTCCAGATCTAATCATCGATGGCCCTCTTCAGTACGATGCTGCGATCATGGAAAACGTTGCTGCTTCTAAAGCGCCTAACTCGCCTGTAGCGGGTAAAGCAACGGTATTCGTATTCCCTGACCTAAACACAGGTAACACGACTTACAAAGCAGTACAACGTTCAGCTGACCTAGTCTCTATCGGTCCAATGCTTCAGGGCATGCGTAAGCCAGTTAACGACCTTTCGCGTGGCGCACTAGTAGACGATATCGTATACACAGTGGCACTAACGGCGATTCAGGCAAAACAAGCTGAAGAAGCAAACTCGTAAGACTTTCTTGCTTGAATGCACTCTTGTGTAAATAATTTTTCAATGCCCCGCAGTGCGGGGCATTTTTTTATCCTTACAAAACCAATTGCTCATCATTTCAGCTGAATATTTATTCTCTCTTTTTTCACGCAACCAACAGCATATATTGACAGGTGTCACAATCTCTACCTAAATAGCAGAATTATTCGTTAACAGTATGTTTTTTCGGAACCTGTATACCACTTTTTGTGTAGTTGTTGGTTTATAAACCCACCTTGTGAACTTAGTGCAGAAGTTCGAGCGGCTTTTAACTTATATGAAACAAGGATAATGGAATAATGTTCTGGATACACCTGTTACTACTGCTAGCTGTTATTTTGATCGGTATACGCCATGGTGGTATAGCCTTCGGTCTACTCGGGGGCCTCGGCGTCTCGGTAATGACATTTGTTTTTGGTATCGCCCCGGGCCAACCACCCGTCGGCGTTATGCTTATCATCCTCGCGGTGGTTGCCGCCTCGGCGACCCTAGAGGCCACTGGCGGCTTGAAGCTACTGGTAAAATTTGCCGAACGCCTGCTTCGTAAACACCCTGAGCATATTGTCTTCTTGGGGCCGATTTGTACCTACTCCCTGACGGTGCTGGTTGGTACGGGTCACTCAGTGTATCCACTACTGCCTGTTATTTATGACGTTGCCTACAAAAAAGGCATCCGTCCTGAGCGCCCGATGGCAATGGCAAGTGTTGCTTCACAAATGGGTATCACAGCCAGCCCAATTGCTGCTGCTGCTGCTGTTGTTATGGCAACAGCCATGGACAACAACCTAGATATCAACCTGGTCAATGTGTTGATGGTGACGATTCCAGCCACCTTCGGCGGCCTACTTATTGGTTGTTTGTGGAGTTTGAAACGCGGTAAAGACTTGGATGCAGATCCTGAATTCCAAGCGCGTATTCAAGATGAAGAATTCCGCAATAGCTTGGTCGATCCCGAGCAGGAAGGCTCAGCGGAAGAAGAAGCGGAACATCAGCGTACGGCGAAAAAAGGCCTGACTGTGTTCCTACTGGGTATTCTATCGGTGATCGGTATTGCTTTATTCAGCAAGCAGCTACTGCCTCAAGGCGTTGGTATGTCGGTAGCCATTCAGTTCCTGATGCTATCAGTCGGTGCGATTATCCTACTGACCACCAATATTTCACCTAAGCGTATCGTTAACAGCAATGTGTTCATTGCCGGTATGAGCGCGGTAATTACTATCTTCGGTATCGCCTGGTTCAGTGACACTATCATCGGTCACCACAAAGAATACCTGGTTGATCTAGTTAGCGGCATGGTCAATATCTATCCGTGGTCATTCGCTTTTGCCATGTTCTTCGTGTCTGCCTTCCTGAAAAGTCAGGCTGCAGTATTAACTATCATGCTACCACTTGGTTTTGCATTGGGTATCGACCCAGCGGTACTGATTGGTGTGCTGCCGGCATGTTACGCTTACTTCTTCTTCCCGTTCTACCCAAGTGATCTGGCGGCTATCAGCTTTGACCGCTCAGGCACTACGGCGATCGGCAAATACGTTCTAAACCACAGCTTCATGCTCCCTGGCTTCATCGGTGTCGGCTCAGCAACGATTATTGGTTACTTCATCTCAATGATGGTTAACTAAGACAGCTCCCTATTACCAAGATATCGAGAATAAAAAAGGCCGCTACATCCGTAGCGGCCAACATGTCAGACTCGAATCAACACAAGAAATCAAATACCAAGCAGACACCTCAACTTGGTATAACGACTAACTCAATACCAAGCTAGTAAAACGTAGAACACCGTACTCCCCACTTACTTGCTGCGTAAGTAGATAATCCAATACCCCATCCCCACAAACACACCACCACCAATGATGTTACCCAGGGTCACCGGGATCAGGTTATTGATAACAAAATTACTCAAGGTCAAATCGGCAAAGTCCGCTGGATTCATCCCCGTCATTTGCCAGAACTCAGGTGTTGCAAGATACTTGATACCAATTGCCATAGGTACCTGAAACATATTGGCAATGCAGTGCTCGAAGCCCGATGAAACAAACATCGCGACGGGCAGGATCATGACCAAAATTTTATCGGTCAAGGTACGGCCACTGAAAGTCATCCATACCGCGACACACACCAGGACATTACACATCACGCCAAGGGCAACCGCCTGGGTAAAGTCGTGATGCAACTTGTGCTGGGCGATTTGCATCGCATTGATACCAACAGCACCACTTCCGGACATGTACTGCTTGGTCATTAGCATGATACCGACTAGCAACAGGGCACCGATCAGGTTACCGATATAGACAACCCCCCAGTTCAGCCACAGGCTCTTCCAGCTGATCTTTCCACTAGCACGGGCAACCAAGGTCAGTACCGAGCTGGTAAATAGCTCGCCACCAGTGATCACAACCAAGATCAAACCTAGGCTAAATGCCAAACCACCAACAAAGCGCGACATTCCCCACGCCATATCACCGGTACCGGTTGTCACTGTGGTATAGAAGACAAACGCGATACCAATATGCATCCCTGCAGTGATCGCCAGCAGCAACGACTTCATTGGATCTTTGGTCGCCTTGCTTACACCTACCTCGGCCGCTTTCTCCGCCATTTGCGGCGGTAATAGCGAATCAAACTGATTCTGACACATATTGTTTGGCACCTGACACATCTTGAAACACACAAAATTAAGGAGGCGAGATAGTGGCTTTTATCACACAAATATTCAAGCCATTGCCAAAACAATAATTCGATATATGCGAACGAATAACTCGGATTTACCGATCTAATGAGTTGTGTAAACATTGAGTAGCATATCCATACGCCAAAGGTTTACATATCACCAACATATTGTCACATTGTCGCTGTTTTCTGTGTTAGATATTTTGTAATTAGAACCCTAGTTACTGCAATATCTGCCTTGATAACAACGATTTTTCCAGTGCCAATACTTGATCAACTACTTATCCAGATTGGTATAAACACATTTCAGGGCGGGTCACCAAGATCAAAAAAGGCGACCTTGCTGGTCGCCTTTTGTTCATGGTGAGTAATTTATCAACTACACCAGTTCAACCTGACAAATGACCTCATCATCAAACGACAACACTTTAAGCGTGTCATTTTCCAACAGGCCATAGCTTGCTTGGTATTCGCCACGCGGAATCGTTACCGATCCCGGATTATAGAGGTATAGCGCTTCTTTCTTATCGGCAACCGGTAAGTGAGTATGACCTGACACCACGACATCACCATCACGTAAGCGTGGGTGCTTGTCACCGTTATACAGGTGGCCGTGGGTTAGAAAGAGGCGGCGGCCATTTGGCAGCAGTACAAGGTTGTAGTCCGCCATCATCGGGAAATCCAACAGCATCTGGTCAACATCGCTGTCGCAGTTACCCCTGACCGCGGTGATCTTTTCTGCATGCTGATTGAGCTGCTCAGCCACGTCAATCGGTGCGTACCCTGCCGGCAACGCATTACGTGGACCGTGGTTTAGTACATCCCCCAGCAGAATTAAGTGTTCAGCACCACTTTGCTCAAACTTGGCAAGGGTACGACGGGTGCTTTCGGCACAGCCGTGGATATCAGAAGCAAAAAACAATTTCATGTCTGGTGATCTTTCTTCGAAACAGGATGCAGAGATCCTACACCGAACCCCATGACAATGCCATTACGTGAAATATGACTACTCGTCCCGCAGCATACCGTTCAGAACGATATTATTGTAGCTCACCATGCCAATGATCCTACCGCTTTCAATGACCGGTGCCCGGCTGATGCCAAAGCGCTCGAACAAGCGGGCACAATAGCGGACATCCATGGTGGCGCTGACGGATAAGGCCGGTTTGGTCATGATCTCATAGATATTGGTCCGCTCCGGCGATCGGTCCAGCGCCAATACATTCTTGGCAATATCGTTCATCAAGACGATACCGTATTCATCATCATCGTTACGCTTATTGACGATCAGCGCCTTGATTTGCTTTCTCTTGGCTATGCGGATTGCCTCGGCAACCGTAGTTAGCCCTTCGACAATCGCGTAGGTGTCCATCATTACATCCCGTACCCGGACCAAGGTGTCATTATTCATAGCTTTGCCTCAACGACTTTGGTTAATGTTTCTACCTGATGGGCTACGCCCACCGCATCCTCGACATCGAGCTGTACCGCGATCCCTTGCCCCGACGATGAATCAAAGTCTCCGACATGCTCTATCGTTTCCAGAATGGTCCGCGCTAAATGTTCCTCTACAACAAACAAGATCACATCACGCTGAACATCAAGCCCGAGGCCGAAAAACGTTTTCTTTTGGTACAACCCTTCCCCACGGGCATTGTTGATCACCGTCGCCCCAGTCGCCCCGGCTTTGCGGGCTGCATCCAAGACAGCATCGGTTTTCGAATCTTCAACAAAAGCCAATAACAGCTTAAAGCGCATTTTCATCTCTCCTCTTTGCCTGCCTTGCCGACAACTGGGCATAACCCATTACCGTGATCATCGGAAACAAACTGGCGAATGCAATTAACCCGAATCCATCGAGCATCGGGTTTCGGCCCGGCACTGTGGAAGCAAGTCCTAGGCCTAGGGCCGTTACTATCGGCACCGTTACCGTCGATGTTGTCACACCGCCGGAGTCATAGGCCAAGGGTACAATCATTTTCGGTGCAAAATAGGTCTGCACCACAACCACGCAGTAACCCGCCAAAATGTAATAATGCAGCGGATCACCAGCCACAATGCGATAACTGCCAAGAGCAATACCTACCGCTACCCCCAACGCAACCGCCACACGCAAACCGTTGACACTGATTGTATCGCCTGAAACTTGATTGGCCTTTATCGCAACGGCTATCAGGGACGGTTCGGCGATGGTGGTACTGAAACCGATAGCTGCAGCAAAAATATACACCCAGTAATACTGGGTCCAAGGGATTTGCTCTGGGATCCCCTCTCCACTGTCAAACAAGAAATCCATGGCGGTTAACTGGGCTGCCATTGACTCACCCAGTGGGAACAAAGCCAGCTCAAGCCCCAGCAGAAAAAATGATAACCCGACAATGACGTAGACAAAGCCCAGTGCGACTCTGGGCCAATTGGTCACAGGTCGGCGTAACACCGCGAGTTGAAAGCCAAATATAATGATGGCGATCGGCAGGACATCACGTACCGTCATCAGCAAGGTCGTGAAAAAGTGAGGAATAATTCCGTTGAGATCTGTCATTCCAGCCTCCTAATGCACCAACATGCCGTAGGCCATGACAAATATCATGGGCGATAGCGAGGCAAAAGCAATTAAGCCAAAACCGTCAACGATCGGATTACGGCCCTTGATCGATGATGCCAACCCCACGCCTAGCGCAGTCACTAGAGGCACGGTTATGGTTGATGTCGTCACCCCGCCAGAATCGTAGGCAATTCCGACAATGGCCGCTGGCGCAAACCACGTCATAATCATCACCAACAGATAACCACCAATAATCATCCATTGGATAGGCCAGCCCTTTAGTATCCGTATCACCCCAAGCATAATCGCAATCCCTACCGATAAAGCAACGGTTAGGCGCAAACCGGTCGCATAATCCAACTGGCTCATTGCATCCGGGGCGATCAGGCCCCCCTCGGCAGCGACTTTAGCCGCTTCAGCCGCAACGGCAGTAAGCGCAGGCTCTGCTATCGTTGTTCCAAACCCGAGGCAGAAGGCAAACAATAGCAGCCACCAAACACTGCCCTTGCTGGCAAAGGATCGGGCCATCGACTCGCCGATAGGAAACAGTCCCATCTCCAGCCCAAATACAAACAGCGTTAACCCGACCACGACAAACGCCAAGCCGACCAGGATCGGGCCAAGGTGTGGCAGCGGTTGCTGAAGAACAACCAATTGGAAGAAGCTGATCACCAAGATGATCGGCAATAAGTCACGCAGGCTAGACAACAAAGATTTCAGCAGGGCGAGCAAAAAAGTCATTCCACCTCCTGACTGTATCCCGGCATTAGAAAAAGGGTATACCTTCAAGGTACTCCCCATTAACAATTAGACACAGCTTTTATGTACCAACACGAGAGCTAGCACACATAACCTTATGTCATAAGGAGGGGATAACAAGCTCTTGGTTTAGCTATACTTATATCTTTGGGGTAAACACCATTGAGTTTGGCAGGCACAGCCATAAAGGAGCAGCATGAAAATATTAGTGACTGGCGGGACCGGGTTCATCGGCTCGGCATTAATCAATGCGCTAAAAGAGCATGACATCACCGTATTGAGCCGCAACCCGACCAAAGCCAGCCAAAACCTCGGCAGCAGGATCAACGCCGTTGCCTCTCTGGACCAATTCGAAAACCTTGATAATTTTGAAGCCGTCATTAATCTCGCTGGCGAGCCCATAATCAACAAACGCTGGAGCCCGCAGCAAAAAAAGAAAATTTGCCACAGCCGTTGGGACCTGACAGAGCAATTGGTCAAGAAGATACAAGCCGGCAACCAACCACCCCATACCTTTATCAGCGGTTCGGCTGTGGGGATATATGGCGACCAGCAAAACACGGTCATCGACGAGTCATTTACCATCAGCGATCATGTTAACCACGATGACTTCGCCCACCATGTATGCCAACAGTGGGAAGATATTGCCAATGAAGCCTGCAGTGATCAGACCCGGGTCTGCCTGCTGCGTACCGGTATTGTGCTAGGTAAACATGGCGGCGCATTGGTAAAAATGCTGCCACCTTACCAGCTGGGACTTGGCGGACCGATCGGCAATGGTTCGCAGTACACGCCCTGGATCCACTTGCAGGATATGGTGGACGCGATTGTCTTTTTGCTGCACAACACCTCTGCCACTGGCGCATTCAACCTAACGGCCCCCGAACCAGTGACCAACAAGGTATTCAGCCAATCTCTGGCCAAGGCCCTGCGTCGTCCGCATATTCTGTTCACGCCTGCTTTTGTACTTAAATTGGCACTTGGCGAAGCATCCTCCCTACTTTTGGAAGGGCAACGTGCCATCCCGCAAAAACTACAGGCACTCGGCTTTGATTTCAGCTATCGAGATATTGATTCGGCCCTCAAGAACATTGTTGCGGCTTAATCTTTTCGCCTCCACCTGATAAGAGGCTCTCTTTACATAAACAGTAAGGAGAGCCTGAGGGATATTACCGCGAGTCGCTCAACCACGCACAGGTAACAGCAGGCTATTGATCATCGAGCGGATGATCAGCACCACCAAAAGAAGAGACAGCAAAGGCACAACCAACCACACCCCCGGGTGCCAGCTAACAGGGAGCTCAAAGCCCCACTTCACCAAAGCGGCAACCACCGATTCAGCACCAGCCGCTGCCATTACGCCAGCCAGTAAAGCCATAATGCCATACTCCCCCCATACCGTGGCCGATACCCTTTTACGGCTGGCCCCCAAGGTGCGGTACAAACGTATTTCATCCCGCCGCTGGGCCAAACTCAAGCGCAGCAAGGTCATTACCAATAGCAGCCCGCTGACCACACCCAACCCCGCCAATACCGACAGCGACAACGACACCTGCTGCATGATGCCCTGGATACGGGTGGCCATGGTACGCAAATCAAGCAAGGTTACCGTGGGATAATCCCGGCCAAGCTGGTTAACCACGGTCTCCTGATCAGCCTCGACACGGAAACTGACCAACCAAGTGGCTGGCAATTCGGCCATCACATCGGGTGTGAAAATAAAATAGAAATTGGGTCGCATGTTACGCCATTCAACATCGCGGATACTGGTCACTTTGGCACTGAAAGGCTGGCTGTTAACGTTAAACGCCAGCTCATCGCCAACGGTGATCCCCAGTCGCTCGGCAATCCCAGACTCAACCGAAACCCCGCTTTCCTTGTTCCATTCTCCGGCTGTCAATTCGTTATGAACCGGCATGGACTCACGCCAAGTAAAATTGAGCTCGCGGCGCAGCGACTCGTCACGCTCTTGACTGCCTTGCTGGGCCCTTTCCAACAAATCCTGTTGATTGATATGGGTTATCCGGCCACGGATCACCGGATAACTATCGGAGCGCATCACCTGCTGCTGATCCAGAACGTTCAAGTACTGCTGTTGCTGCTCCGGGCTGATATTGAGAGCAAACACATTGGGCGCATCGGCAGGCAAAGTCTGCTGCCAGTCCGCCAGTAAATCGGAACGAAGCAACCAGATCACCGACAACAGCATCAACGAACTAGTCAAGGCAGCCAACTGCGCCCCTGTCGCCATCGGACTACGGTTTATTCGGCTTAGCGCCAAGGTAATTGCTGGTCCCCAGCGCCCCCGCTTTAGCCCCCGTACAATGGCGACGCCAAACACGGCGAGAATGACAAGGATCGCTGCCAGCCCCAATAGGGTTAGCCACATCAATCCGTTGCTTCCTAACCAAAACAGACCAGCGACCAGCGGCAACAGTGCCAGCAGATAAGCTTTATTATTTCTCGGCCAATTCTCCTGCCGCTGGATCACCGAAATAGCGGGCGCATCGACCAATCGCAACAGCGGGATCCCCATCCCGGGTATCGCGACCAGCAAAGCAACCAATACACTCACTGCCAGCGGCGTAAAACCGATCCCTGGCAGAGGTTCTGGCAACACATCCACCAATGGGACCCGCAGCAAATATTCCAATAAAGCCCCGATGGCTATTCCGGCAACCAGAGCCAGGGCAAACAGCATGGTCAACTGGCGCGCAAGCCACTGCCATAGCCACTTGCGGCTCGCACCGAGGCTTTTCATCATCGCCACTACCTCGGTTCGAGTTGAGGCATAATGCATACAAGTCAGCACCAAGGTCGCTGTCGCCATCAATATCACCAATATCAGGGTGAGCGACAGGTACTGGCGGGCTTTTTCAATCACATCACCGGTACGTCCCTGCGAGGTTTCGCTCAACCAGCGCTGTCCGGGCTCAAGCTCTATCTGCTGCTGCAACGCTTTGAGCTGGCTATCTGCGCCGGTGAAGTAGGCCCGGTACTGCACTCGGCTTCCCGGCTGGATCGCGCCGGTGCTTTCCAAATCGTCGGCGTGGATCAGTACCGCAGGCATCTGGCTAAAGGGGTTAAACGATAACTCTGGCTCTTGTACTATCGTCCCGCTAACCGTTAGCTCGGCATCACCAATCGCCAATACATCTCCGGGCTTGACCTTCAATAAATCAAACAACCGTTCAGCCAACCACAGCTCGCCGGGCTGGACTTGATGATGAGTGTCAACTGGGCTTTGCAATTCAAGCTCACCCCGAAGCGGAAAGTCACTTTCAACACTTTTGACACTGACCAACTGCATCGCTTCATCGCTGAAGGCCATGGTGCCAAAACGAACCTGCTGGGATACAGTCAGCCCAAGTTGCTCAGCCTTTTCCAAGGTTGGTGTCTCAACAGGGTTGGCCGAGCGGAACACCAAATCAGCAGCAATCATGGATCGCCCCTGATCAACCATGATCTTCTCAACCCTAACGACCAATGCAGCTAGAGCAAACACGCAGGCAATAATCAAAGTCAGGGCAACGGCCACTGGCCATAATTGGCCATGCCAAAGCTCGCGCCAACTCCATTTGAGTAGCATCGAGCGATTCGTTACTGAAGACTCAGATTGAATATCAGTCATTTCTGTCATGCGGCTACCAAGCTCCCACTTTCCAGCGTCAAGGTCCGATCACAGCGTTGTGCCAATTGCGGATCATGGGTCACCAACACCAGAGTTGTACCGTGATCGCGGTTAAGGGCAAACAGTAGCTCAATAATCGTAGCGGCAGTATGTTGGTCGAGATTACCGGTTGGCTCATCGGCAAACAGAACTCGGGGACGGGTCATAAATGCTCTTGCCAACGCAACCCGCTGTTGTTCACCACCGGATAACTGTGCTGGTAAATGCACTTCCCGCCCAGCTAGCCCAACTTTATCAAGCAGCTCACGCGCCCGCCCTTCATCGGCTTCTTCGCCTTTGATGATGGCTGGCAACATCACATTTTCCAGTGCCGATAACGAAGGGATCAACAAGAAGCTCTGGAACACAAAACCTATACTGTCACTACGCAGTGCTGCTCGCGCTTCATCATCCATCTCTGCCAGAGGCTTGCCTAATAATTCAATACTCCCTTGGCTCGGAATATCAAGACCGGCTAACAAGGTCATCAAGGTTGACTTACCTGCCCCTGACACACCGACCAAAGCAATTGCCTCGCCTTGCTCGACCTCGAGCGAAACATCCTGCAAAATGGTGAGTGACGATGATGCTGTCGTCACCTGCTTGGACACTGATTCAGCTTTAATCACGGATGTAGACATGATGCGATTCCTTTCATTCATTTTTGTTCTTGTTTTTACTCAGCAGACCTTTGCTGCAACCCTTGTCGTGCTGGGTGACAGCCTCAGTGCCGGATACCAAATGCAGGCTGAGCAGAGCTGGCCAAGCCTGTTAGATACTGAGCTTGAAAAATATGGCCACGACGTCACCATCATCAATGCCAGTATTTCCGGTGACACCACTGGCAATGGGATGGCTCGACTTCCCCTTCTGCTAGAGCAGCACCAACCAGACTTTGTCTTGATTGAGCTCGGTGCCAATGACGGGCTTAGAGGATTTCCTCCTACAACTATACGCAATAATCTGGGTGAAATGATCACCCAGATTGAACAAGCTGGGGCTTATCCACTGTTGATGCAAATATTTGTACCGCCTAATTATGGCAAGCGCTATAGCGATCAGTTCGCAAAAGTGTATCAAGATATCAGCAACCAACTGGAGATCCCACTGCTGCCTTTTTTCCTCGAACACATTATTCTCAAGCAGGAGTGGATGATGGATGACGGCTTACACCCCAAACCCGACGCTCAACCTTGGATAGCCGAGTTCATGGCCAAAGAAATTGTCCCACACCTTTAACAAACACAATTCACCAAAGATCCGTTTGACAAGGAATGCTCCCGACGATGCCTAATAACACACTCCGTATTCTGATCACCGGCTGCAGCAGCGGCATTGGCTACCATTGCGCAAAATCACTCCATCAACAAGGCCATCACGTTGTTGCCAGCTGCCGTCGGCAAAGCGATGTCGATAGATTAAAAGAGGAAGGCTTGCACTGTGTGCTGATGGACATGGATGACGAAGCCTCCATTGAGCAAGGATTTAGCGATATGCTTGCCATCACTGGTGGCACATTGGATGTGTTGTTCAACAACGCCGCCTACGGTCAGCCCGGCGCCCTTGAAGATCTGCCAACCCACGCCCTGCGTCAGCAGTTCGAAAGCAACCTCTTCGGTTGGCATCACCTGACGAAACAGGCTATCCCTGTAATGCTGCAACAAGGCAGCGGAAAAATCGTCCAGAACAGTTCTGTACTCGGGCTCGTGGCGATGAAATACCGCGGCGCTTACAATGCCAGTAAATTCGCCCTCGAGGGATATACCGATACCTTGCGCTTAGAATTGGCCAATACACCGATCAAAGTCAGTTTGATTGAACCCGGACCGATTGATAGCCAGTTTAGGGCCAACGCCAAGGTAAAGTTCGAGCAATACATCGATATGCCTAACTCCCGCCACTTGGCCAACTATCAGAACACCCTAGGCCGACTGGGCAAAAAGTCACCATCAGGCAAATTCACCCTTGGCCCCGAGGCCGTTTTGAAACCATTACAAGCCATCATGGAAACCACTGAGCCAAAAGCCCGATACTATGTTACTCAGCCAACATACATTTTCGGCTTCCTACGCCGTATTTTGCCAACTCGGCTGCTCGACGCCCTGTTAATCAAAAGTGATTAACACACTGAACACCTTAGCCCAATGATAGCCAAGGTTAATGGTGCTCAATAAACCCTCATAAAAAATAGCTAGTTATAAGTAACTGGGTTCAAAAAAGCACCATCGGGGAAGAACAAACCTTTAAAAACACGGAATTGCCGGGCGGAAACAATGCTTCCGCCAAAAAAAACAAGAAATGTAATATTTATGTCACACGGCACGGTTAAGCTTGTAGTGTAAATTAAAGGTTACTCCCTACAGACCTTCATTTTCATCCATAACCGTTCCGAAACAAAAAAAGAAGAAAGGTGTGACAATGACATTACGCCAAATAAATATGCTTTGTGTGTGTGTGACACTCGCATTGCTGTTAACGTTTCAATAAAACTGGAGAGCCGGGCTCTCCATTTTTATTCGCTCCGGTTTCACCAGCCTCTGCTGTATTGACTCAAGACCCGCCATTGACTCACTCCTACCCAGATTAATTTTATCCCTGCCAGTACCATCTCACTGCCCCACCTTGAAAATTCACACCTTCCCCCCCATAACTAATTCAACAAAGATATTTATGGCCTACGCGCTTTTTCAGAAGTCCAGGGAGTGAAGATAAACCCATGTATGACCAACTAGCCATTGAACTGAATGAACAGAATCTTCAGCAGGTGATCGAGCAATCGATGCAGACCCCTGTCGTGATCAGTTTTTGGGCCCCATCAATGCCTGAAACTGCTGAAGTTAATCAAATTTTGGAAAAGCTGGCAGCGTCTTATCAAGGCCAGGTCACTCTTGCGACCCTTAACTGCGAAACTCAACCAATGGTTGCAGGACAGTTTGGTGTACGTAGCCTACCGACAGTCGCCGTGTTTAAAGACGGCCAACCCGTTGATGGCGCTGCCGGGCCGCAAACCGAACAAAGCCTTGCCGAGATGCTGGCTAAACACCTTCCAAGCCCTGAAGAACTCGCCTTAAAAGCGGCTTTGGAGCAAGTCGACAACCAGCAGTACAACGAAGCCTTGCCAGTACTGCGTGAACTGGCAACTAAGTTTGCTCAGAACAGCGTGATCAACTTGGCAATTGCCGAATGCCTCCTGGGGACTTCACAGTTTGACGAGGCAGAAACCTTACTTGCCACTATCCCAATGCAAGATCAAGATGCCAAGTACAAGGGCCTGATGGCGAAACTGGAATTGCACCAGCAAGCCAGCGACTCTCCGGAAATCCGCCTGCTGGAAGAAAAACTGTCGGCTGAACCTGACAATCGTGATATTACCTTTGAACTGGCAGTGCAATATAGCCAAGTTGAGCGTGCAGAAGAGGCGCTGGAACTATTGATCAAGCTACTTCGTCAAGACATGAACTTTGCCGATGGTGCCGCGAAAAAGAGCATGATGGACATTCTAGCAGCCCTTGGCCAAGGCAATGCTGTGGCGAGCAAATACCGCCGCCAACTTTACTCACTGCTTTACTGAGTACATACAGCCACTCGAAGCCAGTGATGACAATGCAGAAATAACAAGGCAGGGATATACCCCTGCCTTATCTTTTTCTCAGCCGTTGCGGCATAGACCTTCAATAATTGGACAACTCGCCCCCTCATCACCCGGACACTGCTTGGTCAGGCTCTCCAAAGTCTGCTTCATCTCCAGCAGCTCTTTGATCTTTTCGTCAATCTCGACCAGCTTTTGTTCGGCCTTGGCTTTGACGTCGGCACTGCGCCGCTGTGGATCGCGGGAAAAAGCCAGTAGCTCGCGGCCTTCATCCAAAGTAAAGCCCACCAAACGTGAGCGCCGGATCAAATGCAGCTCATCGATATGCTTGGCACTGTACTGGCGATAGCCATTTGCCGCCCGGCCCGGGGGGGAAATAATGCCTTTATCCTCGTAAAAGCGGATAGTCTTGGCTGTCAGTCCGGTTTGTTGGGCGACATCACTGATATTCATACTCATCCTTACAGCTAATGGAAGGTTATACTTATTAGTATTCGCTGTCTTAGAGCCAGTGACAAGCCCATTTTCGCTTTTCTTGATAAACCTCAAAATGATTTGACCTTCCAGTTGATGGAAGCTTTAAGATAGATTTAAGTGAATCAAACTGTATCACCAGTAAGGCTTTAATATGGTCGACTTAACCCTATCGCTAAGCAAAGTGCGCTGCATGAATTGCGCCAATAAAATCAAAGCGGCCCTCACTGAAATTCCGGGCATCGAGTCCGTTGATGTCAATACCGAGCGGGCTAACCTACGGGGCGACTTTGCTCCACAGGCGGCAGTCGATGCCATCACCCAGCTTGGATACGAAGCAGGCTACCACTACCAGCTACCACTCGCTGGCCTGTCATGCGGCAAATGTGTACGCAAGGTCAAGGATGCACTGGACAGCCTCCCAGAGATCTTTTCAGCAGACGTCAGCAAGACCGAGCTTAGCGCTACCGGTTGTTTACCTGAACCGAAGTTAATTGCGCTGATAGAATCACTCGGCTTCAGCGTGCCCTTTTATGAGACAAAACAATCTGAGCTTACGTCTCGCACTTACGAGCTCTCCCTGTCGGGCCTGAGCTGTGGTAAATGTGTCGCCAAAGTCGAAACCTTGCTCAAAGAGCACGCCGATATTGAAAGCTTCTCCGTGACCAAAACCCATGCCAGCATACAAACCTCACGGGGACAGGCTGAGGTTATCAGTTTGATTGAAGCGGCTGGGTTTAGCGCCTCGCCAGCAAGCGAAAGTGTTGCTAACAAAATCAGTGTTAATCCTGAAGCGGTATTAAACGACATACCTACCAGCAACCCACAGCAAACCAGCCAGTCACAGAATGACAATGCAACAAAGAATGACGAGGTGACCTCTCAACAATTTATCTTGTCGGGTATGACCTGTGCCAGCTGCGTCAGCTCTGTCGAGAAAGCTATTCTCAGCGTATCCGGCGTCTCATCCACTAGTGTCAATCTCGCCGAAAGAACCGCGCTGGTAAGCGGTAGCGCATCAAGTAATCTGATCATTCAAGCTATTGAAGATGCTGGCTATCAAGCTGAACTATCAGAAGATGAACTCACACGTCGTCAACGCCAGCAGGCCCAGAACGAACAGGTTTACCGCCAGCATATCAAGAATGCCTATATTGCACTGACCGTCGGTGGCCCGCTCATGGCGTGGGGAGTATTTGGCGGCAGCATGATGATCACCTCTAGAGCAGACCAGCTAGGCTGGGGAGCCATTGGTCTTATCACTTTATTACTGCTTGCCACTGTCGGTAGGCATTTCTTCGTCAATGCCTGGAAAGCCTTCAAGCACCATCGTGCTTCAATGGACACTCTGGTTGCATTGGGAACCGGTGCGGCTTGGCTGTATTCGATGTTGGTGGTACTGGTGCCGGACTGGTTGCCGATGCAGGCCCGACATGTGTATTTCGAAGCCTCGGCAATGATTTTAGGTTTGATCACCCTAGGCCATGCCTTGGAAGCTCGTGCCCGCAGCCGGACCTCCAAAGCACTTGAGCAGCTAATGGATTTGCAGCCGCAAACCGCCATCATCATGGACAATGGCAAAGAGCGGGAAGTCCCCCTTGCCGATGTCCGTACCGGCATGGTCTTGCGTCTTCATCCCGGAGCCAAGGTCCCAGTCGATGGCACTATCCTTGACGGACAAAGCTATATTGATGAGTCAATGCTGACCGGTGAACCGATCCCGGCCAATAAAAAAGCAGGCGATCCCCTCCATGCAGGTACTATCAACCAGCACGGTAGCCTACTGTTTACCGCAGAAAAAATTGGCCGCGACACTATGCTGGCAAGGATCATTGAGTTGGTCCGCCAAGCGCAAAGCAGTAAGCCGGCACTAGCACGATTAGCAGACTCTATTTCAGCTATTTTCGTACCAGCCGTCATGATCATTGCTATCATCACGGCCATGATCTGGTACTACTTCGGACCTGAACCCTCATCAGTCTATATGTTGGTAACAGCCACTACCGTGCTGATCATCGCCTGCCCTTGTGCTCTGGGTCTTGCGACCCCGATGTCGGTCACAGTGGGCGTTGGCCGCGCCGCTGAATACGGGGTATTGATCCGTAACGCTGAAGCGCTGCAAATCGCATCTGATATCAATACTGTAGTGCTGGACAAAACCGGTACCTTGACAGAAGGTAAGCCTGCGCTTGTCGACAGTAACTGTTATAACGGCTTCAACAAGGGGCAACTGCTGACACTGGCAGCCAGTCTTGAGCAAGGTTCCGAGCACCCCCTCGCAACCGCTATTGTTAACGCTGCCAAAGCAGAAGCACTCAGCCTAGAGCCGCAGCAACATTTTCTGGCCCTGCCCGGCTTTGGCATCAGCGGCGAAGTGTCAGGCCACAGCGTGTTACTGGGCAACCAGAAATTAATGGCCCAGCACCAGATCGCTCTCGTACTCGCAAATTCAGCCGCCGAAAGTGCCAGCGAACAAGGGGCTACGCCAATATATGTTGCCGTCGATGGCCAACTGGCAGGCTTACTGGCCGTCAGTGATCCGATCCGTCATGATTCGGTGGCAGCGATAAAACGGATGAAGAAGATGGGCCTTGAGGTCATCATGCTCACGGGTGATATTCCAACAACCGCCAATGCCATCGCCAGACAGGCTGGTATCGACCATGTCATCGCCGGTGTACTGCCTGACGGTAAAGCCAGCGAAGTGGCAAAGATCCAGCAACAAGGTAAACGGATTGCCATGGTCGGTGACGGCATCAATGATGCCCCAGCCTTAGCCCAAGCCGATATCGGTATCGCAATGGGCAGTGGCAGTGATGTCGCCATTGAGAGTGCCCAGCTGACTCTGGTGCGTCACTCCCTCCATGGTGTACCCGATGCATTGCAACTCTCTAAGGCAACGCTCCGAAATATGAAGCAAAATCTGTTCGGCGCCTTTGTGTATAACACGCTGGGTATTCCGATTGCAGCAGGGATCCTATTCCCGTTCACCGGCGCGCTGCTCAGCCCTGTCGTGGCAGGTGCCGCCATGGCACTGTCTTCCATTACCGTTGTCAGCAATGCCAACCGGTTAAGGCTATTCAAACCTGATGGCGAAGACCGACCAGGTACCCGACTACAACCTAAGATGGAGAGTTAACATGGTCGCTATTATCGGCACCCTTGCCATTGCCTTTATTGTCTGGTGGTTCTGGCTCCAGCCAAAATAGGCCTACCCGACCCTGTCATGAGCTGATATAACAAACAGATCACTGGTTATATCAGCTCACAGGATCACTATGCTGAAATCACTCTTCACCCATACAGCGTTACTTCTGCCTTTCATCGCAACCAGCGTTGTTGCCGAGCCTCTAGTTTGGCAAGCTGAAAATGCCAATCGACAATTTATCATCCTGGGCTCAATCCATGCCGGTGACGATAACTTCTACCCCCTGCCGACAGCGTTTACCACCCATTGGGACAGTGCCGATGCCCTCGTCGTTGAGGCCAATATCCTCAGACCTAGCTCGGCACAACTCAACCCAGCAATCGCAACAACGGCCCAGATGCTGACAGACAGTGAGAAACAGTCGCTTGCTGCCACTGCCAAACAAGCTGGGATATCGTCTTCACCACTGCTTAGCTCGCCACCTTGGTTGGCAGCCATCAGCCTACAGATGAAGATGGCCGAGCAAGCTGGGCTGAGTCCAGATAGAGGCATTGATATCACCTTGCTCAAACGCGCCCAGGCCAAACAGATGCCTATCCTCGAGCTGGAAAGCATCGAACAGCAACTACGTTTGATGGAGCAACTCGATGATCACGGTAAAGATCTTCTGATGACGACGGTCAATGAGTGGGAAGAGATGACCAATCAGCTCTCTTGTCTGATCAGTGCCTGGCAGGCCGGAGATCAACAACAGCTCGCAACCCTGTTTGATGACAGCCAGTACACCGACGAAACCGACGCTGCCCTTATCAACGACCGCAACCACGACTGGGCAAAACAACTAACAAACGATCCGACGTATCAGCGGGGCAAGTTCTTGATCGTGGTCGGTGCGATGCATCTATTAGGAGAGGAAGGGCTTCCCGAGCTGCTCAAGCAACAGGGCTTTTCAATCAAGCAGCTGAGCCAAAGCGAGCAGGGTTCTTGCGGTTAAAAAAGGGCCAGAGATGCGCGACCAAACGGCGCTACTCAACAGCTACAGAAATGAAAAAAGCCCCAGTCTTTCGACTGAGGCTTTATATAGTGGTCGGTGAAGAGGGATTCGATGCGACTGGGCTTCCAGACCTCGACCCTCTGGTCCGCTATTCTCAAAATCCTGAGATGCGCTACCAAGCTGCACTATTCACCGACGATAAATAATGGCTGTATGAGCTTGCCACTATTTTTTAATAGTGGTCGGTGAAGAGGCCAAGATAAGGAATCAGGGAACCCCCGACCCTCTGGTCCACCATACCTAAGAGCAGAGATGCGCGACCAAACGGCGCTATTCAACAGCTACAGAAATGAAAAAAGCCCCAGTCTTTCGACTGAGGCTTTATATAGTGGTCGGTGAAGAGGGATTCGATGCGACTGGGCTTCCAGACCTCGACCCTCTGGTCCGCTATTCTCAAAATCCTGAGATGCGCTACCAAGCTGCGCTATTCACCGACGATAAATAATGGCTGTATGAACTTGCCACTATTTTTAAATAGTGGTCGGTGAAGAGGCCAAGATAAGGAATCAGGGAACCCCCGACCCTCTGGTCCACCATACCTAAGAGCAGAGATGCGCGACCAAACGGCGCTATTCAACAGCTACAGAAATGAAAAAAGCCCCAGTCTTTCGACTGAGGCTTTATATAGTGGTCGGTGAAGAGGGATTCGA